>NZ_PYHR01000002.1:3600000-3900000 GCF_003121705.1 Serinibacter arcticus | reverse complement strand
CAGGATGAGGGTCGGGCCGACGTCGACGCCCTCGGCGTCGACCCAGCGCAGGATCTCGTCGGTGCACTCCCAGTACTCCGGCAGGGTCTCGCCCTTCCAGGCGTAGACCGGGACGCCGCGCGGGTCGGCCGGCGTGCCGCCCGTCTCGGGGCGCCCGACGACGACGGCCGCCGCGGCCTCGTCCTGCGTGCTGAAGATGTTGCAGCTCGCCCAGCGGACCTCGGCGCCGAGCGCCGTGAGGGTCTCGATGAGGACGGCGGTCTGCACCGTCATGTGGAGGCTGCCGGCGATGCGCGCCCCGCTCAGCGGCTGCGCGGCGCCGAACTCCTCCCGCAGCGCCATCAGTCCAGGCATCTCGTGCTCGGCGAGGCGGATCTGGTGACGCCCGGCCTCGGCCAGGGCCAGGTCGCGGACGCGGAAGGAGAGGTCGCCGTGGGTGCTCATCTGGGGTGCGGTCACGGTCCCCCAGCGTACGCGGGGGCCTCGGGCATCAGTAGTGTAACGAACCGATAACGATCATGGAATGGTAAAGCCGCAGGTCAGAGGCATAGTGGCGGGTGAGCAAGACGCCAAACCCGCCCCAACGTCGCCCTTCCCGCTTTGCATCCTCGGCCGCATCGGCGCACGGTGGAAGCCACACCACACGTTTGAGCCGGGCGCACCGCGTCGGGCCGATCAAGCACGCCCGCACCCGGTCTCCCGGGGCCACGACCACGTCCCCCGACGGGTCCGGGCGGTGCTGCGGAGGGCACTTTCCATGACAGACACACCCATCGAGCTGCGCGCCGACGGCGTCTACAAGATCTTCGGCAGGCGCGGCCCCGAGGCCGTCAGGCGCCTGCGGTCCGGGGCGACCCGTGACGAGGTCAGACCCCTGGGCACCGCCGCCGTCATCGACGCCTCCTTCGAGGTGCGACGCGGCGAGATCTTCGTCGTGATGGGCCTGTCCGGCTCGGGCAAGTCGACGCTGATCCGCATGCTCAACGGTCTGTGGCGGCCGACGGCCGGCACGATCCACCTGGGCGAGGACGAGCTCGGCACCGTCAGTCCCGCCCGGCTGCGGCAGATCCGACGCGAGCGCGTCTCGATGGTGTTCCAGCACTTCGCGCTGCTCCCCCACCGGACCGTGCTCGAGAACGCGGCCTACCCGCTGGAGATCCAGGGCGTGGCCGCCGCCGAGCGACGCGAGCGCGCCGCCCGCGCCCTGGAGCTGGTCGGGCTCGCCGGCTGGGAGAGCTCGCTGCCCGGCAACCTGTCGGGCGGCATGCGCCAGCGCGTCGGCCTGGCCCGCGCGCTCGCCGCCGACACGGACGTCCTGCTCATGGACGAGGCGTTCTCGGCGCTCGACCCTCTGATCCGTCGCGAGATGCAGGAGCAGCTGCTCGAGCTGCAGTCCACGCTCGGCAAGACGATCGTGTTCATCACCCACGACCTCAACGAGGCGATGTTCCTCGGCGACCGCGTCGCCATGATGCGGGACGGCCGCGTCGTCCAGGTGGGGACGGCGGAGCAGATCCTGTCCGAGCCCGCGGACGACTACGTCGCGCAGTTCGTGGCCGACGTCGACCGCACCCGGGTCCTGACGGCCTCCTCCGTGATGCGCCCGTCGCGCGTCGTGGTCGGGCTCGGGGGCGGGCCGCGCCAGGCCCTGCGCACCATGGAGGAGCACACGGCCTCGGCCGCCTTCGTGACCGACCGCAGCCGCACCTTCCACGGCACCGTCACCGACACCGACCTCCTGCAGGCCGTGCGCCGCGGCGATGCCGACCTGCGCGCCGTCGCCCGACCGGACGACCGCGCCGTGTCCCCCGAGGCACCGATCTCGGAGATCTTCGCGCCGGCCGCCGAGTCCGTCCTCCCCGTCCCGGTCGTGGACGACGCCGGCCGTCTCGTGGGGGTCGTCCCCCGCGTCCGGCTGCTGGAGGCCATGTCCCACACCACCGACCCCGGCAGCGGCGAGGAGGACACGACCCCGATCGGCGAGCCCCTCCCGACCGCGGGGTTCGCCACGGGCGGTGGTCCCGCGGGTGACCCGCCGGTTGCCCCGCCCGCCGCCGCCCCCGTCGAGGACGGCCCCACCGTCCCGCCCCTCGCCGCACCGCTCAGCACGGAGGACCAGCTGTGAACGACCCGATCGTCCGTCTCCCCGTCGGCGAGGCGGCCGAGGCCGCCGTCGACTGGCTCACCTCGACCTTCTCCTGGCTCTTCGACCTGATCAAGACCGTGCTGTCCAGCGCCTACAACGGGCTGGACGGCATCCTGACGGCGCCGCCGTTCTGGGTGGTCATCGCGCTGCTCGTGGCGCTGGCGTGGTGGATCCGGAGCTGGAAGCTGGCCCTCACGGCCGCCGTCGGGCTGGTGCTCATCAACATGATGAACCAGTGGGACAACGCGATGCACACGCTCGCGCTCGTGCTGATCGCGACGGCGATCGCCCTCGTGATCGCCATCCCGCTCGGCATCCTCGCCGCTCGCAACGACCGCGTCTCCGCCGTCGTGCGGCCCGTTCTCGACTTCATGCAGACGATGCCGGCGTTCGTCTACCTCATCCCGACCGTGACGATCTTCCTCACCGGTGCCGTGCCCGGCCTGGTGGCCACGGTGATCTTCGCGCTGGCTCCCGGCGTGCGCTTCACCGAGCTCGGCATCCGCCAGGTCGACCGCGAGGTCGTCGAGGCCGGTGAGGCCTTCGGGTCGAGCTCGGGCCGCATCCTGCGCCAGATCCAGCTCCCGCTGGCGATGCCCACGATCATGGCGGGCGTCAACCAGGTGATCATGCTGGCGCTCTCGATGGTCGTCATCGCCGGGCTCGTCGGCTCCGCCGGCCTCGGGTCCGAGGTCACGCGCGCCCTGTCCAGCATCAACGTGGGCCTCGGCTTCGAGGCCGGGCTCGCCGTCGTGATCCTCGCGGTCTACCTCGACCGCGTCACGTCCGCGCTCGGCTCGCGCTCCGCCGTCGCCCGCGCCCGCACCACCACCTCGGCCTGAGCCACGGTCCGCACCGGCGGACCCCACCCCTGTCCCACCCAGAGCTGCCGAGATCCGGCAGCCGAAGGAAGGAATCCCCATGAGAAGCACCACCATCCGTCGTTCCGTCGCCGCGTTCGCGGCCGCCGGCCTCGCCCTCACCCTCGCCGCCTGCGGCAGCGAGTCCACCGAGGGCGGCACGTCCGCCACCGGCGGGGACGACGCCGTCGAGACCGACGAGACCGTCCGCATCGGCATCCCGTCCGGCTGGGACGAGGGCATCGCCGTCTCCCACCTCTGGAAGGCCATGCTCGAGGACGAGGGCTACACCGTCGAGACCGAGACCGCCGACATCGGCGTGCTCTTCACCGGCCTCGCCGGCGGCGGCTTCGACCTCATGTTCGACGGCTGGCTGCCGCTGACGCACGCCGACTACTGGGAGGACTACTCCTCCGACCTCACCGACCTGGGCGTCTGGTACGACAACGCCAAGCTGACGATCGCCGTCAACGAGGACTCCCCCGCGCAGTCCCTCGAGGACCTCGCCGCCATGGCGTCCGAGTACGACAACCGCCTCGTCGGCATCGAGGCCGGGGCCGGCCTGACCACCGCCACGACCGACAACGTCATCCCGACGTACGGCCTCGAGGGCATGGACTACATCACGTCCTCCACCCCGGCCATGCTCGCGGAGCTGTCCTCCAAGACCTCCGCCGGCGAGAACGTCGCCGTGACGCTCTGGCGCCCGCACTGGGCCTACGACGCGTTCCCGATCCGCGACCTCGCCGACCCCGAGGGCACGCTCGGCGAGGCCGAGGAGATCCACACCTTCGGCTCCGCCGACATCGCCGACCGGTTCCCGATCCTGGTCAGCTGGATCGAGTCCTTCGAGATGACGGACGAGCAGCTGTTCGAGGTCGAGAACATGATGTTCAACGACGACGCCTACGCCGACGACCTCGAGGGCGCGGCCGCCGCGTGGCTCGACGCCAACCCCGACTTCGTCGAGGGCATCACCGGCGGCTCGCAGGGCTGAGCCCGCCGTCACGCACCCGAGCCCCGGGTCCGACCTCACGGTCGGGCCCGGGGCTCGTGCGTGCCCGGACGTGGTCGGGCGTGGTCGGCGTGCCGGTGCGGGGCGGAACCTGTCAGTGCGAGGCGGGCGGCGTGGACGGAGCGGCCGACGGAGCCACCGCGGCCGCGTCCTCGACGGCGCGGCGCAGGTCCGGCTCGAGGTAGATGACCCGCGCGACGGGGGCCGCCTCGCGCACGCGCACCTCCGCGGCATCGATCGCGTGCGCCACGTCGGCGGCCGTGGCGGCCGAGGGCACCTCGATCTTGGCGGCCACGAGCACCTCCTCAGGTCCGAGGTGGAGCGTCTTGAGGTGGATGACCGAGGTCACGCCGCCGCCGACGAGCGCCTCGCGGATGAGCGCCTGGACCCCGGGCTCGGCGCTCTCGCCGAGCAGCAGCGACTGCGTCTCGCGCGCCAGCACGAACGCGATGATCACCAGGAGCACGCCGATCGCGGCGGACCCGAGGGCGTCCCAGCGGCCGTCGTGCGTGAGCAGCGTCAGCGAGACGCCGACGGTGGCGAGCACCAGGCCGATGAGCGCACCGAGGTCCTCGAGCAGGATGACCGGCAGCTCGGGCGACTTCGACGTCCGGATGAAGGACCACCACGACTGCTCGCCCTTGTGCGGCAGGGACTCGCGCACCGCCGTCCGGAGCGAGAAGGATTCCATGACTATCGCGAGAGCAAGGACCGCGAGCGGCACCCACCACCACCGACCCTCGATCGGGTGGGGGTCGGCGAACTTGTGCCACGCCTCGTAGATCGCGAACAGGCCACCGAGCGTGAACAGCACGATCGAGACGACGAACGCGTAGAAGTAGCGGGAGCGGCCGTAGCCGAACGGGTGCTCGGCGTCGGCGGCGCGGACCGCACGGCGGCCACCGAGCAGCAGGAGGAGCTGGTTGCCCGAGTCGGCGACCGAGTGCACGCCCTCGGCCAGCATCGACGAGGACCCCGTCAGCGCGAACGCCACGAACTTGGTGACGGCGATCCCCAGGTTGGCGCCGAGCGCCGCCAGGATGGCCTTGGTTCCACCTTCAGTGGACATGTCGATCTCCTACCGCTGAACCGGCGCACGATGGTGCGCCGCCCGCGATCGTAGACCTGGTGGGGCGGCTAGCCCTCGACGGGTCGCGCCTCGTCCGGCAGCAGCACCGGGACGCCGTCGCGCACCGCGTAGGCGAGCGGACGCTCGGCCGAGGTGTTGCGCAGCTCGGGGGTGCCGTCGGGGCCCGTCGCATCGACGAGCTCGGTACCCGTCACGGGGCACCGCAGCGCCTGCCTGATCCAGTCGGCCCGGGTCATGGTCACTCCCCTCCGTCGAGCACCCGCAGGTGCCCGCGGCGCTTCGGTTCGGCGGACACGGGCGGCTCGGGAAGGACCGGGCGGCCCTGCGCGGGCGGCGTGGCCCGACGCGGAACGGTGCGGGACGCCTCGCGGACGGCGTCGGCCAGGGCGACGAGGTCGTCGGAGGTCGGGGCGGCGGGGGTGAGGTCGACGTCGAGCCGCACCACCTCCCAGCCGTGCGGGACCGTCAGACGCTCGGCGTGGGCGCCGCACAGGTCGTAGGAGTGCGGTTCGGCGTGCGTCGAGAGCGGGCCGAGCACCGCGGTGGAGTCGGCGTACACGTACGTCAGCGTCGCCACGGCGGGCTGGGCGCACGTGGGGCGGATGCACTGACGGGCTGGTCTCACGCCTGCCAACCTACCTCCTCCGCGCCCCGTTACCGTGGTGCCATGCCCTCCCCCACGCCCCGTCACGCCGTCGACGGCGACGGCAGCGGCCCCGCCGACGTCGCCATCCCCTCCCGCCGGGGCGCGCGACGGCGCGACCGCCGCGGCCACGGCGTGCGCGGACCGCTGCTGCCGCCGGGGATGCCGGCCGCACGCAGCCGCGCCGACCGGTTCGACGACGCCGTCCTGGAGGCGGTGGACGCGCTCGAGCGGCGCTGGGAGTCCCAGCTGCGGGGCGTGGAGTACGCGGTCGAGGACGTCCCGCCGTCGGACCCCTCGCCGTGGGAGCACGGCGTGCCGCTGGGGCGCTACTTCGCTGCCGACCCGGCCGCGGGGCTCGCCCACCGCATCGTGCTCTACCGCCGGGTCGTCGAGGGCCGGGCGGACGATCCGGAGACGCTCCGCGCGCTCGTCCGCGACGTCATCGTCGAGCAGGTCGCCCAGCTCCTGGGTCGCCCTCCCGAGGAGGTCGACCCGGGGTTCCGCGGCGACTGAGCGGTCGTGGCGTCGTGAGCCGTCAGGAGCCCGAGATCGTGACGGCCGCCGAGCGCTCGACCTGCGGGTCCGCCTGAGCCGTGACGACGGCGATCATCTCGCCGAGCACGTCGCCCCGCGTGAGGACGACGGCTGAGCTCACGGGCGTCGGCGCGCTCATGGTCACGGCCACCGCACCGGCGCCGAGCGCGGTCAGCTCGAGCGCGGCGGAGCTGTCGGCGGGGACGCTGACCGCCCGCTCGGCCACGATCTCGCCGCGCGAGTCGTAGGCCGTCAGCTCGACCGAGGCGTCGGTCTCCTCGCCGTTGCCGACCACGAGCACGCCGCGGTCTGCCAGCGAGCCGAGGCCGGGGGCCGTGACGGCCGCGTCGGTCGCCCCGTGCACGGCCGGGAGCCACGCGCGCTCGAGCACGGGGACGTCGGGGTCCTCGGGCGCGGGCTCGCCGCGGCGGACGAGCATCGCCCCGGCGACGATCGGGTCCTCGGCCGTCACCCGCACAGTGAAGGTGCCCGCCGGGGCGCCCGCGAGGGACACGTCGGCGACGGCGCCGGGCTCGATCACGAGCCCGGCCTCGTCGGTCAGCCGGCGCGGTCCGTCGCTGCCGAGCAGCTCGAGGGTGACGGTCGTCGCCTCGTCGCCGGGGTTGACGATGCGCACGAGGCTGGGGTCGGGCTCGTCGACCGTGGTGGAGGTGAGGACGACGCCGGGGAGCAGCTGCTCCAGGGCGGGCATCGTGGTCGGGGCCAGGACGTCGGTGCCCGCGGGCGTGAGACCGGTCAGCTGGGACGTCTGGATGGTCGGGCTGACCTGGCCACCGGTGGCGGTGACGAGCACGGCGAGGCGCTCGACGTCGGCGGTGCTCGCCTCGAGCGCCTGCTGCACCTCCGTGCCGGCCGGGACGAGGATGCTGGTGCCGCTCACCGGCACCTCGCCGACCGCGTCCCACGCCCGCAGCGTGACGGTCGCCGCGGTGGCGCCGAGGTTGCGGAGCGTGAGGATCGCCGAGGAGCCGATCAGGGTGTTCCCGCCGACGATCCACGACGACGTCGCGGCGGGCGGGCACGCGACACCGGTCAGGCCGCGCAGGTCTCCCTCGTCGGCGCGCGAGACGCTCGCGGCGACGGCGTAGGCCGCGGTGCGCTCGTCGGGCTCGGCCCGGAGCACGGTCGCCCCGGGGGCGCCCTCGAGGACGGTGAGCAGCGCCGCGTCCGAGCCGGCGAGGTCGGTGGGGGCGGCGCCGTCGACGGCGGTCAGCGGCCCCAGCGTGGCGGCGGCCGTCCCGGACTCGCGCGGCAGCACGAGGCCGCGCACGGTGGCGGTGGAGACGGACGCTCCGCCGAGCTCGGTGTCCGTCGAGCCGGTGGCGCCGCCCAGCGGTGCGACGGGTCCGGGGCACGCGAGCGCGACCTGGGTCGGCGGGACGGCGACGGCGAGCGGGTCGGCCGAGGCCGGCGCCGTCCGGTCGAGCAGGTCGCTGCCGAGGACGACGCCGCCGGCCAGCGCCAGGACGAGCGCGCCGGTGACGATCGACCCCGCGCGGCGCAGGCCGGCGCGGTCGCGGGGGTCTTCGGGTCGCGGGGAGTCTTCGGAGCGCGGGGCGCCCTGGGCTCACGACCGGCCTTGGGCTCGCGCGACGCCTTGGGCTCGCGCGGCGCCCTCGGCTCGCGTGAGGAGCGGGCGATCCGGGCGGGGAGCGCCGTCGTCGCCGCGGTGCCGGTCTCCGCAGCACCGGTGACGGTCTCGGTCCCGTCGGTCCCCACGGTCCCGGCTGTCCCGGCGGGGTCGCCGTCGGCCGGCGTCGTCGGACCGGGCTCGGTCGTCGCGTCGGGCGCGGCGGGTGCCGCGACCGGGCCCCCCTGGTCCGCACCGTCCGCGGACTCCTCCTCCGCGGCCGGCACCTCCGGCGGGGCCTCGAGCTGGTAGGGCGAGGCGAGCGACGGCGACGCGGTCGTCTCCTCCGGCTCCCCCTCCGCCCGGGCACGTTCGCGGCCCCGTTCGTGCGCGTGCTGTCGTCGGTCATGCGTCCTCCCCCGGCGTGCGGCGTCGTGTCGGCAGGGCCAGCAGGCCCGCGAGCCCGAGCACGACGATCTGTCCGACGGTCCAGACGGTCCGCAGCGGGTCGACGTAGGTCAGGGTCAGCCGCCCCTCGGCGCCGGCCGGCAGCGTGAACGCCTGGCGCCAGTCGAGGTCGGTGTGCTCGAGGCGACGGCCGTCGAGCGTCGCGCGCCAGCCCGGGTGGGCTCGCTCGGCGAGCACGACCAGCCGGTCCTGCTCGCTCGGGAGGACCTCGCCACCGGCGCGCACGAGCCCGGACGTCAGGCCGCCGACGGGCAGGTCGCGGCCGGTCACGACGACCTCGGCCGAGGGGGTGCTGGCGTCGCTCTCGAGCACCCTGGCCCGCGCGACGCCGGTGTCGGTCACCACGCGCCAGATGGTCCCGGCGGCGTTCGAGGTGACGCGCTCGAGGCCGGCCGTGCCGTCGAGACTCGCCACCAGCTCCGCCCGCGCCGTCGCGTCGACGCCCGGTCGCACGACCGAGTCGACCGGCGGGACGACAACGACGGCGACGCCGTGCTCGACGAGCGCGGGCGCGGCCTCGTCGGCGGCGACCGTGAGGCGCGCGACCGTGACGGCGAGCGCCTCGTCCGCGGCGTCGGGAGGTGCGACGGACGGGTCGAGCAGGGCGCCGACGAGCGCGTGCGGGGCGGTCGCGGTGTCGAGGAGCTGGGGGCCGGCGCCGCGCCAGACCTGGACGTCGTAGCCGGTGGTGGTCGGGGCGAGCGAGAGCACGCGCGCCGAGGCGGCCGAGGACTGCACCTGGCGGCCGAGCGCGGGCACCGGGGCGTCCTCGCGCACCTGGACCGCCAGCAGCGCGGGATCGGTCCGCACGGACCAGGTCCACACGACGGCGGAGGCGAGCGGAGCGATCACGAGCACGGCGGCGACGACGGCCGTCACGGGCTGGCGCCACCCGAAGGTGTTCTCGCCCAGCCGGACTTGGAGTCCGTCGGCGGCGACGACCGCGGCGACGAGGAGGGCGAGCAGCAGCAGGGAGACGGCGGGGCCGGACCAGGCCGGCACGGCGGTCTCGGCCCCGGTGGCCGTGTCGAGGGCGACGCCGACGGGGACGTGGGTGACGAGAACCGCGCCGGCGAGCGCGAGGGCGCCGACGGCCCAGGCGATCCGCACCGTGCGGCCACGCGCCCCGCCCCGCAGGAGAGCGAGGACGGCCCCGAGGAGGACGGGTCCGGTGAGCAGGAACGGGCCGACCGCGCCCAGCACGTCCAGCGCGGGCGGGAGCGGAGCGAGGTCGCCCGGCCAGAGCAGCAGCTGCTGCCACGCGTCGGGCACGTCCTGCGGCAGCGGGCGTCCCGGCTCGGACAGCAGGAGGCGGACGACGGAGTCCAGCGAGGACTCCTGGGTGCCCGTCCCCGCGGTGCCGAACGGCGCCGTGAGCCACGGGCCGACGAGCGCGATCGCGGGCAGCACGACGAGCACCAGGCGACCGCGGCCGGCCTGCACCCCGGTCGTGACGCGCGGGAGCGTGAGGAGCATGACGACGACGGCGACGAGGCCGAGCGGGAGCAGCAGCGGCGCCCCGGCGCAGGCGACGGCGAACGCCAGCCCGGCCGCGGCGGCGGCACCGATCGACCCGCGGGCGCGAGCGGCACTGGCGGGCGGGACGGGGGCCTTGCGCGTGGTGGGTCCGTCGTCGTCGGGCACCTCCGCGTGCACCCGGCGCGCGCCGACCATGCCGCCGAGCACGACGTCGCGGCGCTGGACGCCGAGGGCCCTGGCCACGCCCAGCGCGACCCAGGGCAGTGCCAGGTGGGCCACGATCGAGCCGAGGCGGCCCTGGGCGAGGGAGATCAGGAGCGTCGGGGCCAGCGCCCAGACGACCGCGGCCCACGCCCGGGCGGCGAGGCCGCGCGTCGCGGCACCGGCGGCGAACCAGGCACCGAGCGCCGCGAGCGGGATCGCGCCGACCGTCAGGACGGCGATCGTGGCCGAGACCGGGGTGCCCCAGAAGCCGCCGAGGACGGTGGTGAGGAACGCCAGGACCGCCAGGAGGGGCTGCGGGAGGGCGGCGTGGCCGTCGCCGACGGCGAGCCACGGCGAGGTCGCGAGGGTCCACAGGTCGCGCACGCCGGTGTCCACCGGCAGGAGCGCACCGCCGAGGAGGGCGTCGCCGAGGGCCCAGTGACCGACCGTGACCAGGGCGACGACGACAGTCAGGACCGTCACACCGAGGAGGGCCAGCCGGCGACGACGCGCCAGGGACGCGGCCTCGGCCTTCTCCAGCTCCGAGCGGGCGCGGCTCGACCGGCGCAGCGAGGCGCGCTGCAGCCGGGTGTCGCGCCAGGCGGCGAGCTGCGCGCCGGGACCGACCTGGAGCGGTGCGAGCACGCGGCGCGGCACGACGGCGGTGCGGCGGGCGTTCGCGCGCGCGCGGCTGACGGCGGCGAGGTGGGCCGCCGTCGCGAACGGGGTCCGCAGCTCGGGGCCGATGAGCGCGAACTCCTTGGTGGCCACGCGGGCGAGCGCCCGGACCGGGGCCAGGACGAACATGCCCAGGAGCAGGAGGACGGAGCCCGCCGTCGTCGCACCCGCCAGCCGGGAGTGCAGGACGGCCCGTCGTCGGGCGGACCAGCTGCGGACGGGCTCGACCGGGGCGTCCAGCGCCGCCGGCTCGCCGTGCTCGGGGTGCCGCTGGCCGGTGTAGCTGGCGCGGGCGTGCCGCACCACGGAGCGGGGCACGACGACGGCGCGGTGGCCGGCCAGTCGGGCGCGGCGGGCCAGGTCGGCGCCGTCGCCGTACGGGCCGAGCGCGGGATCGGGACCCCGGAGCTCGTCCCAGACGTCGCGGCGAACGAGCATGCCGGCGGTGCCGACGGCGAGCACGTCGGAACGGTCGTCGTACTGTCCCTGGTCGATCTCGCTCTCCTCGAGCGCCGTGAACCGGCGCCCCGAGCGCGTCAGACCGACACCGACCGAGATGAGCTCGTCGGGCGCCGCCCACTCGACCTGCTTGGACCCGGCCACGACGATCGAGGACCCCTGCTCGACCGTCCGCAGGAGCGCCGACAGCGCCCCCGGTTCGGGCGCGCTGTCGTCGTGCAGCAGCCACAGCCACTGGCCGACGACGGCGGGGTGGTCGCGGATCGCGGTGCGGACGGCGGCCCCGAAGGTCGCCGCCCCGCCGGTCGCGACGACGTCGGCCTGGTCGAGCCCCGCCTCGGCGAGGGCGTCCCGCACGGCGACGATCGCCGTCGGGTCCCAGACGGCCACGAGGATCCGGTCGGGTGTGGACTCCTGCGCGCCCAGGGCGCGCAGCGTCGCCGACAGCCAGGGCGTGACCCCACGGGTCACCAGGACCGTGAGCACCGAACGGGGCTCACGCACAGGTGCGACTGAGGACACGGCGACCAGACGCGTCAGACCGCTCGGCGCTTGAGCTTGCGGCGCTCACGCTCCGAGAGGCCGCCCCAGATACCGAAGCGCTCGTCGTTCGCGAGCGCGTACTCGAGGCACTCGCCCCGTACCTCGCACGAGACGCACACCTTCTTCGCTTCCCTCGTGGAGCCGCCCTTCTCGGGGAAGAACGCCTCCGGGTCCGTCTGGGCGCACAGCGCACGTTCCTGCCAGCCGAGAGCGCCTTCGCCCTCGTACGGCCCGGCGTTGACTGCACTCCAGGCGGACGGAGAGGAGAGCGGGCCCTCACCCAGGATGTTCCACATCCGCGCCTCCAAGTTAGATAGTCCTTCGCCCTGCCCCCTGCACGGCGTTCATCGAATTACACGCGTGTCATCCCCACGGAGTCAAGCCGAGCGGTGGTATCTATCACGTCTCGACCGGCGTGTCGGTCGGGGATCGCCGTAGGTTCGACGTATGAGCATCGATCCTCGGACCCTGTATCCGCGCCTCCTCGCCGACGGCGCCGCCCCCGGCTGGCCTGGTCCTCGACCGACGGCGAACGTCTGGAGCTGTCCGGACGCGTGCTGGCGAACTGGACGGCGAAGATCGCCAACCTGCTCGTCGAGGAGGTCGACGCCGGCCCGGGGACCCGCGTGCTGATCGACGTCCCCGTCCACTGGCGCAGCCTCGTGTGGGTCCTGGGGACGTGGGTCACCGGGGCGACCGCCGTCCTGGACGCCGGTGACGGCGAGGGGCTCGTGGGCGACGGCGCCGACCCCGACGTCGTCGTCACCACCCGCCCGGAGCGCTGGCTCGACGAGTGCGACGTCGTGACCGCCGTCGCACTCCCGTCCTTCGCCCTGCGGTGGCCCGGCACGCTCCCCGGTGCGGCGCTGGACGGTTCCGCCGACGTCGCCGCCCAGCCGGACGCGCTCGGCCCGCTCGCGCCGGCGTCGGCCGGGCACCCGGCGATCGTCTCCGGCGGGCTGTCGACGTCGTTCGCCGAGCTGGCGGCCGGACCCGCCTCGGCGCAGGGTCTGCGCGAGGGGACGACGGCGATCGAGCTGGCGCTGGCGATCGAGGCTCTGACGGCGAGCAGCGGCGTCGTGGGGCTGCGGGGGTGACCACTCCCGCCCGCCTAGACTGACCCGGGCGAGGCCGGGTCGGCCGCAGCCACCACACCAACTCGAAGGGTCGTCGCATGAGAGTGCTGGTCACCGGTGCCGCCGGAATGCTGGGTCAGGACCTTTGCGCTCGCCTCGAGGCCGACCACGACGTCGTCGCCGCCGACCGGGACACCCTCGACATCACTTCCCTCGCGGACGTGACGGAGAAGGTCCGCGGTTACGACGCGGTCGTGAACTGCGCCGCCTGGACCGCCGTCGACGACGCGGAGACGCGCGAGGCCGATGCCTTCCTCCTCAACGCGGTGGGACCGCACCTCCTGTCGCGCGCCGCGACCGCCTCCGGGGCACGCCTCGTGCAGATCTCCACGGACTACGTGTTCGACGGCGGTGCCACCGAGCCGTACCAGGCCGACGATCCGGTCCGTCCCGCCTCGGCGTACGGCCGCACGAAGGCGGCCGGCGAGTGGGCCGTCCTCCAGGGCGACGCCCTGGTCGTCCGGACCGCCTGGCTCTACGGCGCCGGAGGACCGAACTTCCCGCGCACGATGGCGCGGCTCGCGTCCGAGCGCGACCAGCTCACCGTGGTGTCCGACCAGATCGGTCAGCCGACGTGGACGGTCGACGTCGCGGAGATCGTGACGCAGCTGCTGGAGACCGGGGCGCCGCGTGGGACCTACCACGCGACGTCGTCGGGCCGGGCGTCGTGGTTCGAGTTCGCGCAGACCGTGGTGGAGACCCTGGGGAAGGACCCCGCGATGGTCACGCCCGTCACGAGCGCCGAGTTCGTGCGCCCCGCTCCGCGCCCCGCGAGCTCGGTGCTCGGCCACGACAGCCTCGTCGCCGCCGGCCTCGCTCCGATCGGCGACTGGAGCGAGCGGTGGCACGTCGCCGCTCCCGTCGTCCTGGGCTGATCGCGCTCCCGGAGCCTCGCCTACCCTGGAGGCATGAGCCCCTCCCCCGCCGTCGCCCCTGCCGGTGAAGCGTCGAACGGCCGCCGCTCGCGGCTGCTGACGGCTGCCGTCGCCGCGCTCGCCGTCGCCCTCACCATCCTCGTGCCGGGGCGCGCCGAGGCCGTCGGGGACGGGACGTACACCACGCGCTACGACGGCACCATCTACTCGGTCGCCGCCGGGAACGCCCGCGCCCTCGGCTACGACGAGTGGGTCGCGGCCGGCCGGCCGACACCGACGCCCGCCCCCACGATCCACGTGTCCTATCCCTGGTCCTCGACGATCTACGCCAGCACCTGGTGGGGCGCGTCCTCGACGCAGCGCACGCTGACCTACGACGAGTGGGTCCGGGCCGGCCGCCCCGCTCCGTCGACCACGGGGTGGGTACCGGGCTCCTACGTGTACACGTGGGCCACCAGCCCCGACGTCGGTCTCGTCGCCCCGGACGGCGGCTATCGCTGGCTGACCGCCGGCGAGTGGGCGGCGACGGGCCACGTCGCGCCCGTCCGGCGCTCGGAAGGGTTCGCGAAGCTCTCCTGGTCCTCCGAGATCGCCTACATGACGAACGTCGGTGCCGGTCAGGGCCGGCCGATCGGCTACGCGACGTGGGCGAGGGAGAACTTCCCCCGCCCGCTCGCCGTGCAGCGGTTCGCGGGCGACCAGTTCTACCGCCAGGTGGGCTCCGACACCGTCTGGTACGCCGGCCCGACCATGAACCGTGCGATCACGTACGCCGAGTACGCGGCGGCCGGGTTCCCGGCCGTGCGGGTGGACGTGACACCGGGCCCCGCCGGCTCCGTCACCGAGGTCGTGAACAAGCAGCGCTCGACGAACCCGTTGCGGTACGTGCCCGGCGACCTGCGCCAGGTGAACATCCCGCTCGCCGGCGGGAACACCCTCATGCGCACGGAGGCCGCCGGCGCACTGGAACGGCTGGCGGCCGCCTCGAACGCCGCGACGGGTCGCACCATGACTCTCGTGTCGGCCTACCGCTCCTACGACTACCAGGCCAACCTCTACAACCAGTACGTGCGCACGCACGGCCAGGCCGAGGCCGACCGCTTCAGCGCCCGTCCCGGTCACTCGGAGCACCAGCTCGGCCTCGGTGTGGACATCGGCGAGGCCGGCTCGGGCTGCGGCCTCGGACAGTGCTTCGGGGCCACCCGGACGAGCCAGTGGGTCGCCCAGAACGCGTGGCGCTACGGCTTCGTCGTGCGGTACCCGGCCGGGATGGAGCACGTGACCGGCTACATCCACGAGCCCTGGCACCTGCGCTACGTGGGCGTCGAGCTCTCCTCGCACATGCAGCGCTCCGGCGTGACCACCCTGGAGCAGATCTTCGGGCTCTGAGGCTGCCGTGCCCACCGGTTGCCGTGAGCCCGCGGCCGCCCACGCGAGGGGGCGGCTCCTCCCGGTACTCCTGGTCGCCGGCCATCGTGCACACGACCGACCTCTCCACCGGCGACAGGTTCCGGTCGATCCAGGGGGTCTCACAGCACGGGTGACCTTTCGGCCGGAGTTCCTTCGTCGCCACCGGAGCCCACCATGTCTCGTCGTCCACGAGTTCTCGGAGCCGTCCTCGCCCTCGCGGTCGCCGGCACTCTCGCGGCCGCCCCGGCGCAGGCGCTGGAGCCCGGCTTCTGCTCCGCGCCGTACACCGACACGCTTCTCCGACACGTGCACCACGTCGACGGGACGACGAGCGTCCGGCCGGTGCTCTACCCCGAGTGGGCCTCCGCAGGACTCCCGACCCCGCTGCAGGCACCCACGGACTACGTCAGGTACCCGTGGTGGCCGGACGTCCACGCGGTCCAGTACTTCGGTCCGGACGCGAGCGAGTGGTACTGGGACCACCTCGACCACGAGAGCTGGTCGCGGGCCGGACAGCCGACCGTACGTCTCGCCCACTGGATCGACGGGACCAACGTGGTGCAGTACGCCTCCTCCCCGGAGGTCTTCTTCGGAATGCCCACCGACGCCGGCCCCGGCTACCACCGCGCGACGTTCGCCGAGTGGGTCCTCGCGGGCTTACCGGCGCCGGAGCGGTTCCCGACGACCGGGTTCTACCGCTACCCCTGGTCCGCCCACATCGGGTACCTCGACGAGACGACCACCGGGTCGGGCGACAACCTCGACCTCGAGACGTGGGAGTGGGTCGGTCGCCCGACTCCCCAGACCGTCACGCACGTGATCGGCGAGGTCGTGTGGAAGAAGCCCGGCTCGTCCGTGCTGTACCTCGACAGCCCCATCACCGGCGACGGGTTCCGCCTCACCTACGACCAGTGGACCGCCCTCGGGCGACCCGCACCCGCCACCCGCTGAGACCCTCTCCCGCGCGGTGGGGCGGAACGAGCGCGCGGACACCTCGCCCGTCGCCGGACGAGGTGGTCCGTCGATCGGTCACGACACAACCATCGTCGCAGAACCGCTACCGTTCGGGCACCGTGCTCCCGCCGGTACCTGACCGCCTCACCATCCCTCAGGGGGAACATGAAGATCATCAAGCGCGCTCTCGCCGCCGTCGCCCTCGGCGTCGTGGCACTCGTCGGTGCGGTGGCGCCCTCGTCGGCCCTGCCGACAGGCTTCTACTCGGTGCCGTACTCCGACAACCTGTACTACAACCAGCAGAACACCGGCTGGCAGCAGGTCACGTACAGCCAGTGGCAGCAGGCCGGGTTCCCGGCGCCGCGCAAGGCACCCACGGACTTCGTCAAGTACCCGTGGTCTCCCACGATCTACTCCGTCACGTACTTCGACGGCGGAACGTGGCTCTGGACGAACCTCTCCCTCCAGCAGTGGCAGCGCGCAGGCTCGCCGGCCCCGCGCAACGCCGGCTGGGTGCAGGGCAGCTACTTCTACCAGTGGCAGACGTCCAACGAGCTCTTCGTGCAGGCGCCCGACGGCACCCACCACAAGCTGACCTACCCGGAGTGGCAGGCGGCTGGATCTCCCTCGCCCGCCTTCCACAACAACCAGGGCTTCCAGAAGCTCTCGTGGTGGGACGGCGTCGCCAAGATGACGAACGTCTCCAGCGGCAGCGGGTCAACGGTGACCTTCAACGCGTGGCAGCAGTTCGGATTCCCGACCCCGCAAGCGGTCTCTCGCTTCCCGGGCGACACGTTCTGCAAGTACCCCGGGAGCGCGACGATCCACTACAACGGCCTCACCGCCTACGGCACGCTGACGTACTCGCAGTACGCCGCGGCCGGCTTCCCTGCCGTGACGAGCTGCTGACCCGGGTCCGTCTCGCAGCATCGCCACCGACACCGCCCGGCCCGTGAGGGTCGGGCGGTGTCGTGCCGTCATGGATCGAGACCGATTCGTGACGCTTCTGCGTTGCGGCCACGACACACCGGTGCCACGGTTGCGATCTCGGTCCGCCCCAGCAGGGAGCTCTCATGCGCGTTCGTCGTCTTCTCGCCCCCGTTGTCGCGCTGGCCGTGGCCAGCACGTTCCTGGCGGCGCCGTCCTCCGCCGTCGACACGGGGTTCTACTCCGTGCCCTACGCCGACACGCTCTACTACCACGAGCACTACAGCGGCAGCGACGAGGTGACCTTTCCCGCGCAGTACGAGATGTGGCAGTCGTCGGGGTTCCCCACCCCCCGTCCCGCCCCCGTCCGCTACGTGAAGTACCCGTGGTCCTCCGACATCTGGGCGGTCCACTTCTTCGGTCCGGACCGCGAGGACTGGGTGTGGTCGGTGCTCGACTACGGGCAGTGGAGCAGGGCAGGACGTCCTGCGCCCAGCGATGCCGGCTGGATCGAGGGCTCGACCTACTGGCAGTACGCGTCGTCTCCGGAGATCTTCGTGGCCATCTGGGAGGACGAGCCGGCGCACAAGCTCACGCCTGCCGAGTGGCGGGCGGCCGGTTCGCCCGCACCCGAGCGGCTCTGGAACCAGGGCATCTACACGTACCCGTGGTCCTCGAGCATCGGGTACGTCTGGGACACCCCGACCGGTGACGGCGACACGTTGACGTTCGAGGACTGGGCCTTCCTCGGCTTCCCGACACCGCAGACCGTGAACCACCTGAGCTACGAGCACGTGTGGCGCTTCCGGGGTTCGAGCCAGCTCTACCTCGACAGCGCCATCACGGGGATCGACTTCCCGTTGACCTTCGGGCAGTGGAGCGCGCTCGGCCGACCGGCCCCCGTCATCTACTGATCGATCGGACCCGACCATGAGAACGCGAGGCGCTTCCACGGCCGTCCTCGGCCTCGCCCTGGTGTCGGTCGTGGTCGGCCCCTCCGCGCAGGGTCTGGAGAACGGCTACTACTCGGTCCCCTACTCCCCCACCCTGTACCGGCACGATCACCACGGTGACGGCACCGAGTCGACCGTTGCCGCCGAGTTCGCGCAGTGGCAGGCCGACGGCTCTCCGGATCCGAGGCCGGCTCCGGTGGACTACGTCCGGTACCCGTGGTCGTCGGAGATCCACGCCGTCCACTTCTTCGCCCCCGGACGCGACACCTGGCTCTGGCAGAACCTGACCTACGACCAGTGGTCGTCGATCGGACGGCCGAGTCCGCGAGCCGCGGGGTGGATCCAGGGATCGACGTTCTGGACGTACTCCTCGTCCAGCGAGATCTTCGTGCAGTCCTCGGACGCCGAGACCCCGCACAAGCTGACCTTCGCCGAGTGGATCGAGGCTGGATCGCCGGCCCCCGAGGCGTGGGGGCGAGCCTTCTACAAGTACGCCTGGGCTCCGAGCATCGGGTACATGCTCGAGCCCGTGTACGGCTTCGGCCGCACGATCACCTTTGACGAGTGGGCCTCGTTCGGACGCCCGACCCCCAGGGAGGTGGTCGGGATTCGTGGCGAGAGAGTCTGGCGCTACGCCGGTTCCAGCCAGATCTACTTCGACAGCAGCATCACAGGTCCGGGGTACCCGCTGACCTTGGCGCAGTGGACCACCCTCGGGCGGCCGGCACCCGAGGTGGTCTGACCCGACTCGGACCCCGGGCTGACCGACAGGAGCGCCCCGGTAGGCCAGACTGTCCCCATGAAGGGAATCATTCTGGCCGGCGGGTCCGGCACGCGACTACACCCGATCACGATGGGCGTGAGCAAGCAGCTCGTTCCCGTCTACGACAAGCCGATGATCTACTACCCGCTCTCCACGCTCATGCTCGCCGGGATCAAGGACGTCCTGGTGATCACGACGCCGCACGACGCCGAAGCATTCCGGCGCCTGCTGGGCGACGGCTCGCAGTTCGGCATCAGCATCACCTACACGGTGCAGGCTGAACCCAACGGGCTGGCCCAGGCGTTCGTCCTCGGGGCCGACTTCGTCGGGAACGACTCGGCGTCCCTCGTCCTCGGCGACAACATCTTCTACGGGCCCGGCCTGGGCTCGCAGCTGCAGCGCTTCGCCGGCATCGACGGCGCCTCGGTGTTCGCCTACCAGGTGGCGGACCCGAAGGCGTACGGCGTCGTCGAGTTCGACGCGGACTTCAAGGCCGTCTCGATCGAGGAGAAGCCCGCGCACCCCCGGAGCAGCTACGCCATCCCCGGCCTGTACTTCTACGACAACGACGTCGTGGCGATCGCCCGCGACCTCGAGCCGTCCCCCCGCGGGGAGTACGAGATCACCGACGTCAACCGGGTCTATCTCGAGCAGGGACGCCTCGGTGTCGAGGTTCTCCCCCGGGGGACGGCCTGGCTCGACACGGGGACGTTCGACTCGCTCGCCGACGCGACGAGCTTCGTGCGCACGGTCGAGGCTCGCCAAGGCATGAAGATCGGTTGCCCCGAGGAGGTCGCCTGGCGACGTGGGTTCCTCACCGACGACGAGCTGCGCGAGCGCGCCGAGAAGCTCGTGAAGTCCGGGTACGGCGAGTACCTGCTCCGCCTGCTCGGCTGAGGTCAGGCTGCGGCGGCCACCGGCCGCCGCAGCTCGCGCACGATCGCGACGGCGTGGACCACGACGCCGGCGTACGGCGCGATCAGCAGGGCACCGACGACACGCTGGTCGATCGGCAGCCCGGTCAGCAGCAGTCCGACGGACACCACGAGCGCGACCAGCCAGCCGGCGACGAAGGCGACCTGGCGGCGCAGCGCCTGGGTGAGGGCCGCCGTGATCGTGAGGATCGCGGTACCGACCGAGGCGACGGTCATGCCGGCCAGCACCCAGCCCTCGACCCGGTAGTCAGGTCCGAACAGGAACGCCATCAGCCAGGGTCCGACGAGATACGCGGCGGCCCCGCCCACCACGCCGAGTGCCGCGAGCGCGGCCACCGCGCGGGTCAGGGTCCGACCGGCACCGGATCGGTTCTTCACGAACTGGGCCACGATGACGCTCTGGAACGACGTGAGCGGCACCATGATGGGTGCCCGCGTCAGCGAGATCGCCAGCATCAGGGGCGCCGCCAGGTCGAAGATCGCCTTGTCCGTCGTCATCTTCACGAGCACGGGGAAGCCGACCAGGAGCACGGCGCTCGCCCCCGAGGCCGTCGCGGCGAACGACACCCGTCCCAGATATGCGCGCAACGGCGCGTCGAGCTCGGCGCGGAACACCTCGCGAACGTCGCGCGAGACGGCCACCATCACCAGCCACATCGCCGCGGCGGCACCGGACGCGACCGCGACGTTCGTCACCGTCGCCGCGACCCATGCGACGGCTCCGACGAGCACCACGCGCGCGATGGCCTCGAGCCCCAGCATGCCCGCGTAGGCGTCCCACCGTCCGCGTCCCGAGAGGGCGCCCAGCAGCACCGCCTCGACGGCGTAGGCCGCCGCCGACAGCGCGACGACGAAGGCGAGCACCTGGTGCTCGGCGTCGAAGACGTGCAGCCCGGTGGCGGCGAGGAGCAGCCCCCCGAGACCCACGACCCCGGCCCCGACCCTGACGGCGGCCGCGACGCTGGATCGTCCCGCGACCCCGGGGTGAAGCCCGGCCTGGGCGACGGAGCGCGCGGTCTCCGTGCCCATCCCCGTCAGCACCCCGTACATGGTGAACAACGCGGACCAGAAGGTCACGAAGACGGCGTTCTCCTCGAGCGACACGCTCCGGGCGACGACGGCGAGCACCACGTAGCCGGACAGCGCCCCGAGCAGCGACGCCGCGGTGATCCGCAGGCTCGAGCGCCGGCCGATCGCCGTCGGCGCGGGGGCCCCCGTCGGTCCGGGGGCAGCGGCCTGCACGTCTTCCACCTGGCGGACTCCTGAATCTCGTGGTGAGCCCCCGATGCGGCGGCCGCTCGCCCGGGGCACGCCGCTGGGGCCGCCCGCTAGGCTGGAACTTTCCGTCTGCACCTTACTGCGGAGAATCCTCGACACCGGCCCAAGGAAGCACATGCCCGAGCTCGTCTCAGTCGTCGTCCCCGCCTACAAGAACGCCGACTACCTCGGCGCCACGATCACCTCGATCCTCGCCCAGACGGATCCCGACTTCGAGCTGATCATCGCCGACCACTCCTCCCCCGACGGCACCCGTCAGGTCGCCGAGAGCTTCGACGACCCCCGCATCACCGTGGTCGACACCCCCGCCGGCGGCGGAGCCCCGCGCAACTGGAACCGGGTGAGCGAGCTCGCGACGGGCGCCTACGTCAAGCTCGTCTGCGGCGACGACCTCATCCACCCCGAGGCCATCGCCGAGCAGCGTGCCGCCCTGGACGCCCACCCGGGCGCCGTGATGGCGGCCTGCAAGCGCGATCTCGTGGACGCCCGCGGGAAGACCTTCGTCAAGGCCCGCGGCCTCGACGGCCTGTCCGGACTCGTCAGGGGCGCCGAGGCGGTCCGCGCGACGGTCCGCGCCGGGACCAACATCTTCGGCGAGCCGGCCTGCGCGATGATCCGTCGTTCCGCGCTGGAGGAGACCGGGTGGTGGGACGGGACCAAGGCGTACTACATCGACGCCGGCACGTACGCCCGGGTCCTGACCCAGGGCGATCTGGTCGCCGTCCCGAGGTCGCTGGCCGCCTTCCGGGTGAGCGCGTCCCAGTGGAGCGTCCGCCTCATGAAGGAGCAGCAGCAGCAGGCCGCGGAGTTCCACGCCGAGGCCCGGACCCTGTTCCCCGACACGATCACCGAGGGGGACGTGCGTCGGGGCGACCTGCTCGCGCACGTCGTCGCGTGGCAGCGTCGCGCCGCCTACCTCGTGCTGGGGAAGCGGATGCGCCCGGAGGCCTGAGCCCCACCACCGGCCAGAACGGCCTCCGGCACCACGAAGGGCCGACCGCTGACGCGGTCGGCCCTTCGTGGTGCCGCCTGCTACTGCCCGGCGGCGGCGTACTTCGCCTCGGTGGCCTGCTTCTGCGGGCGCCACCAGGCCTCGTTGTCGCGGTACCAGGCCACCGTCTGCGAGAGGCCCGAGCGGAAGTCCTCGTAGATCGGGGTCCAGCCGAGCTCCGTCCGCAGACGGGTGGCGTCGATCGCGTAGCGCATGTCGTGGCCGGGACGGTCGGTCACCAGGTCGAACGCGTCGGCGTCCTGGCCGAGCTGCTGGAGGATCATCTCGACGACGGTGCGGTTGTCCACCTCGCCGTCGGCCCCGATGAGGTAGGTCTCGCCGAGCTGACCCTTCTCGATGATCGTCCAGACCGCGCGGTTGTGATCCGTCACGTGGATCCAGTCGCGGACGTTGAGCCCCTGGCCGTAGAGCTTGGGGCGGACGCCGTCGAGCACGTTGGTGATCTGGCGCGGGATGAACTTCTCCACGTGCTGGTAGGGCCCGTAGTTGTTCGAGCAGTTGGAGATCGTGGCCCGGACGCCGAACGAGCGGACCCAGGCGCGGACCAGCAGGTCGCTGGCGGCCTTCGTCGAGGAGTACGGGCTCGACGGGTTGTACGGCGTGTTCTCCGTGAAGCGGGCCGGGTCGTCGAGCTCGAGGTCGCCGTAGACCTCGTCCGTGGAGATGTGGTGGTAGCGCACCTCGTGGCGGCGCACCGCCTCGAGCAGCGTGTAGGTGCCGATCACGTTGGTCTGGACGAAGGGCCACGGGTTGGCCAGCGAGTTGTCGTTGTGGGACTCGGCGGCGAAGTGGACGACGAGGTCCGAGTCAGCGACGAGTCGGTCGACGAGCTCCGCGTCGGCGATGTCGCCCTTGACGACCGTCACCCGCGGCTCGAGCCCCGTCAGCGAGGCCTCGTTGCCCGCGTACGTGAAGGCGTCCAGAACGGTGATCTCGACGTCCGGGCGCTCCTCGAGCGTCGTGTGGACGAAGTTGGCACCGATGAACCCGGCACCTCCGGTGACAAGCATGCGCACGGGCAGCGGTCCTTTCCTCGGTCGTTCGACTGTCGTGAATCCCCCCGAGGGTATCGGGTGCGTCCTTCGCGCCGGATACCCGACGTGGCTGTCGTGCCGACGACGGCTCCGACGTCGTGACCCGGCTCACCTTCTCGCGAGCATTCGGCCGACGGGGACGCAGCCGATACCCTCGATCGACCTGTCGAGACCGAGCCATTGGTGCGAACCCCGCGATGACCTCCCAGCAACACACGCCTCCCGCACCCCCGTCGAGGCGCCGTCGCTCCGCGGTTCTCAGCGCCGGGGCGGTGGTCGTCGCCGTCCTGGTTCACATCTGGCTCCAGCTCGGGGCGCTCCTCCGGAGCACCGGGGGACGTTCGAGGGCCTCCGGCGCGCCTACGACCACGACCAGCTCGGCTACATGGCCATCGCGACGAACGTGGCGCACGGAACGCTCGCGGACGTCGAGCCGGACACCCTGACGGGCGTGAACCACTACCCGCGCCTGTACTACTCGGCGGTCGGCATGCTCGCCCGCGTCACCGGCCTGCATCCTGTCGCGGCCTGGAACCTCGGTGGGCTGATCGTCCAGGTCGTCCTCGTCGGCACGCTCGCGACGGTCCTCGTCGTTCTCACCCGACGCTGGTGGACCGCTCTGCTCGCCCCCCTTCCCTTCATCCTCGGGACGTTCGCCTGGACCCGGTCCGACACGGGGTGGTTCACCTCGCTGGAGTCGCACGCCGTTCTCTGGGGCCCCTTCGGTGTTCTCTACAGCCTCAACGGCGAGACGGCGGGGCTGTGCGTCGGGACCGCGGCCCTGGTGGCGACGGCGGCGACGTGGCTCCGCCCGACGTCCGTCCGCGTCCGTGTCGTGGTCGCGACCGTCTCGGCCCTCACGATCGGCCTGACAGCGAACTTCCAGACCTACTCCTTCCTCACGCTGGTCTACGTCGCCTGCTACGCCCTCGCCGCGACCGCCATCTGGCATCGACGCTCGGTGGTGGCCGCCGCGGTCTCCGCAGGACTCGTCGTCGCGCTGTTCGTCGTCGGCCCGCACTTCGCCGAGGCAGCCGGCCAGCTTCCGACCCTCGTTCTCGGGCTGACCCCCAGCGCCCCCGGTCTCATCCTTCTCGCCCTCTCGTCCCGCTGGCGGCTCCTCGGTGCCGTCGCCCTGGCGGCACTCGCCGCGGCGCCGCAGCTGGTCTGGACCATGAGTGGCATCCTCGGTGGCGACCCGTTCCTCTCCTACCGGGTGGGCTCGAACGTCAACCTCGGGGTGGGCTCTCCCTGGGCCCTCGTGGGCGCGGCAGGGGTCCTGGTTCCCACGGCGGCGGTCATCGTGCTCGCGGTCCTCCGGCGCCGTCGTGTCGAGCTGGGGATCGCCACGGGCTACCTGGTCGCCACCGCGATCCTCGTCGTGAACGACCGCTGGGGAGCGAACGCGGAGCCGTACCGATTCTGGATCGACACCTTCCTGATCGGAGCGGTGCTCCAGCTCGTGCTCCTGGCATCCCTCCTCACCAGCACCGACGGCGGCCGCGACCCCGCCGCGACCAGGTCCGAGGGCCAGGTCGGCGACGCGACACCCTCCCCCCGCCGACCGCGGGTCCGGTCGTCAGGCCGGGTCCGCACGGTCGGGATCCTCGCCGTCGTCTCGCTCGCCGCCGTCACGGCGGCCGGACTTCCCGACTTCCTCAGGTACCGGTCGTCGCCCGAGATGACGGCCGTCTGGGACCCCACCACCCCGCGCGAGGAGGCCATCGGCGGCGCGGCTGCTCAGGCCGCGTCGGCCGACTCCGGCCTCGTGCTGGCCGGACCGTGCGTCGACCCCCGACGGATGAAGGTCACCTCCGGTGCGCCGGTGGCGTACTTCCACCTGGGGATGGCCTGGCCGGAGCGGTACGACGAGATCACCCGACTCCTCGACGCCGCGAACGCAGGGTTCCTCGACGTGTCGGCGGCCCGCGACTCCGAGGTCGGCTGGGTCGTGACGGACTCGGCGTGCGAAGCGACGTGGGACCACTCGGAGCTCGCCGAGGTCGACCGCTTCGGCTACGACGACGCCGAGATCGTCCTGTGGCGGCTGGAGCCCGGGTCGGCATGAGGTGTCCGTCGATCGCAGTCAACTACACTCACTCGTTGTGAAGACCGATGCGGCGGGGCCGCTGACCCCGCACCGGATCTCCGTCGTCGTGCCGGTGTACCAGGGTGAGCGCACGCTTCCCGCACTCGTCACCGAGCTCGCGGCGATGACCGCCGGACAGCTGACCCCCGGAGGACGCCCGTACCGCGTCGAGGAGGTCGTCCTGGTCCACGACCACGGGCCCGACGCCTCGGCCGCCGTCATCCGCGAGCTCGAGGGCCAGCACGACGTCGTCCGCGGCGTGTGGCTCTCGCGCAACTACGGCCAGCACCCCGCGACGCTCGCCGGGATGGCCTCGAGCGGCGGCGAGTGGATCGTCACGCTCGACGAGGACGGCCAGCACGATCCGGCCGACATGGGCACGATGCTCGACGTGGCGCTCGACGAGCAGGCGTCCGTCGTCTACGGCAAGGCGCTCAACCCGCCGCCGCACGGCTGGTTCCGCAACACCTCGTCCAAGGGCGCCAAGTGGGTGCTGGCGAAGCTCCTCGGCTCCCGCGACTCGCAGTCGTACCAGAGCTACCGGCTGCTCCTCGGCGAGATCGGCCGGTCCGCCGCCGCCTACGTCGGCTCCGGCGTGTACCTCGACATCGCCATCGGCTGGATCGCCGGCAACGTCGCCCAGGCGCCGGTCACCCTGCGCTCCGAGGGGGAGCGCACGTCGGGCTACCGGGTGCGGACGCTGCTGTCGCACTTCTGGCGGATGGTCCTCTCCTCGGGCACGAAGGGTCTGCGTCTCGTCTCCGGCCTCGGGGCGCTCGCGGCGGTCGGCGGCGTCCTGCTCGCGCTGTACTTCTTCATCGCCCGCCTCGCGGGACACGGCGCGTCCGAGCCCGGCTGGACGTCGCTGATGGTGGTCTTCCTCGTCGGGATCGGGTTCACCCTGTTCTTCCTGGGCATCATCGCCGAGTACATCGGGGTGAGCGTCAACATGGCGATGGGCAAACCCGCCTACCTCATCGTCTCCGACCCGGGGAACGGACCCCTCTCACGCACCGGACGTCAGCCGCGAGCATGACCGTCCCCACCTGGGTCGTGGGCAGCGGCGGGCTCCTGGGGCGCGCTCTCGTCGCCCAGCTGCGACGCCGCGGCGACCTCGTCCTCACCAGCGCCGTGCCGTGGGCCGACCACGCCCTCGCCCGTGAAACGCTCGCGCGCGACGCGGGAGCCCTGCTCGCTGCGGCCGACGGCGGACCGTGGCGCCTCGCGTGGTGCGCCGGTTCCGGCGTCACCGGCACCTCGGAGGAGCACCTCGCCGAGGAGATCGCCGGACTGCACACCGCGCTCGAGGCTCTGTCCGACGGCGCGGCCTCGGGAACGGTCCTGCTCGCCTCGTCGGCCGGCGGCGTCTACGCGGGCAGCTCCGGTCCTCCGCACGACGAGCGCACCGTGCCCGTGCCGCTGTCCGCGTACGGGAGCAACAAGCTGCGCGCGGAGCAGGTGCTGGCGGACTGGAGCGTCACGCGCGGCGGTCACGGCGTGGTGGCCCGCTACGCCAACCTCTACGGTCCGGGCCAGAACCTGCGCAAGCCGCAGGGTCTGGTCTCCCACCTCTGCCGGGGCTTCCTCACGGCCACGCCGATCTCCATCTACGTGCCGATCGACACGCTGCGCGACTACCTCTACATCGACGACGCGGCGTCCCTGACCGCCGACCTGCTCGACGTCGAGGTCCCGGCGGGCACGACGCTCACGAAGATCTGCGCCTCGGGCCAGTCCGTCACCGTCGGGGCCCTCATCGGTCACTGCACGGCCGTGTTCCGCCGCCGCCCCCGGGTCGTGATGGGGTCCTCGGCGCTGACCTCCATGCAGGCGGTGGACCTCCGGCTGCGGTCCGTCGTGGCCACCGACCTCGACGCCCGCGCGCTGACCCCCATGACGGCCGGCATCGCGGCCACACTCGCCGCCACCCGGACCCAGCTCTTCTCCTGACGCGATCCGCACGCAGGGCAAGCAGAAACCGGAGTTGCTGGGTACTGTGCCCAGGTGACTGTTCGCCCCGGCCACCTGATCGCCAGCGCCGCGCTCGTCCTGACCTGCGTGGTGGCCGCGTGCACCCCGGCCGACCCTGCCGATCCGACGGCTCCCGGCGACGGAGCCGGCGCGACGCAGTCGAGCGAGTCGTCCACCACCCCGACGGACGACGGTGCAGGGCCCCCGACGCCGTCGGGCCCCGCGTCACCGTCCGCCGAGGAGTCGGGGACCGACGGCTCGGGCGGCACCGCTTCGCCCACCTCGCCGCCCACCAGCGGCTCCCCGTCCGCACCCGCGGAGCCGACGTCCGTCCCGACGGACAACGGTGGAGCCGGCGGTGAGACACCGCCGCCCGCGTCCGGCTCCGACGTCGTTCCCACCGTCGTGTACGCCGGCGCCGGGCCCGACTCGCGCGTGCGGGTCAACAGCTTCGTCCCCGGCGTGGTCGAGGACGGCGGGACGTGCTCGGCCGTCCTCACGGGAGCCTCGGGCACGACCACCGCGTCGGCGTCGGCCTTCGCCGACGCGACGGCCACCTGGTGCGACGAGCTCGTCCTCGACGCCGTCGACGGCGACGTCTCGGGCTGGCGCGTCGTGGTGACCTACTCCTCCCCCGCCCACCAGGGCACCTCGACCTCGACGGCTGTGAGCACCTCGTGACCCTTCTGCGCCGACTCCTCACCGCCGGCCTGTCGGTCGCCGTCGCGGCCGCCGTCCTCGTCGGTCTGCCGGGGCTGCCCGGCGTTCCGGAGCCGACGGCGGCCGCCGCCGAGGGCTCGCTCTTCGACCCGGGCAACATCGTCTCCGACGCCGTGTTCTACGACTCCGGGGCGATGAGCGTCGCGGAGGTGCAGAGCTTCCTGGAGCTGCGCGGGCGCAACTGCGTCGCCGGCGAGCAGCCCTGCCTCAAGGACTACCGGTCGGACTCGCGCACGTGGGCGGCGGAGAGCGGCCTGTGCCAGGGCTACACGGGACGGTCGCAGCAGACCGCCGCCGAGATCATCGTCGGCGTGGCTCAGAGCTGCGGTCTCAACCCGCGCTCGCTGCTGGTGCTCCTGGAGAAGGAGCAGGCCCTGGTCGGGCGCACCCGTCCCACGTCGCGTGCGTACCAGATCGCCACCGGGTTCGGCTGCCCCGACACCGCCCCCTGCAACACGGAGTACTACGGGTTCTTCAACCAGGTCTACCGCGCGGCCCGCCAGTTCCAGATCTACCAGAGCAACCCGACGCGGTACGGCTACCAGGCCGGGCGGACCAACTACATCCAGTGGAACCCCAACGCGGCCTGCGGCGGCACGAACGTCTACATCGAGAACCAGGCGACCGCGGCGCTGTACATCTACACGCCCTACCAGCCCAACGCGGCAGCCCTCCGCAACCTCTACGGCACCGGTGACAGCTGCTCCTCCTACGGCAACCGGAACTTCTGGCGGCTGTTCACCGACTGGTTCGGCGACCCTCGCGCCGGCGGTTCGTTCGTCCGCACGGCCTCCGACCCGACGGTCTGGCTCGTCAACGGCGCGACCCGTCACCGGGTGACGAGCATGGCGACGCTCGCCAACTTCTCCCGGCTCGGCGACGTCGCGACCGTCAGCTCCAGCTACGTCGACCGGTTGCGCGTGGGATCCGACCTCGGACCGATGGTGCTCGACTCGAGCACCGGCAACGTGCTGTTCGTCGACACCAACATCGCCCTCCGGATGTCGACCTGCACCCAGGTCGCCGACTTCGGCGGTGCCTGCTCCTCCCTCCCGACCATGAGCGGGGCGCAGGTCCAGCGGTTGTACGCCGGACCCGCCATGACCAACGGCTACGTGACGACGGACGGTCGTCGCTGGTACGTCAGCAACGGCACGCGACGCGAGGTCCTGGACGAGGCGTCGCTGAGCGCCAACGGTCTGCCGACCACGTCGGTCCGGCTGTCGCTGAACGGTGTCGCCGCCCTCCCGGTGGGCGCCCCCGTGCTGAGGGACCGCGTCGTGATCGCCGAGCGCTGGACCAGCACCGGGTGGATCTGGGCCGACGGCCGACGTCACGAGATCCCGATGGCCGCCGTCGCCGAGCAGTCGACGCTCGCCGCCCTGCCCACCGGGGTCCTCGACGCGGCGAGCCTGGCGCAGCTGCCCCCGGGGCTGCACGCCACCGGCGCCGTCGCGGGCCCCGACGGCCGCCGTTACCTCCTGACGACCACCGGGCTGTCGCCGCTCACGAGCGCGAGCACGGTCACCTCGACCGCCCCCTCCTGGTCCGCCAGCTTCATCGCCTCCTTCCCCGTGACCCCGAGCGTCCCGGCGGCGGCGAACCTGCGACCGGACGGCAGCAGCACGGTCCACCGGGTGACCAACGCCGTCGCCCGCCCCGTCGCGACCTGGTCCGACCTGGTCACCTCGTCCGGGACCGCCAACCCCCCGGTCCACACGGTCCCGCCGACGCTGTTCCGCTTCCTCGCCACGACCGGCGCGCCCACCGTGGCGCCGGGCGAGCTCGTGAAGGCGGCGGACTCCCCCGACGTCTTCCTCGCCACCGACGTGAACACGGTCATCCACGTCGACGATCTCGCGGTACCGGCTCAGCTCGGGCTCCGATCGATCCGGACGATCCCGGCGGCCTCGATCGCGTCATCCACCCGGCTGCCCGGTCGACTGTCACCGGTCGTGCAGTGCTCCGCCACCTCGTTCGTCGCTACCGGTGGTCGGTTGCAGGCCGTAGCGGTCACCCAGCAGCGAGGCCTGCCGGTCACGCCGTTCGGTGCGCACCTGTGCGCGACGACGCCACGACTGGCCGGCACCGCCGTCGCCCCCGTGCTCCTCAAGACCGCCCAGAGCGCCGATCTCTACTACGTCGCGAACGGTGTGCGCCAGCACGTCCGCACCTGGGCCGCGGTGCTCCGGTTGACGGGTGGTGCCGCCCCGACCGTCGCCGTCGTGGGTTCCCCGACCCTCCAGTCGGTGCCGGAGGGCAGCCCGCTGTCCTGAGTGGCGCTGACCACGTCTGCTGGCCGCCAGGTAACGTTTTGATTACGGTGGGTGCTTCCGTGGGTGCCGCTCGGGCCCCACCCGTTCGCGAGACGCTGCCGCCACGCCCACGACCCTCGGGTCGAGCCCCGGGTCCAGCGGTGCGCTCGCTCCAGGAGCGCCTATGAAGACGTGGCTTCGACGTTCGATCGCCACCGCGGCGGTCGCCCTCACCGCCGGAACGCTCACGGTTGGCGCCGCCTCGGCGACGACCTTCCAGATCACCCCCCACGACGGCACCATCTGGGCCGTCGACGGCTCCGCGGCTCGTCCCCTCAGCTTCGAGGAGTGGACCGCCAACGGACGGCCCTCCCCCTCCCTCGCCCCGGTCGACTACGTCGGCTACTACTGGTCGTCCGGGATCTGGGCCCGCACGACGTGGGCCTCGCCCGCACCGGCGACGTCGCTGATCAGCTTCGACCAGTGGACGGACGCGAACCGCCCGGCCGCGCGCCACGTCCCGTGGGTCGACGGCACGTACGTCTACCGCTGGGCCACCTCCGACCAGGTCGGGGTCGTCGATCCGTCCGGTGACTACCACTGGCTCACCGCGGCCGAGTGGGCCGCGATGGGACGACCCGCGCCGAGCGTCCACCACGACCAGGGCTTCGCCAAGCTCACCTGGTCCGGGGAGATCGCGCGGATGACGAGCCTGTCCTCCGGCCGGGGCCACCCCATCGGAGCCGCGGCCTGGGACGCCGAGAACCGCCCTGCGCCGATGCAGGTGACCCGGTTCGCCGGCGACCAGTTCTACCGGAACGCCGGGTCGAGCACGATCTACTACGCAGGACCGACCATGAATCGGGCCATCACCCTCGACGAGTGGCACGCCGCCGGCTCACCGGCGCCGCAGGTCATCGGGACCGAGACCGGCGGCGTCCCCGCCTCGACGTGGGCGGCGCTCGCGCAGTGCGAGTCGGGGGGCAACCCCCGCATCGTCAGCTCGAACGGTCTCTACCACGGTCTGTACCAGTTCACGACGTCGACCTGGCGCTCCGTGGGCGGCAGCGGTCTTCCCTCGCAGGCCTCGCCCGAGGAGCAGACGGAGCGCGCCGCGATCCTCCAGGCCCGCTCGGGCTGGGGTCAGTGGCCCGCCTGCTCCCGCAAGCTCGGTCTCCGCTGAGCGCAGCTCGCCCGGGATGACCGAGGCCGGGGCCGTCACCATCGGGTGACGGCCCCGGCCTTCGCCGTTGCCGGACGGGACGCCGGTCAGTCCCGGCGGCGCCGCACCAGGGGAAGCACGGCCAGGACGACCGCCCCGAGGACGGCCGCGCCGACCGCCATCACGGAGACCGACCAGCCCGGCGGGCTGAACGTGACCACGACCGTCGAGCCCGCGGACGTCGGTGGGATCTCGACGGTGAGCAGGTAGTCGCGGGTCGACTCCCCCACCGTCCCGCCGTCGACGGTGTAGCCGGGCCAGTCGAGCCGGGAGAGCACCACGCTCCCGCCCTCGGCGGGGACGTCCGCGACGTCCAGGGTGACGCTGGTCGACGTCGTCGTGGACGCCGAGATCTCGGTTCCCTCCGACGCCCACACGACGCCGCCGGCGCCGGCGACAGGCTCGTCACGCACCCAGAGCGCGGAGAAGTCGTCGCGCTGGACCTCGGACCATCCCTCCGGGACCGGGAGGAAGGTGTAGGGGTCGGAGGCCTCGACCCCGGGCTCACCGCCGTCGGGACGCGCGAGGACCTGGAGGGTCGACAGCGAGAGCAGATCGACCAGCGGAAGGCCGGTCGCCTCGTCCGTGCCCAGCAGGTGCGTCGCGGTCTCCCAGCAGACCATGCCGTGCGAGTCGACGCACAGATCCTCCGCGTAGGCCCGGTGCATGAGGGGCGAGTAGACGTTCGTGACGGTGGCGTCCGACAGCAGCCACGCGTTGGCGAAGCTGGTCCGGCTCCAGTCGATCTCGGTCTGCATCGGGTCGCCGAGAACCATCGCATCCCCCCGGGCCTCCGCCAGCACCGACCTCGACGCCTCCCGGTCCGAGGGCAGGCCGAAGTCGGGCAGGGGCGAGTAGGGGAAGAAGTGGTGCTGGACGACGACGACCAGTGCCGTCGCGGCCACGGCGACGCCGGCGAGCGCGGTCTGCGACCGCGACCTCGACAGCACCACCATGACCCCTCCGATCCCGAGGAGCGCGACGACCGAACCGATGACGAGGATCTGGACCTGCTCGGGCGCCTCGGCGTAGCCCAGGAAGCTGCTGATCAGCAGCCAGAGGGCCGCGAGCACGCCGAGCCGTACCGTCGGGCGCCGCCCTGCCCTCGACAGCAGCAGCACCACCACGACGACGAGCACGACCGAGAGGTAGGGCAGCACGCGGGCCGGGAACCTCAACGGACCCATGTCGCTGGGCCCGAACGCCAGGACGGCGGCCCCGCCCCCCACGACGAGGACGGCCACGAGCGACGGTGTCAGCGCGCGGGCGCGCCGCCAGTCGACGAGCACGGCGAGCGGGAGGAGCCAGGCCACGTACATCAGCGGCGCCCCGACCGGCGTGCCCCAGAAACCCGTCAACCACGGCTGCGCGGTCGGGGCGGCCGCCGACCCGAGGCCCGAGAGGTCGGGCGACATGAAGTTGGTGTTCTCGATCTTGTCGCTGTCGCGCGCCGTGACACCGGAGCTCAGCACACCGGGCAGGTAGACGGCCAGCGCCACCAGACCGAGCAGGCCGCCGGCGACGACGGTGCGACCGAGCGCACGCCAGTCACGACGCAGGGCGACCTCGAGCATGACGCCGACGACGGCCACGACGAGCATCAGCGTGCCGTGCACGTAGCCCACCGTGACCAGCAGGAACCCGGGCACGAAGGACAGCAGGACGGAGCGGCGGTGGACGCCGACGGCTCGCAGCCCCCACAGCGCCCACGGAAGCAGGGCCCAGACGAACAACGACGTCACCCAGGAGGCTGCGTCGATGTAGACCGTGAAGCCGCTGCCCGCTCCGACGACCCCGCCGACGAGAGCCCAGGCGGGCCGGGCCCCGAGCTGGCGGAGCAGGACGAAGACCCCGCCGGCCGCGATCGCGAGGAAAGCGATCTTGACGATCGCGGAGTACAGGGCGCCGTGCGTGACGACGGTCGCCCCGAGTCCCACGAGCCAGATCAGCGGGTTGAACGTCCCCCACTGGCCCTCGGCGACGAGGTTGCCCGCCATCCACCGGTCAGGTTCGAAGAACGGCAGCTCGCCCGCGCGGATCGAGTCGCCGATGCTGACCCAGATGGGGTAGGCACCGGCCTGCGTGTCGTCCGCGTAGTAGAACCGCGGGTTGAACAGGAGAGGAATCGTCGCCAGGAGCCCGGTGACGGCCACGGTCGCGAGGAACCAAACGGCCGAGGAGCGCCGTCCGGTCTCGGCGCGGGGCGCCTGGCTCGGGTGCGCGGTCTCCGCCGCTGGGATGCTCGTCATTCCCGCTCCTTCGTCGATCATGCGTCCAGCCACGCCATGGCGGGTCGGAGAGCCGTCCGAAGGCTCCGGGCGTAGGTGTCGGTGAGGTGGTTGTCACGGTAGACGAGCACGTTGCCCTCGACGGACGTGCACTCGCTCTCGCGACACACGTGGTCGGTGAGGTCCACGACGGACGCGCCCTCCAGCGACGTCGCTGCCTCGACGAGCGGGTCCGGCTGCTCCTCGAGGATCGACCTCGGCGCCGTGCAGTCGCTCGGGTCGTCGTCCTGGGCCACGCAGTCGGGGGCGCTGAAGGGCAGGAACGGGGTGTCCCGCACCACGACGATCTCGATCCCGGCCTCGACCAGGGGCGTGAGGGCGTCGAGGTAGCCTCCCACCATCTCCTCGTAGGTGACGCCGGACCACCCCAACGCCTCCCGGTAGCCGTACGCCGTCATCGCCGACAGCACGACGACGTCGGGGTCCTCCGCCAGGATCAGGTCGCTCGAGCGGTGGTTCTGGTCGGCGCACTGGTCGGGCACGCCGTCGACGTGGCTCGGCGGGAGGTAGGAGAACGGGCAGCCGTTGCGCACGAGCGCCGTGAGCTCGAAGCCCTCGGCGCCGGCCAGGTCGGCGAGCGGCGTGCTGAGCACGCCCGCGTGCGAGTCGCCCACGAGGACCATCTCCCGCTCGGCCTCAGCCGGGCCGTAGCGGCACGTCGTCGCCGGTCGTTCCGGGTCCGGGGTGGTGAGGTCGTGCTCGATGCAGCGATCACGGTTGACGAGCGCCACGTCCTCGAACGCGACGAGCGGGTCGGGGGCGACCGGCATCGGGAGCGTGGTCGCGCCCGCGAACACGAGCGCTCCCGGGTACTCCTGGGCCTGCAGATCCGCACCGCTCGCGAGCTGACGGTCGATGACGACGAGGGGGATGCCCGCCCCGGCCGCGACGCCGGTCGCCACCGCGATCCCCGTGGCGACGATGCGCACCTGCGAGCGGCGTGCCCGTGCGGGGCGCGTCACCGACCGCGTGCGGAACGGGCGCTCGACGAACCTCTCCGAGAGTCCGGCGGCCACGAGGCTGACGGCGATCACCAGCGGACCGTCGAGCGCCCCAAGCGTCGGGCCCACCAGGGCCAGAGCCACGACCACCACCGGCCAGTGCCACAGGTAGAGGCTGTAGGACACGTCGCCGACCCACGTCAACGGGCGCGCCTGCAGTCCGACCGTCACGAGCCCGGGCTCGTGCCCGCTTCCGGCCGCCAGCATGAGGACGGTCCCGATCACCGGCAGCAGCGCCAGCATCCCGGGGAAGGGCATCCCCGTCGTCAGGACGGCGGACGTCAGCAGCACGAGGAGCAGTCCGACGGCTCCCATGACCTGGGACGTCAGCCGCCCCACCGTCACCCGTCGCAGCACCAGTGCCGCGACGCCGCCGAGCACCAGCTCCCAGGCACGGGTCAGCGTCGAGAAGTAGGCGACGCCGGGATCGTTCGCCGTCTGCACCACGGACCACAGCAGCGAGGCCGCCGCGAGCCCGAGCAGGACGACGACGATCGTCGGCGCGAGTCGGAGCCCCGCGCGGCGGACCAGGAACCCGATCGACAGCAGCAGGATCGGCACGACGATGTAGAACTGCTCCTCGATCGCCAGCGACCAGAAGTGCTGGAAGGGCGAGACGCCGGCCGTGGCCTCGGCGTAGGAGTCGGGACCGAAGGCGAACCTCCAGTTGGCCACCTGGAGCGAGGCCGCGACGCCGTCCCCGAGACTCCGGCGCAGCTGCGACGCCGGCAGCACGAGGAAGGCGAGGATCGTCGTCACCACGATGACGACCGAGGCGGCCGGGAGGAGGCGACGGACGCGCCGGGCGTAGAACGCCGTCAGGCCGACCGTTCCGGTCCGCTCGAGCTCGCGCGCCAGCGAACCGATGATCAGGAAGCCGGAGATCACGAAGAACACGTCGACCCCGACGAAGCCACCCGGCAGCACCCCTGGCCAGACGTGGTAGACGACCACGACACCGACGGCGAGGGCGCGCAGGCCCTGGATGTCGAGCCGGGGGGTGTGCCCCGGGGCGGCCGTGCTGCGCCGCTCGGCCGTGGGGGCGGAGGCGTGCCGCATCGTCAGGCGGGTTCGGGCTCGCCGCGCATCTGCCGGACGACCGCGTCAGCGCTCGAGTCGGCCACCAGCCGACCCTTCTCCAGCAGGACGGCGCGCGAGCACAGCTTGGCGACCATGTCCAGGTCGTGGCTCACGATCACGAGGGTCCGGCCCTCGTCGCGGAGCTCCTTGATGCGGGTGATGCACTTCTTCTGGAAGGGCTCGTCCCCGACGGCGAGGATCTCGTCGACGAGGAACACCTCCGGATCGGTGTGGACCGCGACGGCGAACGCCAGGCGCAGGAACATGCCCGAGGAGTAGAACTTCACCTCGGTGTCGATGAACTGCTCGATCTCGGAGAACGCGACGATCTCGTCGAAGCGCGCCCGGATCTGCGCCTCGGTCATCCCGAGGATCGCGCCGTTGAGGAAGACGTTCTCGCGCCCCGTCAGGTCGGGGTGGAACCCGGCCCCGACCTCGATCAGGCCTGCCAGCCGTCCCCGCACGCCGATCGTGCCCTCGTCGGGGGTGAGCACGCCCGAGATGCACTTGAGCAGGGTCGACTTGCCCGACCCGTTGAAGCCGAGCAGGGCGAGCGTCTCGCCCTCGCGGACCTCGAGGTCGACGCCGTCGAGCGCGGTGAACGAGTCGGCCTCGGCGCGCCGTCCCCGCACCGCGCGCGAGGCCATCTCCTTGAGGGAGTGGACGTGCTTCAGGGTGAACTGCTTGGTCAGGTTGTCGACGATGATCGTCGTGTCGGTGGCCACGTCACAGCTCCTGGGCAAAGTTGCGGGACATGCGACGGAAGATGCGGTCACCGATGACGAGCAGGATGGCGCACGCCGCGAGGGCGATGAGGCCGCGGTCGACCACGTGGTCGACGATCGCCCCCTCGCGCGAGGCGGCGTCCGCTGCCGGCCACCAGAAGGCGCGGTGGAAGAGCTCGACGGCGATCGTGAGCGGGTTGTTCTCGTAGATCCGCATCAGGACGCTGTCGGCGCCGAAGGTGTCGCGCACCGTGGCGATCGGGTAGAGCACCGGCGAGAACCAGATCGAGACCATGAGGATGAGGTCGACGATGTTCTCGATGTCGCGGTAGGCGACGTTGATCGCGCCGAACGCGAGACCCAGCCCCAGCGCGAGGCAGAGCACGATGAGGACCGCCAGGACGGCGGCCCCGAGCTCGACGGGGCCGGGGCGCCAGCCGGCGACCACCGCCCCGATCATCAGCACGATCAGCTGGGGGACGAAGTGCACCAGCGCGACGAGCACCGACGAGACCGGGAACATCTGTCGCGGCAGGTAGATCTTGTTCACCAGCGCCCCGTTGGCGACCACCGAGCGGGTGGCGTTGCCGAGAATCTCGGAGAACAGGTTGATGATCACGATGCCGCTGAAGAGGTAGACCGCGAACGGCGGCAGCATGCCGCGCATCCCGAGGAAGTTCCCCATCACGAAGAAGAACACGACGAACTGCACGCCGGGCTTCACGTAGGACCAGGCCAGCCCCAGGAAGGAGGCCTGGTACCTGACGCGCAGCTCTTTGCGCACGATCAGACGGAGCAGGTACCGCTGGCCGAACACGTCGACCAGACCGCGGCTGCGGCCCGGCCGCTCGAAGCCCGGCGGCAGCGCCGCGGGCGCGGTGGTGCCGTCAGTCACGGTGCTGGGACGGGTTGTCCGCGAAGGTCTTCTCCCACGCCTCGAACGAGGTCAGGTCGGCCAGGGCGTCGCGGTACTCGGTGCTGAGCGAGGACCAGCGGCGCTGCAGCTCGACGTGGAGCATCGCGACCTCGGCCAGCTGGGCTCGCAGCTTCGCCGGGTTGCGGCGGTACCACGCGACCCCGGTGCCGTCGGCGTTGGTCACGAGCGCGCTGTCGTACTGCGCGAGACGCCACCACCGGGCGTCCTGGAACGCGATCTCGTCCTGCGGAGCGGTCTTCGCACGGTCGGACAGCGGCTCGGCGAGCTGGCGGAGCGTCGTGCGTGCCGTGAACGGCACGAGCGAACGGATGCTCGGCGGACGCAGGCCACGGCCCTTGTTCTTGGGCTTGCCACGGTCGACGGCCGGGAACTCGTCGGCGTCGGACTTGTACACGGCGTCGTCGAACTGCTTCGCCATGCCGCGGATCTCCGGCAGGACGGTTCCGATCTGTCCGTGGAGCGCTCCCGGGCCCTTGAGCAGGTCCCGCAGGCCGCGGATGCGGCCGGCCTGGGTGTAGTACTGCATCGAGAGCAGGTGCTTGACGTCGCTCATGATGGCTTCCTTGAACGCGCCACCACCGTTGGCGTACTGCGAGTAGAGCAGCGCGACGATGAGGCGGTTCTTGGTGTGGAAGTAGGCCTGCCACCCCACCAGGTCGTCCTTGTCGATCCAGGACATGTGCCAGACGCCGGCGCCGGGCAGCGACACCGTCGGGTAGCCGGCTGCCTTGGCGCGCAGCCCGTACTCGGCGTCGTCCCACTTGATGAAGATCGGGAGCGACAGACCGAGCTCGCGCACGACCTCGACCGGGATGAGCGTGCTCCACCAGCCGTTGTAGTCCACGTCGGCGCGGCGGTGCAGCCACGACGTCGATCGCAGACCCGACGCGGCGAAGTCGTGCCCCATGTGGAGGTCGTCGTGGGCGACGACCGGCTGGACCCGCCACGGGTCGACGCGCTCGCCGTAGGTGTGCAGGACCGAGCGGTTGTTGAGGTCGAACATGTGCGCACCCACCAGGGTGGGACGCTTGGCGAAGTCCGCGAAGGTCACCATCCGGATGAGGCTCTCCGGCTCGACGTCGATGTCGTCGTCCATGAGGAGCACGTAGTCGGACTTCCCGCGCGTGACGACCTCGTACATCCCGCGGGAGAACCCGCCGGAGCCACCGATGTTGCCCTGCTCGACGATCTGGAGCTGCTCACCCATCTGCGCGGCGAGGGCGTCGAAGCCCTCCGTCGCGATCAGCCGGTCGGAGCCCTGGTCGACGATGATCATCTCGTCGAGAAGCTCGCGCAGGTCCGCGTCGCCCGCGACCGTCGCGATGTTCCGCAGCACGTCGTCGGTCTTGTTCAGGGTGGTCATGCCCAGCGAGAGCGAGCCGCGGCGCGGCGCGAGCTCGGCGGGGGCGGTCCACACGGCCGAGTGCACGAGAGCACCCTTGCCGGCCGCCTCGACGTCGAACCAGTACCAGCCACCGTCGCCGAACTGCTTCAGCGGGAGCTGGAACTCCACGACGCCGCGACCGTGAACGGCCTTGGACCCCACGCGCTGCTGCGCACCGCGGGCGTTGGAGCGGTAGATGATGACGTTGGCCGCCCCCGAGATGTCGACGGCGAGGCGGACGCTCGAGAGAGTCGTCCACTTCTTCCAGTACGACGCGGCGAAGCCGTTGAAGTACGTACCGAACGACGTGCGCTGACCCGAGCGGATCCGGATCGAGAACCGACCGTTGACGTCTCGCGTGGACACCCGCTCGACGCCGGAGCTGTCGACGTGCGCGTCGTCGTCGCTGCCGCTCGTCTGCGTGCTGAGCCTGATGCCCTGCTCGACGTAGAGCACGAGCGAGTCCGACTCGGCGTCGGGGGGCAGGATCACGCGCTGGAGCACGCGGTGACCCTCGGGGACGAGGACGACCTCGGCGCCTCGGGGATCCTCGACGGGAGTCTCGGTGGTGGTCGTCATCACGCGTCCTTCGTGCCGGCGAACAGCGGGGTCAGCTTGTTGTCGACCAGGCTCAGCGCGGCGCCGATGGCCATGTGCATGTCGAGGTACTGGTAGGTGCCGAGCCGGCCACCGAAGAAGACCTCGGACTCACCCTCCGTCAGCGCGCGGTAGGCGAGCAGACGCTCCCGGTCGGCGGCCGTGTTGACCGGGTAGTACGGCTCGTCGGAGCGCTCGGCGAAGCGCGAGAACTCGCGCATGATGACCGTCTTGTCGGTCGGGTAGTCGCGCTCCGGGTGGAAGTGGCGGAACTCGTGGATGCGCGTGTACGGCACCTCGGCGTCCGGGTAGTTCATCACCGGCGTGCCCTGGAAGTCGCCGACCGGGAGCACCTCCTGCTCGAAGTCCAGCGTGCGCCAGGACAGCTCGCCCTCGGCGTAGTCGAAGTAGCGGTCGACCGCACCCGTGTACAGGACCGGGACCTGGCCGACGACGGCCTGCTTGTTGATCGGCTGCGACGTGTCGAAGAAGTCGGTGTCGAGCTGGACCGTGATGTTTGGGTGGTCCGCCATCCGCTCGAGCCACGCGGTGTAGCCGTCGACGGGCAGACCCTCGTGGGTGTCGTTGAAGTAGCGGTTGTCGTACGTGTAGCGCACGGGAAGACGGGAGATGATCGACGCCGGGAGCTCGCGCGGGTCGGTCTGCCACTGCTTCGCGGTGTACTCGCGGATGAACGCCTCGTAGAGCGGGCGACCGATGAGGTTGACGCCCTGCTCGTCGAGGTTCTCCGGCGTCTTGCCGCCGAGCTCGGCGGCCTGCTCCTTGATGAGCGCACGCGCCGCGTCGGGCCCGTGGGCGCTCCGGAAGAACTGGTTGATCGTGCCGAGGTTGATCGGCATCGGGTAGACCTCCCCCTTGTGGGAGGTGTACACGCGGTGCACGTAGGAGGTGAACGCCGTGAAGCGGTTGACGTACTCCCACACGCGCTCGTTGGAGGTGTGGAAGAGGTGCGCACCGTACTGGTGGACCTCGATCCCGGTCTCCGGCTCGTTCGCGCTGTAGGCGTTGCCGCCGATGTGGGAGCGACGGTCGATCACGAGGACCTTGACCCCCCGCTCGGACGCCAGGCGCTCAGCGACGGTCAGGCCGTAGAAACCCGAACCAACAACAACCAGATCTGCGTTCACGTCATTCCCTCTGTCGACAACAACGACTGAGGCTACCTGGTCCGGCGGCCGCTCCGGCCGGTCTCGGAGGTCGTGGCGGGGATTCGTGACACTCCCCTCACCGACCTTCACGCCGCCGGCACGAGGAGCCTCACCACCAGGACACCGGGCCGAGCGCGGCGGCCAGCGCGGGGGCGAGCGTCCGCTGGTACGTGGCGGTGATGTGGTTGGAGTCGATGTAGACCATGACGTTCCCGACCACGGCGTGGCACTGCCCCTCGTCGCAGAAGGCGTCACTGAGGTCGACGGCGGTGAAGAGGTCGTCCTCGACCGCGTCGGTGAGAACGTCTCCGCCGAGCATCGTCGCGCGGTCGCCGCGGCACTGATCCGAGTCGGCACCGTTCCTCTCGACGCACGCCCTGGCGTCGTCCCGGAACCACGGGGTGTCCCTGATCGCGATGACGGGCACCCCGCTGGACATCAGGTGCTCCCAGGCCCGGACGTAGTCGGCAGGAACGTAGTCGCCGTCGACGTCCTCCCTCTCGAACCCCGGCCGCGTTCCCGTCGTCACGACGCCGACGGTCCCGCTCTGGACGACCTGCTCCATCACGGCGACGTTCCAGTCGGTGCACGAGGCGTCGGACCGGTCGTCGGAGGGCTGGTGCTCGCGAAGCAGCAGCGGGCAGCCCTGCTTGATGTAGGCGTCCACCCGCGTGCTCGCCTCCCGGGCGACGGCGTCGAGAGCGAGCGCGAAGTTCGCGCTGTGGGATCCGCCGATGAGTGCGACGCTGCGTTGGGCGTCAGGATCTCCGAGGACGCAGACCTTCACGTCGGTGTCGACCTGGTTGGTCTGCTCGCAGTTCTCCCGGCCCTCGAGCGGCCAGTCCCCGGCGGCCTCGAGAGGTCCCGGGACGAGCTCCGCATCGGGGTCCGTCGGCCAGCGTCCGGGGTCGAGCAGCGTCAACGCCCCGGGGTTCGCCTGCAGGTCGAGGTCGGTGATCCCCGTCCAGGGATTCGCGGCGCGGTGGGAGAGCCAGCCGACCGGCGTCCCCACCGTGAGGACGAGGACGGTGGCGGCCGTGACCGTGCGAGCCCAGGGCCGCCGCGGGGCGGACGGTGCGACCGCGTCGGCATCGTCGGCCGCGACGGTTGCGGGCGCCTCCACCGGTGCGGTCGACGTCGTCCGCGTGCTCGGGCTCGACGGGACGAGGCGGGTGGTCACCCAGCGCGAGGCCACGGCGATCACGCCGGACGCGATCAGGACGACCGAGCCGGCGAGCCAGCCGAGGTGCTCGCGCCCGGTCGCGGCCAGCGCGAACACCAGGACCACCCAGTGCCAGAGGTAGAACTCGTACGCGTAGCCACCCGCGACGGCGACCGGCCGCCAGGCGAGCAGGCGGCCGGCGCCGTGGATGCCCGAGGCGCCTGCGGTGATGAACGCGGCCGCGCCGAGGATCGGCAGGAGCGTCTCGGGCCCCGGGAACGTGGCGCGGGCATCCACGACGACACCTGTCGCGAGGATCATGCCGAGGCCGACGACGCCCAGCGCGACGGCGGCGACTCGCGGCAGACTCACGCGGGCGAGCACGACGGCGAGCAGCGCACCCACGAGGTACTCCCAGGCGCGGGCGAACGTGTCGAAGTAGGCGACGTCCTGGGCGACACGGACCCCGACGAGGGCGTAGACGAACGAGGCGACCGCGATGACCGCCACTCCCCGGACGAGCACCCGCCTGCGTCGGGCCTCGTCCGCCCCGAGGCGTCGGAGCAGCGTCGCGGCACCGAGCATCAGGAGGGGGAGCACCACGAAGAGCTGCCCCTGGACCGACAACGACCAGATGTGCTGCACGGGTGAGGCCATCTGGTCGGCGGCGGCGTAAGCCTGGCCCTCGAGCGCCATGCGCCAGTTCTCGGTGTAGGTCAGGGAGGCGAGAACCCCGCCGGAGACCCCGCTCCACTCCGACTGCGGCAGCAGCGTGAGCGTGCCGACGACGACGGCGAGGAGCGTGAGCACGAGCGGCGGGTAGAGACGGCGCGCAAGCCTGGCCAGGTACGGCCCGGGCTGAAGACCGCGCCCCTGCGAGAACCGTCGCAGCAGCCCGCCCCCGACGAAGAAGCCGGAGATCAGCAGGAAGACGTCGACACCGCCGGAGACCCGCCCGCCGCCCCAGACGTGGTAGCCCGCGACCAGGAGGATGGCGACCGCCCGCAACCCCTCGACGTCGTGCCGGTAGACCCTCTCACCGGGCGTCGTCGCGCGGTCGGTCGCGGGCTCCGGCGCCGAGGACGGCGCGGGCGAGGTGAGGGGGCGCGCGGAAGGCACCTGACGACCTCCGAGGGGGATCGGGGCTCGAGACGAGGGGGCGGCGATCGACCATTCTACGATCGCCGACCCCGTGCCGTGTCCTAGGCCCCGTCGGGCCCCCGGCCGCTCCGCGCGATCAGCGCGCGGTAGGCGACCTTGCGCAGCCCCTCGGGAACGAACCGGTACGCGCCGCGCACCAGGACGTTGCGCACCTGCTGGCCTCGGGACGTGAACCCGATCCGCCGCATCGCGCGCTGCAGCTCGAGCTCGGTGCGCCACTGCTCCCGGCCGCCGCGACGGGCGTAGGCGCCCTCACCGATCCGGTAGCGCACCAGCGGCTCGACGACGTTGTCGACCCGGGCTCCCGCGGCGAGCATCCGCACGAAGAGCCAGTAGTCCTCCATCCGCCCCAGCGGCTCGTAGCCACCGGCGCGCTCGACGGCGCTGCGGCGGTAGACGACGGTCGGGTGGGAGAACGGGTCGTGGAACCGGGCGTAGGACTCGATGGCCTCCTGGCCCTGACGGGGCACCCGGCTGCCGACGACGACCTGCTCGTCGTCCTCGAACTCGACCATCCCCGCGCCCACGAGGTCCAGGCCGGCCTCCACGAGCGGGACCTGGGTGGCGAACCGGTGCGGCAGGGACACGTCGTCCGCGTCGATCCGCGCGACGATCTCGTGGCTGCAGCTCTCCAGCCCGCGGGTGAGGGCGAGTGCCAGGCCCACGTTCGCCGGGATCCGGACGCGGACGACGGGCACCGGGCTGGCGGCCGCGACGTCGTCGAGCACGGCGGCCAGTGCGGCGGGGACCGGCCCGTCCTGCACGAGCACAACCTCGGCGGGGCGGAGGGTCTGCTCCTGCACCGAGGACTCGAACGCCCTGCGGAAGTGGCTCGGGCTGTCGGCGCGGTAGACCGGGACCAGCAGGGAGAACGGGGTGTCAGCCACGGCCGGCCTCCGCGCGCACGACGGCGTCCGTGACAGCCCCGAGGCCGGCCAGCGCCTCCGCGTTGGGACGGGGTGACGTCGCGACGCCGTCCCGCAGCCCCCGTCCGAGGCAGCGCAGCAGCAGCGCTCGATCGCCCGACCGCGCCACCGTCCGGACCCACCGGCGCAGCGTCGAGGCCCCGTACACCGCCTTCTCCCGGCCCGTCAGGCCGCGGGACCGCGTGAAGAGCCAGATCTTGTTGCGCACCTCGTGGTAGAACCGCTCCCCCGGGTCGGCGTCGGTGGAGGCGAGCGCCTTCGTCTTGTGCACGACGACGCTGCTGGGCACGTGGATGCCCCGACCGTCCCGGATCAGCCGGGTGGAGTACTCGAAGTCGTCGTTCCAGATGAAGTAGTCGGCGACGGGAAGTCCTCGCCGACGGATCGTGGCGGTGCTCGCCAGCATCGAGACGAAGGACGTGCTGCGGACGTTCAGGCCGTCCAGGCGCCGGGCAGCCGCGCGCTGCGACGCCGTCGCGAACGGGTTCTCCCTGGGCGTGTTCATCGGATGCTCGCTGCCGTCGGTCCAGATCACGCGCGATCCGGCGGCGTCGGCGCGGGCCGCCGCGGCGACGCGGACGAGCTCGGCCAGGGCGTCCGGCGTCGGCACGGTGTCGTCGTCCATGAGCCAGATCCACGACGGGTTGCGCTCGAGCGCGAGCGCGATGCCGGCGGCGAACCCGCCCGCGCCGCCGGTGTTGCGGGCGAGCGTGACGAGGTCCACCTCCGGGTAGGAGCCGGCGACGGCGGCGGAGTCGTCGGTGGAGGCGTTGTCCACGACGATCACGCGTTCCGGTCGGACCTCCTGCGCCCGCAGCGCGTCGAGGACCTCGACGAGCAGGTCGCGCCGGTTGTAGGCGACCACCACCGCGCACACGGGCGCGACCTCGGGCCCGGCGCTCTGGACAGGGCCGTCTGGGTCAGGATGGATCACCGGTTCACCGTACCGGCCAGCCCCGATCGGGACCGGCAGGCGAGCAGCGCGGAGGCGGCGGGGAGGTGGCTGGGAGCGCCGTCGCCCAGCGTGTGCACGAAGCCTTCACACGATGACCGTGGGCTGCTGGGCGAACGCTGACACGCAGGTCATAGCATCGGGGGCGATGCCAACGACACGTCCGCGCCGCTCCGGGGTCCCGCGCCACACCCGCCGCATACGCCGCCACACCGTTCGACGCGTCGTCGCGACGACGCTCGTGGGCGCGCTCACCTTCGTCGGGGGCGGCGCCTTCGCGGTCTACCGCAACTTCACCGGGAACGTCGGGGGCGGCCTGAACGTCGCGGAGATGCGTGAGGACGCCCCGGTCGATCCGGAGGAGCCGGTGGAGACCACCGAGGCTCCGGCCGACCCGAACGCCGGGCAGGCCCTCAACGTGCTCATGATCGGCTCCGACTCGCGCGGCGGCGAGAACCTCGCCATCGGTGGCGGCGAGGAGGACGGTGCCCGGTCGGACACGACGCTGCTCGCGCACATCCCGGCGGACCGCAGCCGGATCGACGTCGTGTCGATCCCCCGCGACCTGCTCACCGACATCCCGGCCTGCCCCGTGGACCAGGCGGATCCTGATCGCACGTCCTCCTCCCGCTCGAACGCGATGTTCAACTCGGCGTTCAGCACGGGAGCCCAGGACGGTGACGTCCACCTCGGTGCCTACTGCACGCTCCTCACGGTCGAGAAGCTGACCGGCCTGCAGGTGGACGAGTACGCGGTCGTCGACTTCGTGGGCTTCGAGCGGATGGTCGACACGATCGGCGGTGTGCCGATGTGCATCCCGGAGCCGATCGTCAGCAAGGAGGCCGACCTCGACCTCGCCGCCGGCGAGCAGGTGCTCAACGGTCAGCAGGCGCTCGGCCTCGCCCGCGCCCGCAAGATCGCCGGGAGCGACGGCAGCGACATCCAGCGCATCGACCGCCAGCAGGAGCTGCTCGCGGCGGTGATGCGCCAGGTGCTGTCGCAGAACCTCGTCACCGACCTGCCGAAGCTGATCGGCTTCCTCGACGCCGTCACGGACTCCCTCTCGGTGAGCCAGAACCTCGGGAACCCGATGCATCTCGCCGGCCTCGCCACCTCGCTCAGCAGCGTCGGCGCCGGTGGGATCACGTTCGTCACCATGCCGTTCAACTACGCCGGCAACCGCGTCGTCGAGAACGACCTGACCGGCCAGCTGTGGGAGCGGCTCCAGCAGGACCTCCCCATCACCTCCGAGGCCCCCGCCCCGGAGGCGGCCGATCCGGCGGCGCCCGACCCCGCGGCGCCCGACCCCGCCACGGACGCGCCCGACCCGGCGGCCGGCACCGAGACCGACCCCTCGGCCGAACCGGGCGTGGAGACGACCGCGCCGGCGACCCCGACCGAGCAGCCGACCGACCCCTGGAACGTGGTCTCGGGCACGGACGCCGCGGTCTGCTGACCTGGCGCGGCCGTGGCGCGTCCCGGCCGCGACGGGAGCACCGGCATCTACCCTGGCCAGCAGCCAGCGACCCCGCGGAGAGCCTTCGCGCCACCCCTGAGGAGGGCCCATGACCGACGACGCGCCTCCCCCGTCGTTCGAACCGGGCACCGGACGTCCGCTGACGCCGCGCCGACCGGCGACGCCCGCCCAGCCGGTCCAGCCTCCGGCCGTCGCGCCGCCCGAGCGTCGCGCGGTCCCGCGGAGCGCGCCCGCCTCCCCGGCCGCAGCGCCCGCCCCGCCTCCCCGCGCCAGCCCGTCTCCCGCCCGGCCGCGCCGCGCGCGGCCGCACCGCCCGTCGCTCAGCCACCCGCCGGCCGCCCGCCCGTGGCGGGGGCCCCCTCCCGCACGTCGGGCGAGGTGAACGCCACCCGCGCGATGCCGATCTCCCGCGGCGCCTCCCCCGTCGACCCCGGCGCCCCCGGCCTGCGCCCGGGCGGTCACGGCGGTGCGGGCGGTCCCGGTGGCCCCGGTGGACGTCCGCCGCGCGACGACGCTCGTCCGCCGCGCGACCCGCGCCGCTCCTCGCGCTCCGTCTACCGCCGACGCCGGCTGGTGCTCGTCGCCGTCGTCCTCGTGCTCCTGCTCGTCTGGCCGGTGGCGCTGGTGGTGTGGGCCGACGGCCGCGTCCAGCACACCGAGGCGCTCTCCGGCGCCGCGGGCACGCCGGGGACGACCTACCTCCTCGCGGGGTCGGACTCGCGCGCCGACGGCACCCTGGTCGGCGACCCGACGGCGGGTGCGCGCACCGACACGATCATGCTGCTCACCGCCCCCGGCGACGGGACCGCCTCGCTCGTCTCGCTGCCCCGCGACACGCTGGTGGAGATCCCCGGCCACGGCCAGAACAAGCTCAACGCCGCGTACTCCTTCGGCGGCGCACCCCTGCTCGTGCAGACCGTCGAGGGGCTCACCCGGATCACCGTCGACCACTACGTCGAGATCGGCATGGGTGGCGTCCAGTCGATCGTCGACGCCGTCGGCGGCGTGAACCTCTGCTGGGACGCCGAGGTGGACGACCCCGAGTCCGGGATGGTCTGGACCCCGGGCTGCCACGACGTCGACGGCGCCGCGGCCCTCGCCTTCGCCCGCATGCGCAAGTCGGACCCCACCGGGGACATCGGGCGCGGTCTGCGCCAGCAGCAGGTCATCCAGGGCGTCACCGCGAAGCTCCGCGGTCCGTCGCTGCTGCTGCCGTGGGAGCAGGTCCCGCTCGTCACCGCCGGCACCGACGCGCTCGTCACCGACCCCGGCACCGGTGTCGTCGACCTCGGCCGGATGGCCCTCACGTTCCGCGCGGCCACCGGCCCCGACGGCTTCCGCGGCTCGCCTCCGATCGGCGACCCCGACTACCGCCCGGGCAACCTCGGCTCGACCGTGCTGCTCGACGAGGCCGCCGCAGCGCTGTTCTGGCAGCAGGTGACCGACGGCACGCTCCCCACCCAGGCCGAGCAGGACGCGGCCAACGGCATCGTCCCGGAGGGACAGGAATGACCATCGACAGCACCCCGGGCACCCCGGGCACGCTCAACGACCCCGACGTCATCCGCACGCTGCTGACGACGCCGGGCCGCTGGGCCGTGGTCGGGCTCTCCACGAACACCGCGCGCGCCGCCTACGGCGTGGCCCACCTCCTGCAGGCCCTGGGCATGGAGATCGTGCCGGTCCACCCGAGCGCCCCCGTGGTGCACGGGGCGACCGGCTACGCCACGCTCGAGGACGCGCCCGGCGAGGTCGACGTCGTCGACGTCTTCGTGAACTCGTCCCTCGCCGGGGCGGTGGTCGACGACGCGATCGCCCGCGGCGCCCGCGCCGTGTGGCTCCAGCTCGACGTCGTGGACGAGGCCGCCGCCGGGCGCGCCCGGGCCGCCGGCCTCGACGTCGTCATGGACCGCTGCCCGGCCATCGAGGCCGGACGCCTAGGATTGCGGCCGTGAACGTGCGCATCGACGACTTCCGGACCGAGACCACCGCGATCGACGGGCTCGTCGTCGTCCGCATGAAGCAGATCCACGACGAGCGCGGCACGATCCGCGAGTTCTTCCGCGCCAGCGCGATGGCGGACGCCGGTCTCCACGCCGGCCCCTGGCAGCAGCTCAACCTCACGGAGACGTCGCACGGCGCTCTCCGCGGCCTGCACGGCGAGGCGATGACGAAGCTCGTCTCCGTCGTCCGCGGGTCCGTCTTCGGCGCCTACGTCGACGCGCGCCCCGGGTCGCCGACGGTCGGAGCCGTCGTCACCGTGCCGATCGAGGTCGGCGTCCAGGTGCTCGTCCCCCAGGGTGTGCTGAACGGCTTCCAGTCCACCAGCGAGGGCACCAGCCAGTACCTGTACTGCTTCGACCAGGAGTGGCGCCCGGGCATGGCCGGGTCCGCCATCAGCCCGCTGGACCCCGAGCTCGCCATCGCGTGGCCCGTGCCGGTCGACCCCGAGAACCGGTCCCAGCTGTCGGCCAAGGACGCGGCGGCCCCGATGCTCGCGGAGATCCTCGCCGCCTCCTGAGCACTCGGGGAACCACTGACGTCCTCCTACGGCACCCCGGCGCGCACGAGGCGCCCGTGACCGCGGACGACGGGGTCCTCGCCGTCGGCCAGGAACACCGCCGCCCCGCGCGGGAGCCGCTCGACGACGTCGCCGAGGCACAGCTCCAGGTCGCCCTCGATCGCGAGCACGATCCGGGGTCCGCCGCCGTCGATCTCCACCGGGCGCTCGTCGACCGTGAGGACCGCGAGCTCGAAGTCCTCCACCGGGGCGTAGAAGACCTCCACACCGCTGCGGGCGTGCTCGGGCGCGAGCCGGATCGGCGGGGCCGGGCGGACGTCGACGATGTCCAGCAGAGCCCGGGCGTCGCGGTGCTTGCTCGTCATGGCGGCCCGCACCACGTTGTCCGAGCTCGCCATCACCTCGACCCCGAGCCCGGCGATGTAGGCGTGCACGGCGCCCGCGGGGACGAACATCGCCTCGCCCGGCCGCAGCGTCACGGGGTTGAGCAGGAGCGAGGCGAGGATGCCGCGGTCACCGGGGTGCTCACGGGCGATCCGCAGCGCGATGGTGTCGGCGTGCTCCGACGGGCTCGTCCCCGACTCGAGCCGGGCGGCGATCCGCTCGACGGCGACCCCGACGTCGGCGTCGCGGTCCCTGGCCCCCAGGAGCACGTACTCGAACGCCGAGCGGACGCCCTGCGCCGAGTGGCCGTACCGCAGCCGCTCGATCGTCGAGGTGATGAGCGGGGTGCCGAGGCCGTCGAGGATCTCGGCGGCGCGGCGCGGTGTGCGGAACCCGCTCAGGGCCTCGAAGGTCGTCAGGGCGTAGAGCATCTCGGGCTTGTGGTTGGTGTCGCGGTAGGTCCGGTGGTCGGCCGCGGCGGGCACGCCCGACCGCTCCTCGCGCACCCAGCCCACGGCCGCCTGCTCCAGCGAGGGGTGGACCTGGAGGGACAGCGGGGACACGGGGGCGACCAGCTTGAGCAGGAAGGGGAGCTCGGCGCCGAACCGCTCGACGACGTCCTCACCCAGCAGCAGGCGCGGGTCCCGTGCGACGACGTCGGCCAGGGTGGGCCACGTCTCGCGACCGTCCGGCCCGTCCGAAGCCTCGTCGGTGTGCGGGACGACGAGGCTGGAGCCGTGGGCGTGCGCCCCGAACCAGGCCTCGGCCACGGCGGACCCGTCGGCGCTCTCCCCGAGGAGCTCGGGGATGGCGGTCGTGGAGCCCCAGTCGTAGTGACGCAGGGCAGGTGCGAGACGGTACAAGGGCACTCCCAGGGCGTGGACCGGACGCGACGAGCCTACGGGGCCTCGCCTAGGCTGGCGGACATGACTTCCCCCGCGTCGCCGTCGTCGGCGGTGGTCAGCTCGCCCGCATGATGGCGCAGGCCGCCGTCGGTCTGCAGGTCCACCTCACGGTCCTCGTCGAGTCCGCCACGTCCTCGACGGCGCAGGTCGTGCCCGACTCGGTCGTGGGCTCCGCGAGCGACGCCGACGCGCTGCGCGCGCTCGCGCAGGGGGCGGACGTCCTCACGTTCGAGCACGAGCACGTGCCGAACGAGACGCTGGCCGAGCTGCGGGCCGCGGGCCACGCCGTCGAGCCCCGCCCCGAGGCCCTGATCCACGCGCAGGACAAGATCGTGATGCGGCGCCGCCTCGGTGAGCTCGACGTGCCGTGCCCGCGCTGGGCCGCGGCCGAGGATGCCGCGGCGGTGCTGGCGTTCGGCGACGACGTCGGCTGGCCGATCATCGCCAAGACCCCCGCGGCGGCTACGACGGCAAGGGCGTGCGCGTGCTGTCGCGCGAGGAGGCGCAGGCCTGGGAGCTGGACTGGTCCTGGCCGGTGCTGCTGGAGGAGAAGGTCCCCTTCGCTCGCGAGCTCGCGGTGCTCGTCGCCCGCCGTCCGAGCGGCGAGATGCGGACGTGGCCCGTCGTCCAGACGATCCAGCGCGGCGGCGTGTGCGCCGAGGTGCTCTCCCCCGCGCCCGACCTCAGCCCGACGGCGGTCCGCCAGGCCGAGGGCATCGGCCGGCTGGTGGCCGAGGGCCTCGGGGTCACCGGCGTCCTGGCCGTGGAGCTGTTCGAGGTCGACGGCGAGCTCGTGGTCAACGAGCTCGCGATGCGCCCGCACAACTCCGGTCACGTGACGATCGACGCCCACACCACCTCGCAGTTCGAGCAGCACCTGCGCGCCGTCCTCGACCTCCCGCTCGGCGCGACCGACCAGCGCGAACCGCACGCCGTCATGGCCAACCTGCTCGGCAGCGACCTGGCCGACCCCACCAGCGCCTACCCGCAGCTGCTGGCCGAGCTGCCGCACGCCAAGGTGCACCTGTACGGCAAGGAGGTGCGCCCGGGACGCAAGCTGGGGCACGTCACCGTCGTCGGGGACGACCTCGAGGTCCTTCGTCGCGACGCCGCCCGCGCGATCGCGATCCTGTCCGGACAGGGAGAGTGAGCACGATGACGCAGTCGCAGCAGCCGGTGGTCGGGATCGTCATGGGGTCGGACTCCGACTGGCCCACGATGGAGGCCGCGGCCACCGCCCTGGCCGAGTTCGACGTCGCCGTCGAGGTCGACGTCGTCTCGGCGCACCGGATGCCGACCGAGATGATCGAGTACGGACGGAGCGCGGCCGACCGGGGCCTGCGCGTAATCGTCGCCGGGGCCGGCGGCGCCGCGCACCTGCCCGGCATGCTCGCCGCCGTCACCCCGCTCCCCGTCATCGGCGTGCCGGTGCCGCTGCGCCATCTCGACGGCATGGACTCGCTGCTCTCCATCGTGCAGATGCCCGCCGGGGTCCCCGTCGCCACCGTGTCGATCGGCGGCGCCCGGAACGCCGGGCTGCTCGCCGCCCGCATCCTCGCCTCGGGCACGGACGAGGAGTCGCTGCGGCTGCGCGCCGCGATGGTCGCGTTCCAGGCGGAGCTCGCCGACGTCGCCCGCGCGAAGGGCGCGCGGCTGCGCAGCTCGCGGAGCACCACGACGGGCTTCAGCGCCTCCTGAGCCGCCGGCCCTCGCCGTCGCCGTTGCCGAAGGTCCAGAACCGGTTCACGAGGAAGTTCACCGGCATCGTGCACACGATGGCGACGAGCTGCGCCCAGTACTCGCGCGAGGAGAGCCCGACCTCCTCGTTGAACCACGGTTCGGGCAGGTAGATCGGCGAGTCCGGGTGCGTGAGGGCGATCTTCATCGCCAGCCCGACGACGGCCGCGACGCTCCCGACCAGGAGGAACCGCCAGAACTCCGACCACCACCGGCTGCGCGCGGCGCCGCCGAACGTCCAGGTGCGGTTGAGCTGGAAGTTGAACACGACGGCGACGAGGAACGAGGCCACCCAGACGAGCGCCGTGAACCGCACGTTGAAGTCGGTCCCCGGCAGCCCGAACAGGATCGCCTGGGAGTTGCGGGTGCCGCCGTTGAGCCTGTTCAGGATGATCGCCACGAGCATGTTGACCACGACGCCGCCGCCACCGACGACGGCGAACCGCAGCGCCTGCCGGAGGGTCGAGGAGCGGTGGCCGGGGGCCGGGGGCGTACGGGGCGTACGGGGCCGCGGCGACGTCGTCGTCACGGCCGGCGCCGCCGTCGACCCACCGCCACAAGGGAGCCCGGGGGCAGCACGTGGTCGGGGTCGAGCGCGGTCGGGACCGCACTGAGGAACACCTGGAAGACCGCGGGGACCGCCTTGACGAGCTCGAGCTTGCCGCCGTCGGCCGCCGTGAGGTCGCGCGCGAGGGCCAGGCCCAGACCGGTGCTCTTCCCGCCCGAGACGGAGCGCTCGAAGATGCGCGGGGCGATGTCCGCCGGCACCCCGGCGCCCTCGTCGCTCACCTCGATGACGACCGACTGGCGGGTCGAGGCGGGGCGGCAGACCACGCGCGTGGTGCCGTCGCCGTACTTGAGGGAGTTCTCCAGGAGGGTCGCGAGCACCTGCGCGAGCGCGCCCGGCGTCGCGAGCACCGACGTCGAGCCGGCGGAGTCGAACACGAGCGTCCGGCCCGCCTTCGCGTAGGTGGGCCCCCACTCGCTCTCCTGCTGGCTGAACACCTCCTTGAGGTGCACCACCTCGGTCGTGCCGCCCGCGGACTTGCGCGAGGTCTTGAGGAGGTCGTCCACGACGCCGACGAGGCGCTCCACCTGCTCGAGCGCGATCCGGGCCTCCTCCTGCACCTCCTCCTCGGCCGCCATCAGCTGGATCTCCTCCAGCCGCATGGACAGCGCCGTCAGCGGGGTGCGCAGCTGGTGGCTGGCGTCCGCGCTGAACTGGCGCTCGGCCGCGAGTCGCGCCGCGAGCCGGTCGGAGGTCCGTGACAGCTCGGCGGCCACGAGATCGATCTCCTCGATGCCGGAGTCCTCCGTGCGCGGCCGCACCTGACCGGAACCGAGCTGCTCGGCGCTGGCGGCGAGGTAGATCAGGGGGGCGGCCACGCGGCGGGCCTGGAAGCGCGCGACGGCGACCGCGGCCGCCGTCGCGATGAGGGCGGCGAGACCGACGAAGATGACGACCTGCGCCATCCGGAACGCCATCGCGTCGCCCGAGATGGCGACCTGGACGTTGGCGCCGGACGCCGTCTCCATGCGGGCCACGACGGCGCGGTCGGGCCACTCGTCGCCGACCTCGACCACCTCGCCGCGGGCGGGCGTCACGCGGATGCTCAGCGGGAGCTGGCTGCCCTCACCGACCCAGGGGCTGAGCAGGTCCTCGGTGATGGGCTCGTTGATCGCGGCCCGGCGCTCGACGGCGCGCGCCACCGCGAGCGTGCGAACCTCGAGGTTGTCCTCGATCCCGCCCCGCACCGTGAGGGCGCTGAAGATGCCGACGGGCACGCCGATGAGCACGACGGCGACCAGCACCGCCGCGATCGTCGCCTGCAGGAGTCGGCGTTGCACGGGTCAGCCCTGCCGGTGCCCGCGCCGCGGGGAGGGGCACACGGGAGGTGCCCTACGCCGTCGTCGCCTCGAACCGGAAGCCCATGCCACGGACCGTGGAGATGTAGCGGGGGCTCCGGCGTCGTCGCCGAGCTTCCGGCGCAACCACGAGACGTGCATGTCGAGCGTCTTGGTGGAGCCCGAGGGGTCGGAGGCCCAGACCTCGCGCATGAGGGACTCGCGGGAGACGACGGTGCCGGCCTCGCGCACGAGCACGCGCAGCAGGTCGAACTCCTTGGCCGTGAGCTGGAGCTCGCGGTCGCCCTGGAAGGCGCGGTGGGCGGAGACGTCCACGCGCACGTTCTGGGCCACGAGCTCGTCGGAGTCCTCGCCCTCGACGCCCGCGCGGCGCAGCAGCGCCCGGACGCGGGCCAGGAGCTCGGCCAGCCGGAACGGCTTGGTCACGTAGTCGTCGGCGCCGGCGTCGAGGCCGACGACGAGGTCGACCTCGTCGGCCCGGGCCGTGAGCACCAGGATCGGCGTCGTCATGCCCTGGCTGCGGATCCAGCGGGCGACGTCGAGGCCGTCCATGTCCGGCAGCCCGAGATCGAGCACGAACAGGTCGGCCGTCGGCGCACCGTCGATGGCACCGCGGCCCGTTCCGTGGACCGAGACCTCGTACCCCTCCCGGGTCAGGGCGCGGGCCAGGGGCTCGGCGATGGCCGGGTCGTCTTCAGCAAGCAGCACCTTCGTCACACGTGCATGCTAATGCCATCGGCTCCCCAAGCCCGCATATCGGGCTGCTATCGGCCTGGCATCGGCCCTCCCTGGTGCCAGGACGCGGGAATCAGTGCTCGACACGCCCCAGCAGGACCGGCTCGACCGGCCCGATCCCCGGGACCTGCGCCGTCGGGAGCGAGAGCGCCGCCACGCCGGCCCGGATGCCCGAGTCGGCCTCGGCGAGCGCCCAGGTGATCTCGTCGGTGAGGATCTGCCCCGCCTGCGCGATGTCGGACAGGCGCGCGGCGAGGTTGACCGTCGGTCCGAAGACGTCTCCGGAGCGCGAGAGGACGCGGCCCCACGTGACGGCGCCGTGCACCTCGAGCGGGACCGGGGCGTCGGCGTAGGAGTCCACGAGGTCGAGGGCGACCTCGATGCCGGTGGGGAGGTCGTCGGCGACGAACAGCACGCCGTCGCCCATCGTCTTCACGACCCGGGCGCCGGAGGCGGTGACGACGTCGCGCGCCCGCTCCTCGAACGAGGCGACGAGCTCCGCGAGCCCGACGGCTCCCAGCTGGGCCGAGCGCTCCGTGTAGGCGACGACGTCGACGAACCCGGTCGCGCGCTCGAGCGGCAGCGCGTCGGCGTCGTCCGCGGTGCCCGCCTGGCCCACGGACTGCTCGGTGCGGGTGAGCAGCGCGAGCAGGTGCCGGCGCCACGCGTGGGAGGTGAGCGCCTCGAGGGCCGCGACCGACTCCCCCACCGTGTCGAGCACGACGAGTCGCGCGGAGGTGTCGTCCAGGACCCAGCGCCGCTCGGCGTCCTCGACCAGGGTCTCCAGCTGCCACAGCGCGAGCCGGTCGGCCGAGTGGGCAGCGGCGCGGACGACGGCCCGCCAGGCCGTCTCCGTCAGGCCGGAGTCCTCGATGAGGCTGAGCGCGGCGCGCAGCGCGTCGGCGTCCGAACGGGTGAAGGCCTTCTCGTTGGCGGCGATGCCGGCGAAGCCCAGGGACCGCCAGAACTGCAGGACACGCGCGGCGCTGGTGCCGACGAGCCGGGCGACGTCGTAGGCGTCCATGTCGGGCAGGTCGCCCAGGAGGAGGCGGGTCTGCCGCTCGAGGGTGAGGTCCTGCTCCCGCTCGTTCCCCCGCCCGTCGCTGTGGTCCACGTCACGAGACCCTACGCGCCCGGGCCCGGTCTCCGCACGGGGCCGAGGGGGTCGGCACGGGCTCCCGGGGAGGCGCTCACCGGCTCCGCGCGTGCACGACGTCGCCGGCCGCGACGGCGTGGTCCTCGCCGTCGGGCGTGGTGAGCACGAGGCGACCTGCGCCGTCGAGCGCCGTGGCCCGGCCCACGAGCGGGGACGGCCCCCGAGGTCCGCCTCCACGTCCCGGCCGAGCGTGTCGGTGACCTCTGCGACGTCCGCGCGCACGCCGTCGAACCCGGTCGTCTCCCACCGGTCCAGCAGCGGCGCGAGCGCGGCGCCGATGCGGTCCAGGAGCTCGGCGGAGGTGGTCCGCAGGCCCGCGAGCGCCAGCGACGTGGCCCACGGGACGGGCAGGTGCTCGGGGGTCTGGGCGACGTTGACGCCGATCCCCAGGACGAGGGCGTCCCGCCCGGGGACGATCTCGGCCAGGAGGCCGGCGACCTTGCGGGTCGTGCCCCAGCCGGCGACGGCGGGGGTGTCTGTGTCGGTGTCGGTGGTGTCTCTGTCGGTGGTGGCACCGGGCGGCCGGAGCAGGACGTCGTTCGGCCACTTCAGCGCGGGGGCGAGGGCGACGGCGCGCTCCGCGGCGAGCTCGCGCAGCGCCGTCACGACGGCGAGCCCCGCCACGAGAGACAGCGTTGCCCACTCCTGCGGCGACCGCCCGGGGCGCAGCACGATCGACGCCGTGAGCGCGGATCCGGGCGGGGTGTGCCAGGCCCGCCCGGCGCGGCCGCGGCCCGCGACCTGGTGGTCGGCGCGCAGCACGGACAGGTGGGGCCAGGCGTCGTCGTCGGCGAGGACGGCGGCGACGAGGTCGGAGCTGGTCGAACCGGCGGAGGCGACCTCGACCACCCGCGAGAACGGGGCGGGGTCGGGCGGGAGGGACGCGTTGCTGGGCTCTCGGCTCACGGCTCCAGCCTGCCACCGGTAGCCTCGCCTGCGTGAGTGACACCAGCGCAACCACCGACCCCGCCGTCCCCGACCTCACCACCACGGCCGGCAAGCTCGCCGATCTCCACCGGCGCACCGCGGAGGGCATCGACGCCCCCGCGGAGGCCGCGGCGGCGAAGCAGGGCGCTCGCGGCAAGGGGTCGGCCCGCTCCCGCATCGACGCGCTGCTCGATGAGGACAGCTTCACCGAGATCGACGCGTTCACCCGTCACCGCGCCACCGCGTTCGGGCTGGCCTCGCGCCGGCCGTACGGCGACGGCGTCGTCATCGGGCACGGCACGATCGACGGCCGCCGGGTCTGCGTCTACAGCCAGGACTTCTCCGTGTTCGGCGGGTCGCTCGGCGAGGTGCACGGTGCCAAGATCGCCAAGATCCAGGACTTCGCGCTGCGGACCGGCGTACCGCTGGTCGGGATCAGCGACGGCGGCGGCGCCCGCATCCAGGAGGGCGTCGCGGCGCTGACGCAGTTCGCCGAGATCTTCCGCCGCAACGTCGCGGCCTCCGGCGTCATCCCCCAGATCTCCCTCATCCTCGGCCCGTCGGCCGGCGGCGCGGTCTACTCCCCGCGCTGACCGACTTCATCGTGATGGCCGACAAGACGTCCAACATGTTCATCACCGGACCCGACGTCATCCGCGCCGTCACCGGCGAGGACGTCGGCTTCGAGGAGCTCGGCGGCGGCCTCACGCACAACGAGCGCTCCGGCGTCGCGCACTACCTCGCGGCCGACGAGGAGGAGGCGTTCGACTACGTGCGCGCGCTGCTGTCCTACCTCCCCTCCAACAACCTGGCCGACCCGCCCAGCTACGAGGAGGACCTCCCGCTCGAGGTGAGCGACGGCGACCTCGCCCTGGACACCCTCGTCCCCGACTCCGACAACCAGCCGTACGACATGCGCGTCGTGGTGGAGTCGGTGCTGGACGAGGGCGTCCTGCTGGAGGTCCAGCCGCTGTTCGCGAAGAACGTGCTGGTGGGCTTCGGGCACGTCGAGGGCCACGCCGTCGGGATCGTGGCGAACCAGCCGCAGGTGATGGCCGGAACGCTGGACATCAACGCGGCCGAGAAGGCCGCCCGGTTCGTGCGCACGTGCGACGCGTTCAACATCCCCGTCCTGACGTTCGTGGACGTGCCCGGCTTCCTGCCAGGCACCGACCAGGAGTGGAACGGCATCATCCGTCGCGGCGCCAAGCTCATCTACGCCTACGCGGAGGCGACGGTCCCGCTCGTCACCGTCATCACGCGCAAGGCCTACGGCGGCGCGTACATCGTCATGGGCTCCAAGCAGCTCGGCGCCGACGTCAACCTCGCGTGGCCGACGGCGCAGATCGCCGTCATGGGCGCCTCCGGTGCCGTCAACATCCTGCAGCGCGGCGCGCTGAAGACCGTGGCGGACGCCGGCGGCGACGTCGAGGCGGAGCGCACGAGGCTCGTGGACGAGTACAACGACGCGATCGTGAACCCGTGGGAGGCCGCGGACCGCGGCTACGTCGACGCGGTCATCGCGCCGTCGGACACGCGGGTCCAGATCACGAAGGCCCTCCGCGCCCTGCGCACCAAGCGCGCGGCGCTGCCGGCGAAGAAGCACGGGAACATCCCGCTGTGACCGGCGACGGCGGCGTGGACCTCGGGGGCGCGACGGGGGCGGACGCGCCCGACGCCTCCGAGCGCACGCGCATCGGCGAGCTGTACGGCGAGGTCCCGGAGGCGCCCGCCGCGCAGGTGGCGGGCCCGGCCGGTGGCGCGAGCGGTGCGGACGACCGCGTCGTGCTGGCCCCGGCGACGGTCCGGGTGGTGCGGGGCGAGCCCGACGCCGACGAGCTCGCCGCCCTCATCGCGGGGCTGACGGCGGCGGCCGCCGCCTCGCACGGCGAGGAGCCCGCCGAGGTGGTGCGCCACCGCTGGATGGACCGCTCGCACGCGCTGCGCGGCGGCGAGCGCGGCCTGCCGTCGCGCGGCGACGCCGCCTGGCGCTGGTCGCTCCACCCCTAGCCCTCCCCCCACTCGCTGAGTGCTGAGTTTCTGCCGCCGACACGCCGTCGCGACCGTCAAGAACTCCGCACTCACGGGGGTGGGTCCACCCACCTGTGGATAGCCAGCGCGTGAGTGGCTCGCTCTGTGACGGTGGGGCATGGCCGACCAGCTACCCGCTCCGTTCACCACGACGGCGGCCCTCGCCGCCGGGCTGACCCACCGTCAGATCTACGCCTCCGAGCTGACGACCCTCACCCGGGGCGTCCGAACGGTGGCCGGATCGTCGCGGATCACCGACGAGTGCCGCGCCGTCGCCCAGATCCTTCCTCCCGCGTGCGTCTTCACCGGTGTGACGGCGCTGCGCCTGCTCGGCACGGAGGTTCCGTGGCAGCTCGAGAAGGACGATCGGATCCACGTCGTCGCCCCGCGCCGGGGCTGGCGTCCGCAACGCCTCGGGGTCGTCGCCCACTTCTGCGCCCAGCGCTCGCTGACGACGACCGAGGTCGACGGCGTGCGCCTCACCTCCGCGGCGTGGACGTGGCTGCTGCTCGCGTCCGCGCTCGACGTCGACGTCGACGCCATGGTCGTCCTGGGTGACTCGATGATGCGGCGCGGTAGCGCGGTCGAGACCCCGGCCGAGCTCGAGGAAGCCGCGCGGAGCACCTGGAAGATGAAGGGGATCGCCACGTGCCGCGAGGCGCTCCCGCTGGTTCGGCCCCGCACGGACTCGAGCATGGAAACCAGACTTCGGCTGCTCCTCGTGCACGCCGGTCTGCCCTGCCCCGACGTGAACGTCGAGGTTCTGGGGTCGGACGGAGCGTTCCTCGCCCTGCTGGACCTCGCGTTCGCCCGGCTGAAGCTCGCGCTCGAGTACGACGGCGACCTCCACCGGACGGATCAGGGCACGTGGCGCAGCGACGTCCGCCGTCGCGAGGTCCTCCGCGACCAGGGGTGGGAGGTGCTCGTGTTCACCGCTGACGACGTGCTCCGCCGGCCAGACGAGGTGGTCCGGCGGGTCCGTCGGGCCTACGACCGGGCCTGCCGCCGCACCGGCCTCCGCTGAGCTGCCTGAGTGCTGAACTGTTGCCGGGGCGGTCGGCGTGTCGTCGTCAACAGCTCAGCACTCGGCGGGGTGGGGGGGAGCCCGGGCCTGTGGGGGGTGGGTCGTAGGGTTGGGGGCGTGACCGAATCCCCCCGCACCCCCACCGAGATCGACGCCGTCGCCGACGACTACGTCGCCACCCTCGCCCGCCTCTCCCCCGGCCTGCGCACCCACCTGGGCCTCCCCGGCGACCAGAGCGAGCTCGACGACGTCTCGCCCGCCGGCCTGGCGACGCTCGACGCCGAGCGCACCGCCGTCATGGGCAAGCTCTCGAGGCTGACCCCCGCCGACGACGTCGACGCCGTCACGAAGGCCGCGATGCTCGAGCGCCTGGGCCTCGAGGGCGAGCTGTACGACGCGGGCGAGCAGTTCGCCACGCTGAACGTGATCGCCTCGCCGCTCCAGGACACGCGCGACGTGTTCGACCTCATGGCGACCGGGACGGCGCAGGACTGGGACGTCGTCGCGGCCCGGATGGGCAACGTCCCCGGGGCGCTCGCCGGCTACGTCGAGTCGCTGCGCGAGGGGGCCGCCACCGGGATCGTGGCCGCCCGCCGTCAGGTCGAGGCCGGCATCGGCCAGGCCGAGGAGCTCGCCGGCGCCGAGTCCTTCTGGACCTCGCTCGCCGAGCGCGGCGCCGCCACCGGTGACGCCGCGGCGCTGGCCGCCGGCGCCGAGAAGGCCCGCGCCGCCTACGCCGACCTGGCGGAGTTCCTGCGCTCCGAGCTGATCCACCGCGCCCCCGAGGGCGACGGCGTGGGTCGGGAGCGCTACTCGCTGTTCTCCCGCCAGTTCCTCGGCGCCACGATCGACCTCGACGAGACGTACGAGTGGGGCCGCGAGGAGCTGGCCCGCATCGTCGCCGAGCAGGAGGCGACCGCGGCCGAGCTCTACGGCGCGGGCACCTCGCCGGAGGAGGCCATGGACCGGCTCGACGCCGACCCGGCCCGCCAGCTGCACGGCACCGCCGCGCTGCAGGAGTGGATGCAGCGCACCTCCGACGAGGCCGTCGCTGCGCTCGCCGACACCCAGTTCGACATCCCGGGCCCGGTCCGCACGCTCGAGTGCATGATCGCCCCGACGACGTCGGGTGGCATCTACTACACCGGTCCGACCGACGACTTCTCCCGGCCCGGCCGCATGTGGTGGTCCGTTCCCGCCGGCGTGACCGAGTTCGGCACCTGGCGCGAGAAGACGACCGTCTACCACGAGGGCGTCCCGGGCCACCACCTCCAGGTCGGCCAGACGACCTACCGCCGCGAGCTGCTCAACTCCTGGCGCCGGCTGGCCTCCTGGGTCAGCGGTCACGGCGAGGGCTGGGCGCTCTACTCCGAGCGCCTGATGGCCGACCTCGGCTTCCTCGACGACCCGGCCGACCGCCTGGGCATGCTCGACGGCCAGCGCCTGCGCGCCGCGCGCGTCGTGCTCGACATCGGCGTCCACCTCCACAAGGACGCGCCGTCCGAGCTCGGCGGCGGCACCTGGGACGCCGCCAAGGCGCGGACGTTCCTGTTCGCCAACGCCAACATGGCCGACGGGTTCCTGGAGTTCGAGCTCGACCGCTATCTCGGCTGGCCGGGCCAGGCCCCGTCCTACAAGGTCGGCCAGCGCCTGTGGGAGAAGATCCGCGACGAGACCGCCGCCCGCGAGGGTGCCGCCTTCGACCTCAAGGCGTTCCACCGCCGGGCGCTCGACGTCGGCTCCGTCGGACTCGACGTGCTCGCCGACGCCCTGCGCTGACGGCCCGACGATCGGGTGACGGCGTCCTCGCCGCCACCCGATCGCTCCGGCCGGACACACCCGCCCGCCCCCACCACCGCGAGGAGACACCGTGACCGACAGCCGACGGCGCCGCGCCCGGCCGCGCACGCACGTGCGCCTCGTCCTCGCCTCCGCCTCCCCCGCACGCCTGCAGCTCCTGCAGGCGGCGGGCGTGACCCCGCAGGTGGTCGTGTCCGACGTCGACGAGGACGCGGCCCTCGTCGCCGCCTCGATCGCGGCCACCCGCGAGCTCACCGTCCCCGAGCAGGTGACTGTCCTCGCCCAGGCCAAGGCCGAGGCGGTCCTGGCGACCCTCCCGGCCGACGACGGCCCGCGTCTCGTGCTGGGCTGCGACTCCCTGCTGGAGATCGACGGCGTCGCGCACGGCAAGCCCGGCACCCCGGAGCGGGCGACGCAGGCGTGGACCGAGATGCGGGGACGGTCCGGGGTGCTGCACACGGGCCACCACCTGATCGCGACGGGACGGTTCGACGACGTCGAGGGCGCGCGCGCCGTCGCCCCGTCGGGCGGCCGCCCGCGTCGCCGGACCCGGACGGGCGTCAGCTCGACCACCGTGCACTTCGGCGCCGTCAGCGACGCCGAGATCGCGGTGTACGTCGCGACCGGCGAGCCGCTCCAGGTCGCCGGAGCCTTCACGATCGACGGTCTCGGGGGCGCGTTCGTCGAGGGTGTCGAGGGCGACCACCACGGCGTGCTCGGCCTCAGCCTGCCCCTGCTGCGGCGTCTCCTGGGCGGGCTCGGCATCCCCTACCCGGCGCTCTGGACCTGACCCGTCGCCCGGCGGGCGCCAGTCCTTCCGCCAGCCGTCACACCCCGCGACGCTGGAGAATCCCCACGACCGACGCGCCGCTACACCCCCTGACGTCGCCCCGGTGTTGTCGGGAACCTACAATCGATGACCGGCGCGCCTTGCCGCCCCTGACAGACTTCCCGACGGGCCGAGCCGGTCCTTGGGTCGCCGTCGCCACCGGCGCTACCGTGGCCCGAACCGCGAGCACCCCACGCGAGCAACACAGGAGAGTGGATGACGTCTGACGCCAGCGCGCCCGGATCGCAGGAGATCCTCGACGGCGCACACCAGCCCGAGCGTCTGCGTCGACCCGTGTCGCGGGTCCTCGTCGCCAACCGGGGCGAGATCGCCGTCCGGGTGGTCCGCGCCGTCCGCGACGCCGGGCTCGTCTCCGTCGCCGTCTACTCCGACACCGACCGGGACGCCCCGTTCGTCCGGTTCGCCGACGAGGCGTACGCCCTCGGCGGCGTCCGCGCCGCCGAGACCTACCTCGACCCGGCCAAGATCCTCGACGTCGCCCGCCGCTCCGGCGCCGACGCCATCCACCCCGGCTACGGCTTCCTGTCGGAGAACGCCTCGTTCGCCCAGGCGGTGATCGACGCCGGGATCACCTGGATCGGTCCGAGCCCGGCCGCGATCGACGCCCTCGGCGACAAGGTGTCCGCGCGTCACATCGCCCAGGCCGCCGGAGCCCCCCTCGTCGCGGGGACGCCCGACCCCGTCCGGGGCGCCGACGAGGTCGTCGCGTTCGCCCGCGAGAACGGGCTGCCCGTCGCGATCAAGGCCGCGTTCGGCGGCGGCGGCCGCGGCCTGAAGGTCGCCACCACGCTCGAGGAGATCCCCGAGCTGTTCGAGTCCGCCACCCGCGAGGCCGTGGCCGCCTTCGGCCGGGGCGAGTGCTTCGTCGAGCGGTTCCTCGACCGCCCGCGCCACGTCGAGACCCAGTGCCTCGCGGACGCGTACGGCGGCGTCGTCGTCGTCTCCACCCGCGACTGCTCGCTGCAGCGCCGCCACCAGAAGCTCGTCGAGGAGGCGCCCGCGCCGTTCCTCACGGACGAGCAGAACGCCGAGCTCGTGCGCGCCTCGAAGGCGATCCTGCGCGAGGCGCGGTACGAGGGTGCCGGCACGTGCGAGTTCCTCATCGGCTCCGACGGCACCCTGTCCTTCCTCGAGGTCAACACGCGCCTGCAGGTCGAGCACTGCGTGACCGAGGAGGTCTCCGGGATCGACCTGGTGCGCGAGCAGCTGCGCCTGGCCGCCGGCGAGCCGCTCGGCTACGACCACGTCACCACGCGCGGCCACAGCATCGAGTTCCGCATAAACGGCGAGGATCCCGCCGCGGGGTTCCTCCCCTCGCCCGGCACGCCGTCGAGCATCACGTGGCCCGGCGGTCCCGGCGTCCGCATCGACGCCGGCATCGCGCCCGGCGAGAGCGTCACGGGCAACTTCGACTCCATGCTCGCCAAGATCATCGTCACGGGTGCCACGCGCACCCAGGCGATCGAGCGGGCCCGCCGCGCGCTCGCGGAGGCCGAGATCGTCGGCCTGCCGACCGTGCTGCCCTTCCACCGCGCCGTCCTGACCGAGCCCGCCTTCGCCGGCGAGCCCGGGCGGACGCAGGAGGACCTCGGCATCTGGACGACGTGGATCGAGTCCGAGATGGCCCCCCGCCTCTCGGCCCTCGCCCCGTCGCCGACGTCGGCCCCCGCGGAGCCGACGCCCGACGTCGAGATCGAGCGGGTCGTCGTCGAGGTCGGGGGCAAGCGCCTCGAGGTCGTGCTCCCGGCCAGCCTCGGCGGCTTCGGCGGCCTGCGCGGCCGCTCGCGCCCGACCCGCCCCCGCGCGGTCGCCCGCTCCGGTGCGTCGGCGGCGGGCAACGGCGCGGCGCTCACCTCCCCGATGCAGGGCACCATCGTCAAGGTGGCCGTCGCGGAGGGCGACACCGTCGCGGCGGGCGACCTCGTCGTCGTCCTCGAGGCCATGAAGATGGAGCAGCCGCTCCTCGCGCACCGCGCCGGCGTCGTCACCGGCCTCAAGGCGGCCGGCACCGGCGTGACGGCCGGCGAGGCGCTCTGCCAGATCACCGCCGCGGAGTAGACCGGGTCGCGGACTGGACCGAGCCGCGGACGAGTCCGCCCCGCGGACCGGTCCGACCCGCTCACGATCGGCGAGCCGGAACTGCGGCAGACTGACCGGGTGACCCGACGCGACCCGAACGACGCCTGGGTCGAGTGCACCTGCGGATCCCGTCACTGGGGTCTCGGCGGCGCCGCCGGCCTCGCGCTCGTCGACCGTGCCACGGGCACCGTCGCGCTGCAGCTGCGGTCCGCGGCCAGCCACCAGGGCGGGTCGTGGGCGCTCCCTGGCGGCGCGATCGGCACCGGGGAGTCCCCGCTCGCCGGCGCGCTCCGCGAGGCCCAGGAGGAGGCGGCGATCGCGAGCGACGCCGTCCGACCGCGGTTCGCGCGCGTGCTCGACCACGAGGTCTGGCGCTACACCACGGTCGTCGCCGACGTCGTCGGCGAGCGGCCGGTTCTGCTCCCGCTGGACGGCGAGTCCGCGGATCTCGCGTGGGTCGAGCTCGACGCCGTGGACCGGCTCCCGCTCCATCCGGCCTTCGCGCAGGCCTGGCCCGCCCTCCGGACGCTCGCCACGACGCGCGCCGAGCTGCTCGTGGACGTCGCCAACGTCCTCGGGTCGCGCCCCGACGGCTGGTGGCGCGACCGCCCCGGCGCCACGACGCACCTGCTCGCCACCCTGGCGGACGCCGGCCCGCTCCCCGCCGACTGGTTCGGCCTGGACGCAGGCGAGGCCTGGCCGGACGTCGTCGCCGTCCTCGAGGGGGCCGCCCGCGCCGCCACCCCTCCCCCGCCCCCACCCGCCCCGGGCACCCTGGGCGTCTCCGTCGTGCCCGCCTCGGGGAGCGGCGACGACGAGATCGTCCGACTCGCCGCGGCGTCCCCGAGCGAGGCGCTCGCCGTGGCGACGGCGGACCGCGAGCTGCGGAGTCGGCTCCCGGAGCGTGCGCGCGTCGTCGGCCCGGAGACGCTGCGGCGCCACCTGGACCAGGCACCTCGTCCCCGCCACCTCCCCGCCTGACCCCCGCCCGATCCTCACGTTCACCCCTCGGCGTCGCCCGACGCGGTCGCGCCCCGCTGCGTACCCTGGAGGCATGACACGCGCAGCCTGGGGAATCGGACTGGCCACCATCTCGGACATCGACGGGACGGTCCTGGACACCTGGTACCCGGCCCCGAAGCTCGGTGAGCCCGGGACCACGAGCCCGTGGGACGTGCCCGCCGAGATGGGGGCCCTCGAGGTGACCGACCCGGTCCGCCGCGTCCGCCGGTCGGTCGTGCGGACCGAGATCGACCTCGATGCAGCGCCCACCGACGCCGCCGACGCCTACCTGCGCCTGCACCTGCTCTCCCACCGACTCGTCGTGCCCAACTCGATCAACCTCGACGGCGTGTTCGGCGTGCTCGCCAACGTCGTGTGGACCTCGGCCGGCCCGTGCTCCCCCGTCGACTTCGAGACCACGCGGATGCACTTGCAGGCCAAGCACCCGGGCGTCACGGTGCACGGCGTCGACAAGTTCCCCCGGCTGACGGACTACGTGCTGCCCGAGGGCGTGCGCATCGCCGACGCCTCGCGCGTCCGGCTCGGCGCCCACCTGGGTGCCGGGACGACCGTCATGCACGAGGGCTTCGTCAACTTCAACGCCGGTTCACTCGGCGTCGCGATGATCGAGGGCCGCGTCTCGCAGGGCGTCGTCATCGGCGACGGCACCGACATCGGCGGCGGTGCCTCGATCATGGGCACGCTGTCGGGCGGCGGCAAGGAGCGCGTGACGATCGGCGAGCGCACGCTCCTCGGAGCCAACGCGGGCATCGGGATCAGCCTCGGGGACGACTGCGTCGTCGAGGCCGGCCTCTACGTGACGGCCGGCACGAAGGTGCGCCTCCTCGGCGACGCGACGAGCTGGGGCGTCGACCTCACGGGCGCGGCCACCGACACCGACGGTCGCCCGGTCGTCTCCGCCAAGGTCCTCTCCGGCCTCGGCGGCGTCCTGCTGCGTCGCCACTCCCTCACGGGCGGGGTCGAGGCCCTGCCGCGCGCCACCCGGACCGTGGAGCTCAACTCCGCGCTCCACGCCCAGTAGCCGTGGTCCGCCGTCGCGCCACCCGGGTCCTGGCCTGGTTCCTCGCGCTCGGGGTCCTCGCGGTCGTCGGAACCGGCGGGCTCGTGCTGCTGCTCCGATCGCTGGAGTCCACGCGTCCGCTCGCCGAGACCTGCACCGCGGGCGACCACCGCCTCGAACCCGACCAGACCGCGAACGCCGCCCTCGTCGTCGGCATGACCGTCCAGCGGGGCCTCCCCGCGCGGGCCGGCACCATCGGCATCGCCACGGCCATGCAGGAGTCCCGCATGCGCCCCATCGACTACGGCGACCGCGACTCGCTGGGGATGTTCCAGCAGCGCCCGTCGCAGGGCTGGGGCACGCCCGAGCAGGTGCAGGACCTGGTCTACTCGACGTCGATCTTCTACGACCACCTCGTGGAGGTCCCCGGCTACACCGAGATGGCCGTCACCGAGGCCGCCCAGGCCGTCCAGCGCAGCGCGTTCCCCGACGCCTACGCGCAGCACGAGGAGCTGGCGCGCGCGTTCGCGTCGTCGCTGAGCGGGTGGAGCCGGGCCGATCTCAGCTGCACGCTGCACGACGTCGAGGACACCGCCGGCGTCCCCGAGGCGGTCGTCACGCGCCTCGCCCGCGACCTCGCGGTCACCGGCACGCTGCGCGAGGGGCCCGACGGCGAGCGCGAGGTCGTCGTCGACGTCCCCGTCGAGGACCCGTCCTCGAGCGACGTCGACCGGCTGGCCTGGGCGGTGGCGCACGCCGCCGTCGCCGGCGCGAGCGAGACGGGCGCCGGCCGCGTGAGCATCGCCGACAAGGTCTGGGTGCGCGACGGCATCGACTCGGGCTGGCGCGACCGCACCGCCGCCGACCCGATGCCGGCCCGGGGCCAGGTCGTCGTCGGCTCCTGACGTCCGGACCCACGCGCACGGACGGGAACGACGACGGCGGGCCGCCCCTGGGGGCGACCCGCCGTCGGCGGCCGCGCTCAGCAGCGCAGCCGAGTCACGAGCTCAGCGAGCGTCGAGGCTCACGAAGTCGCGCTCGCCCGGACCCGTGTAGACCTGGCGCGGACGCGCGATCTTGGTGGTCGGGTCGTGCATCATCTCGCGCCACTGCGCGATCCAGCCCGGCATCCGCCCGACGGCGAAGAGCGGCGTGAACATCGACGTCGGGAAGCCCATCGCGCGGTAGATGAGGCCGGTGTAGAAGTCGACGTTGGGGTAGAGCTTCCGCGAGACGAAGTAGTCGTCCGAGAGCGCGATCTCCTCGAGCCCCATGGCGATGTCGAGCAGCTCGTCGCGGGCGCCGAGCGCCTCGAGGGCCGAGTCGGCGGCCTCCTTGACGATCGCGGCGCGCGGGTCGTAGTTCTTGTAGACGCGGTGGCCGAAGCCCATCAGGCGCGCCCCGCTGGACTTGTCCTTGACCTTGGCCACGAACGACTTCGCGTCGCCGTGGTCGTCCCGGATCTCCTCGAGCATCGTGAGCACGGCCTCGTTGGCGCCGCCGTGCAGCGGACCCGACAGCGCGTTGATGCCGGCCGAGACCGACAGGAACAGGTTGGTGTGGGCGGACCCGACCGAGCGCACCGTGGCCGTGGAGCAGTTCTGCTCGTGGTCGGCGTGCAGCACGAGGAGCTTGTCCATCGCGGCCACGACCTCGGGACCGAACTGCTCGCCGCGCACCTGGTGCAGGGCGAGGCGCAGGAAGTCGTCGACGAAGCCGTTCTCGGGGTCGACGTCGAGCATCCGCTGGCCCTGCGTGTGACGCAGGACGTAGGCGACGATCGTCGGCATCTTGGCCAGCAGGAGGACGGTCGCGAGCTCCTCCTCGTCCTCACCGGCCACCGCGAAGACCTCGGGGTAGAACCCGGGCAGGGCCGAGACGGCGCTGGAGATGATCGCCATCGGGTGGGCCGTGCGGGGGAAGGAGGAGATGAGGCGGCGGAAGTCCTCGTGCACGTGCGTGTGACGCAGCACGCGGGTCTCGAAGGCCTCGAACTCGGCCTTGCTCGGCAGCTCGCCCTTGGCGAGGAGGTAGGAGACCTCGAGGTAGTTCGAGCTGGCGGCGAGCTGCTCGATCGGGTACCCGCGGTAGCGCAGGATGCCCGCGTCGCCGTCGATGTAGGTGATCTCCGAGCGGCAGTTGGCCGTGTTCATGAAGCCGGGGTCGTACGTCACCAGGCCGGTGTCGGCCAGCAGCGACGAGATCGCCACGCCGTCGTTGCCGACGACCGCGGGCACGCGCTCGAACTCGACGCTCGTACCGTCCACCGCGAGGGTCGCTGTCGGGGTGCTCGCCGTCATCGGGTCTCCGTCTCTGCCGTCGCGCGGGTCGATCCCGGACCGCGCTGTTCATGGGAATCGCCGCGTTCCTTCAGGAACGGGCAAAGAAGCTGGTGCGATCCTCTCACGACCACGCCGCCAGTCGCGAAGCGGCCGCGGCCACCCGCTCGTCGGTCGCGGTGAGGGAGATCCGCACGTGTCCGGCCGCCGCCGGACCGTAGAAGACCCCCGGCCCGGCGAGGATGCCGTGCTCCGCGAGGAGGCGCATCACCGGCCAGCACGGCGCCTCGGGCGCGTCGTCGGTCTCGGGCGCGTCGACGACCTCGCCGTCACCGCCGTCGACCGCGAGCCGCGCGCGGAGCGCGTCGCCGGGGCGGACCCACAGGTACAGCCCGGCCTCGGAGTGGTCCACCTCGAAGCCCGCGGCGACCAGGGCCGGCAGCAGCGTCTCGCGGCGCGCGCGGTAGCGCTCCACCTGCTCCGTCACGTGCGCGTCGTCGGCCAGCGCCGCGGCCATCGCCTGCTGCACCGGCCACGGCAGCATCATGCCGAGGTGGCGGCGCTGCTGGAGCAGCTGGTCCACGAGCGCGGCGTCCCCCGCGGCGAACGCGGCGCGGTAGCCGGCGAGGTTGGACTGCTTGGACAGCGAGTAGACCGCGAGCAGGCCGGTGTGGTCACCGCCGCTGACGCGCTCGTCGAGGATGCAGGGCACTCCCCCGCCGTCCGCCACCGCATCCGTCCACGGGGCGGTCCAGGGCAGCTGGGCGTAGCACTCGTCGCTGGCCACCACCGCGTCGACCTCGCGGGCCGCGGCGACGACGGCGGCCAGCGCGTCCACGCCGAGCACCTCACCGGTGGGGTTGGCCGGGGAGTTCACCCAGACGAGGGCGACCTCCTCGCGTCCGGCCCACTCGGCCGGGTCGTCGCTCGCGAGGACCTCGGCCCCCGCCAGCCGCGCGCCGACCTCGTAGGTGGGGTACGCCGCCGTCGGGACGACGACGACGTCGCCGGGGCCCAGCCCCAGCTGGCTCGGCAGCAGCGCCACCAGCTCCTTGGAGCCGATCGTCGGCAGCACCGCCTCGGGCGAGAGCCCGGGCACACCGCGCCGTCGGGCGAAGAAGTCCGCGACGGCGGTGCGCAGCTGCGTCGTGCCGGCGACCATCGGGTAGCCGTGCGCGTCCGACGCGTCGGCGAGCGCGCGGCGGACGACGTCGGGCGTCGGGTCGACGGGCGTGCCGATCGACAGGTCGACCAGGCCGTCGGGGTGGAGCAGGGCGCGGCCGCGCAGCGGCGCCACGGCGTCCCACGGGTAGGCGACGCCGAGCGGGTGGAAGCCCATCGACGCCGCTACTCGGCCTGCGGCCCGAGAGCGGACACGAGCGGGTGGTCCTTGGCGATCAGGCCCATCTTCGCAGCGCCGCCGGGCGAGCCGACGTCGTCGAAGAACTCCGCGTTGGCGAGCGTGAACGCCGACCACTGGCCGGGCACGTCGTCCTCGTAGTAGATCGCCTCGACGGGGCAGACCGGCTCGCACGCGGCGCAGTCGACACACTCGTCGGGGTGGATGTAGAGCGAGCGCTCACCCTCGTAGATGCAGTCGACAGGGCACTCGTCGATGCAGGCCTTGTCCTTGACGTCGACGCAGGGCTGCGCGATCACATAGGTCACGAACACTCCTCCAGTACTGGCGAACCTCTAGTATCGCCTGCCATGACCGATGCCCACGATCCACGCCTGCAGATCGGGACACGGGTCGTCGTGCGGTACCGCATCCAGGACGCCGACCACTCCCTCACCGACGCGATCGGCGAGGTGCTCGACGTCGGTCCCGACGCCGTCGTGATCGCCACGAGGCGCGGCGACGTGCGGATCCCGACGGCGGACGTCGCCCTGGTCAAGCAGGTCCCGCCCGCACCGCCGCGCCGCGCGCCGCGGCGCTGACGCGACCGACGCTCCGAGCCGACGAGTGCGACCTCAGCCCTCGGCCGGCGGCGCCGGCTCCTCGGGGGCAGGCGCCGGCGGCGGCAGGGTGGACGGGTCGGGCCCGCAGACCACGCGGGGCCACGCGACGTACGTCGTGGTGTAGGTGTTCGAGAACTCGTCGTTCCTCGCCCCGTCGAGCGACACCGTGCGGGTCACGTCGATGGAGAAGCCCTCGCGTCCGCCCGACTCCGGCTGGCAGCTCGCCCGCGTGTTGTAGATCGTGCGCGAGGACGTGAACCCGTACTTGCCGCCCGACTCGATCGAGACGTCCCAGTGCTTCGTGCCCCACAGCTGCACGTGCGTGCGGCCGTCGGCGACCCAGGACTGGGCCAGCACGCCGTACGGCGTGTTGTTGCGCCACTGCATGTCGAGGCTCGGGTCGTCGACCGTCGCCTCGCGGCCCGCCGGGTAGCGGTCGAACCAGCGGCTGTGGGCCCGGTGGACCACGTCCTCCATGCCGGCCTCGAAGCCCGCGTTGAACATGGTCGTCGACATCTGGGACACGCCGCCCGCGGCGACGTCCACCACGACGCCGTCGGCGACGCCGTGCGAGAGGTTGTAGCCGTTGGCCAGCGAGAGCGGCCCGATGGTCTCCAGGAGCGAGAACGTCTCCCCCGGCTTGACCAGCGTGCCCGTGACCTTCGCCGCGGCGATCCGGAGGTTCTCCGTGCGGGGCGGGTCGTTGGGCATCGGGGTGGAGAACGTGGAGATGACCTCGACGATGCCGAGGGCCTCGGCGTCGGCGGTGCTGAACTCGGGCTCGGCCTCCACGAGCTCGACGGCGGCCGTGCGCTCCGTCGGCGACTGCGCCGCGGTGGTGACGACCGCGAGGAGCTGGGCCGGGTCGATCCCGGTGCCGTTCTCCCCCGGGACGATCGACGGCGCGCCGTCGACGAACGTGAACGAGGCGTCGACGGGGGCCGTGCCAGCCTCGGGGAGTGCCTCGGTGACGGCAGCGGCCAGCGCGTCCTGGTCGAGCTGCAGGGCGAACGCCCCGTCGGCGCCCGAGACCGTCGCCATGCCCGTCAGGGTGGCCGGCTCGAGGGCCGCGCTCTGCTCGCCGGCCGTGACCGTGACCGGGCCGGACAGCAGCGGGTCGACGATGCTCGTCATCGCGGCGTCCAGCGCCGCCTGGTCGAGCGTCGGGGTCACCACCGTCACGGGGAGCTCGATCGGTCCCTGCGCCGAGAGCCAGCTCTCGGTGAGGACGTCGACGGCGGCCGGCACGTCGAGCGCCGCGCCGTCGACCGGGTCCCCGACGACGGCGGCGCCGTCGGCGAAGGCGATGGTCGCGTCCACCGGGGAGACGTCGACGAAGGACTGGGCCTCGGCGAGGGAGGTCTCCAGGGCCTCGGAGTCCACGGCGGTGACCGCGGGGACGTCCAGGCTGCCGAAGAACCGGGTGACGAGGTCGCCGGGGCTCCAGGTGCGGCCCGTCGCGGCCGCCACGCTCGCCTCGGGGTCGAAGGTCAGGCCGGCGGTCGCGGGGTCGAGGCTCGCCTCGACCTCGCCCACGACGATCGGGATGGGCTCGCCGGTGCGGGAGCCGAGCTCGTCCTCGAGCGTCGCGACCGCGTCGTCGCGATGCAGCCCGCTGACGTCGACGCCGGCGACGGTGGCCTCGCGCGGCAGCGTGTCGGCCGTCGCGACCACGGCGGCGACGTACGCGCCGGCCAGGACGACGATCCCGATCCCGACACCGATGCCGACGTTGCGGCCACGACGCGAGGGCTTCTCGCCCTCGAGCTCGTCGAGCGGAGAGCCGCCGACCTCAGCGGTGTCAGTCACGCGTGGTTCTCCTGTCGGACAAGCGGTGGGATCGGCCAATACTACGGTCGACGAGGCCGCGGCGCGCGCCCGGGCGGGGCAGCGTTCGTGGTGATCTCGCGCACGCCCGGGGAAGGTCGTGCACGCCCCGGGCAGGGCCGGGACAGCGGCGGTCGGCGGTACCGTGTGGCCGTGCCAGCCGGTCTGAAGGACGAACTCGACTCCCTGCCCCGCGCCGCCCGGGCGATCCTGCGGCGCATCCTCGTCCACGGGCCCCAGTCGCGGACCGAGCTCGCCCAGACCTTCGAGCTGACGCTCGCGAGCCTGACCCGTCTCACGAAGCCCCTGCTCGACCACGGGGTGCTCGCCGAGGGGTCCGCCCAGCGCACGCCGGGCAAGGGTCGACCGCGCCTCCCGCTGGACGTGCTCGCCTCCGAGCACCTCGTCGTCGGGGTGAAGCTCACGGGCGAGGATCTCTACGCGGCGCTCACCGACCTGCGCGGCGACGTGCTCACGCAGCGTCACGTGCCGCTGACCTCCACGCGCCCGGACACCGTCGTCGAGGCGATCGCCGCGGTGGTGGCCGACCTGGGCGCCCCGGCCGACCGGCTGCGCGGGCTCGGGGTCTCGCTCGGCGGCCGCACCCGCGACCGCTCGGACGTCGTCCGCGCCCCGTTCCTGGGCTGGAACGACCTGCCGCTCGCCTCGCTGCTGCGTCAGGCCACCGGCCTCCCCTCGGTCGTCGACAACGACGTGGTGGCCCTGACCGAGTCGCTGCACTGGTTCGGGCCCGCCCGGGGGCACGACACGTTCGCCGTGATCACGATCGGGGCAGGCATCGGCTACGCGCTCGTGGTCCACGACGCGATCGTCCGCGGTGCGGGGGCGGACCTGTCCGGGATCGGCAACCACGTGCTGGATCCGCACGGTCCCGCGCAGCCGGGTTCACCGGACGGGACGGCGTCCGCCTACCTCTCCTCCGAGGCGATCCGGCGCGCGGGCTCGGCCGCGGCCGGCAGCGACCTCACCTACGAGGAGGTGATGCGGCGCGCCGAGGCGGGCGAGACCGCGTGCCTCGGGGTGGTCCGGGCCGCGGCCTTCCAGCTGGGTCGCCTCGTCGCAGCCGTCGCGGACATCGCGCTGACCGAGCTGATCATCCTGTCGGGCGAGGGCATCGGCCTGGCCTCGCTGGCGCCGGACGAGGTGGAGCGCGGCATCGCCGCCAGCCGGGTGCCGCACGCGCCGCCCGTCGTCACGGAGATCCATCCGATGGGCTTCGAGGCCTGGGCGCGCGGGGCCGCCGTGCTCGCCGTGCAGGACTTCGTCACGAGCGCCGCCGACCGCGAGACCGCCCCCCGCTGACCGCCCCGGGCCCGGCCCCTCCGGCTTGACCTATTTACTTTTGCTTGCAAAAGTAAGCCGGACACCGGGAGGTCTTCCATGCCTGCAGCACCGATGAACGACGCCGTTCACCTGCGGTCCGACGGGGTCAGTCTCGTCCTGGACACCACGGGGCCCCGGCTGCCACGCATCGCCTACTGGGGCGCCGACCTCGGGGAGCTCGACCCGTCCGACGTGCGGGCCGTCGTCGAGGCCGGTCGGCCTCCCACGGTCCTCAACCTCATGGACGAGGAGGTGCCGGTCGGCGTGCTGCCGGAGGCCGCCGTCGGGTGGGTCGGGACCCCCGGCCTGTCCGGCCATCGCGGCGGTCGCGGCTTCTCCCCCCTGTTCGACCTCGTCGCCGTGGACGTGCCGGACGGCGACGACGCCACGGCCGGCGCGCTGCGGATCCTCGGCCGCGACAGCGCGCTCGAGGTGGACCTGGAGCTGCGGATCGCCCTGCTGCCCGGATCGGGGCTCGTACGGCTGAGCGCCACGCTGACCAACACCGGCACGAGCGAGTACGTGCTCGAACGCCTCCAGCTCTCCCTCCCGATCCCCGCCGAGGCCGCCGAGCTGCTCGACCTCACCGGCCGCTGGACGCGGGAGCGGGCCCCGCAGCGGCACGCCTTCACCCTGGGCACGCACCTGCGGGAGGGCCGCCGCGGCCGCACCGGCACCGACGCGACGCTCCTGCTGGTGGCGGGCGAGTCCGGCTTCGGGTTCCGCTCGGGCGAGGCCTGGGCGGTGCACACGGCGTGGAGCGGCAACCACGTGCACGCCGCCGAGCGGTTGCCCACCGGGGTCTCGCTCCTCAGCGGCGGTGAGCTGCTCCTCCCGGGCGAGGGGGTCCTGGCCCCGGGCGAGAGCTACACCACCCCCGACGTCTACGGCTCCCACGGTCACGGCCTCGACGCGATCTCCGCGCGCTTCCACCGCCACCTCCGCGCCCGTCCCGGGCACCCGCGCACGAGACGGCCGGTCGTCGTCAACACCTGGGAGGCCGTGTACTTCCAGCACGACGTCGACAAGCTGACCCGGCTCGCGGACGCGGCGGCGCGGGTCGGGGCGGAGCGGTTCGTCCTCGACGACGGCTGGTTCCGCGGGCGCCGGCACGACGCCGTCGGGCTGGGCGACTGGGACGTCGACCCCGACGTGTGGCCGGACGGCCTCCACCCGCTGGTCGACCACGTGCGCGGTCTCGGCCTGGAGTTCGGGCTGTGGGTCGAGCCGGAGATGATCAGCCCGGGCTCGGCGCTCGCGCTGGCGCACCCCGACTGGGTGATGTCGACCGGGGACCGCCTGCCGCCGCTCTCGCGCGGCCAGCAGGTGCTCGACCTGGCCAACCCGGCCGCGTTCGAGCACATCGCCGGCCGGCTCGACGCCCTCGTGACCGAGTACCGGGTGGACTACCTCAAGTGGGACCACAACCGCGATCTCGTCGACGGCGGCCACCCCACCACCGGCCGCGCGGGCGTCCACGACCAGACCCTCGCCGTCTACCGCCTGCTCGACGGGCTCCGGCGGCGGCACCCCGGGCTCGAGATCGAGTCGTGCTCGTCCGGCGGTGGCCGCGTCGACCTGGGGGTGCTGGAACGCACCGACCGGGTGTGGGCCAGCGACTGCCTGGACCCGCTCGAACGTCAGCAGATCCAGCGCTGGACGGGACTGCTCGTCCCGCCCGAGCTGGTCGGGGCGCACGTGGGCGGCGCCCGGGCGCACACCACGGGACGAGTCCAGGACCTGCCGTTCCGGGCGATCACCGCGCTGTTCGGCCACCTCGGCATCGAGTGGGACCTGGACGCGGCGCTCGACGCCGATCCCGCGGCCGTCGAGGAGCTCACCCGCTGGGTCGCCCTGCACAAGCGGCACCGGGACCTCCTGCACTCCGGGGTGGTGGTCCGGTCCGACCATCCCGACCCCGCCACCTGGGTGCACGGCGTCGTCTCCCCCGACGGCGCGGAGGCGCTGTACGCCGTCGTCGCGATGGCGACGTCGATCGTCTCGCCCCCGGGACGCCTGCGGCTGCCGGGTCTGCGCCCCGACCGGCGCTACCGGGTGGAGGCGGTGTGGCCCGACGGCGTGCCCGAACCCCGCCGGATCCTGCCGTCGTGGTGGGCCGCGGGCATCGAGCTGACCGGCGCCGTCCTGGCGACGGCCGGCGTCCAGGTCCCGCAGCAGAAGCCCGAGCAGGCGTGCCTCCTCCACGTGACCGAGGTCACCGCCGGCACCGCCCGCACCACCGAGATCACCGGGGTCACCGACGACCCCCGCCGAGCGAGGGAGCACCCGTGACGAGCACCGACCTGCACGACGGCTGGACCCTGCGGCTGGAGCGGGGCGAGGCGCCCGCCACCATCGCGGGGCGGGACGTCCCGGCCACGGTCCCCGGCACCGTCCACACGGACCTGCTGGACGCCGACCTCATCGACGACCCCTACCTCGACGCGAACGAGACCTCGCTGCGCTGGGCCTGGGACGTGGACTGGCGCTACCGCCGGTCGCTCACGCTGGAGCCGGCCGCGCCGGACGAGCGGGTCGACCTCGTGTGCGAGGGACTCGACACCGTCGCGGCCCTCGACCTCGGCGACCGGCGGCTCGGCAGCACGGCCAACATGCACCGCTCCTACCGGTTCGACCTCCGCCCGGAGGCCGACGGCGTCGCCCGCGACCTCACGGTGACCTTCGCCTCCGCGACGCGGTACGCCGAGGAGCTCAGCGACCGGATCGGCGCCCGTCCCGGGGCCAACTCCGCCACCACCGCCCCGTTCCCGTTCGTGAGGAAGATGGCGTGCTCGTTCGGCTGGGACTGGGGGCCGGACCTGCGCACCGCCGGCATCTGGCGACCGGTGCGGCTCCACCGCTGGCGCGTGGCCCGGCTGGCCGAGGTCCGGCCCCTGGTGGACCTCCGGCCCGACGGCACCGGCACCGCCGAGGTGCACGTCCGCGTCGAGCGCTCGGGCCTGGGCACCGCCGGTCCGCTGCACCTGGCCGCCGCCGTCGCCGGCGTCGAGGTCACCGCCACGCTGGCGGCCGGGGCGGAGTCCGCTGTCCTGACGCTCGAGGTTCCCGACGTGGCCCCGTGGTGGCCCGTGGGGTACGGCGCGCCGTCGCTGCACGCCTTCTCCCTCACGCTGTCGGACGGCGACGGGGACGCGGCCGAGCTCGACCGCGTCGACCGACGCCTCGGGTTCCGTCGCGTCGAGCTCGACACGAGCGCCGACGAGCACGGGTCGGGGTTCGTCCTCGCCGTCAACGGACGTCCCGTCCTGGTCAAGGGCGCGAACTGGATCCCCGACGACCACCTCCTGACCCGCCTCACGCGGGAGCGGGTGGCCCGGCGCCAGGACCAGGCGCTGGCGGCGAACGTCAACCTCCTGCGCGTGTGGGGCGGCGGCGTCTACGAGAGCCGGGACTTCTACGAGTCCGCCGACGAGCGCGGCCTCCTGGTCTGGCAGGACTTCCTCCTCGCCTGCGGCGCCTACGCCGAGGACGACCCGATCCGCTCGGAGATCGCGGCGGAGGCGCGCGAGAACATCGCCAGGCTCTCGCCGCACCCCTCCCTCGTGATCTGGAACGGCGGCAACGAGAACCTGTGGGGCCACGAGGACTGGGGCTGGAAGGAGAAGCTGGGCGGCCTGACCTGGGGCGAGCACTACGCCCGGGTGCTCCTGCCCGCTCTCGTGGCCGAGCTCGACCCCACGCGTCCGTACAGCGACAACAGCCCCAGCACCCCGCACCGGGCCCCCGAGCAGATCCACCCGAACGACCCCGACCACGGCACCCACCACCAGTGGGAGGTGTGGAACCGGGTGGACTACCGCGCCTACCGCGCCGACGTCCCCCGGTTCTGCTCCGAGTTCGGCTTCCAGGGACCTCCCACCTCCCGCACCATCGCCGATCACGTCCACGCGGCCGACGGCGGGCCGCTGGCGGACGCGCCCGACCCCAGGAACGACCCCGTGTGGCTCGTGCACCAGAAGGCCCAGGACGGCAACGGCAAGCTCGACCGCGGGATGGCACCACACCTCGGGGTTCCCACGGACTGGGAGGACTGGCTGTGGGCAGGGGCTCTGAACCAGGCCAGGGCGCTGCGCCACGCGATCGACCACTACCGCTCCTGGTGGCCCCGCACGGCGGGCGCCATCCTCTGGCAGCTCAACGACTGCTGGCCGGTGACGTCCTGGTCGCTGATCGACTCGCTCGAGCGTCCGAAGCCGGCCTGGTACGCCGTCCGGCGGTCCTTCGCCCCGCGCCTGCTCACGTTCGTCGAGCGGGACGGGGCGCTCGCCGTCGCCCTCGCGGGCGACTCCGACTCCGTGTGGCGCACCGAGCTCGCGCTGAGGCGCGAGTCGCTCGCGGGCGACGTCGTCGCGAGCGCCACGGTCGGCGTCGAGGTCGCGCCGCGCAGCGTGACGGTCGTGCCGGTGCCCGCCGACGTGGCCGCCCTCACCGACACCTCCCGCGAGGTCGTGACCGCCTCGGCCGACGGCCTCGTGGAGGTGCACGCCGCCGTGGAGGACGTCGACCTCGCGCTCGACCCCGCCGCGCTGAGCGCGAGCGTCACGGCGACCGACGACGGGTACGAGGTCCACCTGCGCGCCGCGTCCCTCGTCAGGGACGTCACGCTGCTGGCCGATCGCGTCCTGCGGGACGCGGTGGTCGACGACGCCCTCCTCACGCTGCCGGCGGGTGCGACCGCGACCCTGCGGGTGCGCACGTCGGAGTCGATCGATCCCGAGGACCTGCTGCGTCGCGACGTCCTGCGCAGCGCGAACGACCTGCGCCGTCCGCTCCCCTGACCGCCACCCACCACGGAGGAACCGATGACCACGACCCCCACGCCCCGCGAGCAGACGCCGTTCCCGGCGGACTTCGTGTGGGGCAGCGCGACCGCCGCCTACCAGATCGAGGGGCGGTGGCCGAGGACGGCCGCACGCCCTGCATCTGGGACACCTTCGCCGCCACCCCCGGGAAGACCCGCAACGGCGACAGCGGCGCGGTCGCCGCCGACCACTACCACCGCGTCCCGGAGGACGTGGCGCTGATGCGCTCCCTCAACCTGGACGCCTACCGGTTCTCCGTCGCGTGGCCGCGGGTGCAGCCCACCCCGGGGAGCACCCCGAACCGCGCCGGGCTGGACTTCTACGACCGCCTCGTGGACGAGGTGCTCGGCGCGGGGATCACCCCGGTCCTGACCCTCTACCACTGGGACCTGCCGCAGTGGGTGCAGGACCGGGGCGGCTGGCCGGAGCGCGACACCGCGCACCGGTTCGCCGAGTACGCCGGGTGGGTGGCCGACGCCCTCGGCGACCGGGTCACGCGCTGGACGACCCTGAACGAGCCCTACTGCAGCGCCTACCTCGGGCACGCCTCCGGGGTGCACGCCCCCGGCATCACCGACGGCGCCCAGGCGCTCGCCGCGGTGCACCACCTCAACCTCGGCCACGGCCTGGCCGGCCGGCAGGTGCGCGAGCGGGCCGCCACCGACGTCGACCTGTCTGTCGTGCTCAACCTGCACGTCGTCCGCGCCGCGTCGGACGACCCGGCCGACCTCGCCGCCAGGAGGCGGGCCGAGAACCTGGCCAACGAGGCGTTCCTGGGGCCGATGCTGGACGGCGCCTACCCCGAGTCCCTGCTCGCCGAGACGGCGGGCGTCAGCGACTTCTCGTTCGTGCAGGACGGCGACCTGGCCACGATCGGGGTGCCGCTGGACTCGCTCGGGATCAACTACTACAACACCTCCCTGGTACGCGACGGCGTTCCTCCCGTCGGCGACGGCCGGCCCGGTGCCGACGGGCACCAGACGTCGCCGCACAGCGCCTGGGTGGGCTCCGACCGGCTGGAGTTCCTCGCGCAGCCCGGCCCGTCCACGAGCATGGGCTGGAACATCGACCCCGACGGGCTGGTGGAGCTCCTCACCGGGGTCGCGCGGCGGTATCCCGGTCTGCCGCTCTACGTGACCGAGAACGGCGCCGCGTTCGAGGACGTCGTGAGCCCGGACGGCGCGATCCACGACGAGGCGCGCACGGCGTACGTGCGCGACCACATCGACGCCGTGGCGCGTGCCCGGGCGCAGGGCGCGGACGTGCGCGGGTACTTCCTGTGGTCGCTGATGGACAACTTCGAGTGGGCGTACGGCTACGACCGCCGGTTCGGGATCGTCCGCGTGGACTACTCCACGCTGGAGCGGACCGTGAAGGACTCGGGCGCCTGGTACCGGGACTTCATCGCGCAGCAGCGTCGAGCGCACCAGGCCTGAGAGCCCCGACGAGGAGGAGGGGTGGGCCGCGGCCCACCCCTCCTCCTCGTCCCCGTCGTCGCCGCGGGCGGTGCTCGCCGTCAGCGAGCCGCGACGATCGCGGGCAGCGGCCCGCCCCTGGAGAGCCGGAGCACGGCGAACCCGCCCGGCTCGATCGTCAGGCCCGCCTCGGCGGACCCACCCGAGATCACGTCGGTCCCCGCCCCCTGCACGGTGACCGGCTCGTGCTCCCCGTGGTGCAGCAGGAACAGGTGGTCCGTCTCGCGCCCGCGGCGCAGCACCGCCTCCACCCCGGCCTCGGCGGCACCGGCCAGCGTCGCCGTCGCCCCGACGTCGGCCGCGCGCGCGGCGAGGAACGCGTCCCACGCCTCCTGCTCCAGCTCGGTGGAGACGTAGTACGCGTGCCCGGCACCGACGTCGTGCCGGGTGATCGCCGCGCCGCCCGCGACCGGGCCCTGCGTGTAGCGCGCCAGCACCGCGGCGCCGCTCGGGGCGACCACCTCGGTCCAGCTGCGCGCGGTCGAGCCGTCGTCGAGCACGCTGGTCTCCTGCGGCCCGAGCACGTGGATCTCCTCGACCCGCACGCCCAGCAGGTCGCGCAGCAGACCGGGGTAGCCCCCGGTCACGACGCGCAGGTGCTCGTCCGCGACGCCGCTGAGGAAGGTGACCACCAGGTCCCCGCCGCCCGCGACGAAGTCGTGCAGCCAGGAGGCGGAGGACGCCTCGAGGACGTACGCGCACGGGAGGACCAGCAGCCGGTAGCGGCTCAGGTCCGCGCCCGGCGCCACGAAGTCCACCGGCACCCCCGCCCGGTAGAAGGACCGGTGGGCGGCCCGCACCCGGTCGGAGTACGTGATCGCGTCGTTGGGCTTGTGCGGCGTCTCCATCCCCCACCAGCAGGCGGCGTCCCACAGGATCGCGACGTCGGCCGCGACGACGGGTCCCTCCTCGGGCGGCGCCGTCACGTCCGCCAGCTCCTCGAGGATCCCGCCCAGCTGCTCCACGGCCCGGAACGCGCGCGAGTCCCCGCCCGCGTGCGGCACGAGCGCCGAGTGCCACTGCTCCGACCCGCCGGCGCTGCCGCGCCACTGGAAGAACAGGGAGCTCTGCGAGCCCCGGGCGATGTAGCCGAGGGAGTTCCGGATCATCCGCTCGGGAGCCTTGGTGTACGTCCGGTCCCCCATCCTGACGCCCGTGGCGCTCTGCTCCATCAGCAGCCAGGGGCCCTGCGCCCACGACCGGGTCAGGTCCGAGCCGTAGGCGACGTGCGCCTCGCCGTCGGGTCCCGTCGTGTCGACGTAGTGGTCGATCGAGACGGCGTCCTGCTCGCTCGCCCACGACCACTGGTCCAGGTGGTTCCACGTCGGCAGCATGAAGTTGGTCGTGACGGGAGCGGTCGAGCCGGCTGCGCGGATCTCCTCCCGCTGCTCGACGAACGCGTCGAGCATCTCCTGCGAGCTGAAGCGCCGGAAGTCCAGGGCGTGCGCCGGGTTGTGCAGGTACTGCGTGACCCGGGGCGGGAGGATCTCCTCCCAGGAGGAGTACCGCTGCGACCAGAACGCGGTGGTCCACGCCTCGTTCAGAGCGGCGAGGTCGCCGTAGCGTCCCCGCAGCCAGCGGCGGAACGCGGCAGCGGCGTGCGGTCCGAGGTCGAGCGTCCCGTACTCGTTGTGGACGTGCCAGCCGCGGAGCCGCGGGTGGTCGCCGTAGCGCTCCGCCAGGAGCCGGGCGATCCGGCGGGCGGCGTCCCGGTAGGCGGGGGCGCTGATCGCGTACGTGTCGCGGGACCCGTGGCTCAGCTGCACGCCGTCGGCCCGCACGGGGAGCGCGTCGGGGTGGGCCAGGGAGAACCACGGCGGCGGCGACGCCGTCGGGGTGGAGAGGAAGAACCCGATGCCCGCGTCGTCGAGCAGGGTGATGACGTCGTCGAGCCACTCGGGGGTGAAGCGGCCCTCCTCGGGCTCGAGCGCCGACCACGAGAACACCCCGAGCGTCACGGTGTTGACCCGGGCTCGCCGCATCAGCTCGATGTCCTCCAGCCAGACGTCGCGGGTCCACTGCTCGGGGTTGTAGTCGCCGCCGAACAGGAGTCGGTCGGGGGTGGGCATGGGCATGGGTGGTGCTCCCGTCGTGTCGGGCGAGGGGGTGGTGGGCACGGTCGTGTCGGGCGAGGGGTCGGGCGCCGGCGCCGCGTCAGCGGTGCTGGGGCCCGATCTGGGTGGTCGGGACGACCGCCTCGACCTCGTCCCAGACGCCTGCCGGCACGGTGACGCGGGCCAGCCGGGCGATCTCGGCGATCCTGCCGGGGTCGGTCGAGCCGACGATGGTGACGTCGACGCGCGGATCGGCGAGGCTGAACGCGAGCGCCAGCGCCGCGATCGGGACGCCGGCCTCGCGGGCGATCCGGCGCAGCGCGAGGACGGCGTCGGCGACCGCGGGATCCGGCTCCCGGTACTGGTAGGTGCCGACGGGTCCGTCGTCGCGAGCCAGCGCGCCGCTGCCGAACGGTGCGGCGTTGAACGTGGCCAGGCCGCGCTCGGCGCACAGGTCGAGCAGCGTCGCGGCCGAGCGGTCCACGAGGGTGAACCGGTTGTGGGTGACGACGGCCTCGAACGCCCCGGTGCGCACGAAGCGCTCCAGCAGCGAGACCGGTCCGCCGGCGACGCCGAGGTGTCCGATGACACCCTCGTCCCGCAGGGCCACGAGCGCCTCGACCGGCCCGCCGGGCGCCATCGCGTCGGCGAAGGAGATCCGTTCGGGGTCGTGCAGGTGCACGAGCGGGAGGTGGTCGCGCCCCAGCCGGGTCAACGACTCCTCCACCGAGGCCCTGACCCTCGTCCCCGAGAAGTCCGCCGACCCCGGCAGCGGGTCGACCTTGGTGAAGACCTGGATGTCGGACCCGGGCCCGAGCTCGGCCAGCGCGGCCCCGACGTACTCCTCCGAGCGGCCGTAGTTGTTGCTGCTGTCCCAGTCGTGGATCCCCGCCTCGGCCGCGGCGAGCAGGGCGGCCCTGGCCTGCGCGGGTTCCCTGCCCCCGATCGCCGACGTGCCGAGCGCGAGCGGCGCGCTCGTCAGCCCCGTGGCGCCGAGCCGGATGCTGCGGGAGGACGCGGTCATCCCTTCAGCCCCCCGCTCACCAGGTCGAGCCGCCAGTACCGCTGCAGCACCAGCATCATCACGATCAGCGGGATGATGCTCACCGCCGAGCCGATGATCGCGAGGCTGTAGAGCGACGGCGTCCCCGACCCCTTGGACAGCAGCGTGTACAGGCCCACCGTCAGCGGGTAGCGGCTCTCGTCCGAGAGCATGATGAACGGCAGCAGGAAGTTGTTCCAGATGCCGACGAACTGCAGCAGGAACACGGTCACCATGCCGGGCACCATCATCGGCAGCACGATCGCACCGAAGATGCGGCCCTCGCCTGCGCCGTCGATCCGCGCGGCCTCGAGCGTGTCGGTGGGGACCGCGCTGCTGGCGAAGACCCGGGCGAGGAAGATCCCGAACGGCGAGATGATCGACGGCAGCAGCACCGACCAGTGGCTGCCGGCGAGACCCATCATCGACATCAGCAGGTACTGCGGGATCGCCAGCGTGATGCCGGGCAGCAGCACGCCGGCGAGGATCGCGTAGAACCAGACCTGACGCCCCGGGAAGTCGAACTTCGCCAGCGCGTAGCCCGCCATCGTCGAGACGAGGGTCGCGAGCGCCGCCCCGACACCCGCGTAGAGCAGGCTGTTGGCGGCCCACCCGGCGAACAGACCGCCGCCGTAGCTGAACAGGTCGTTGATGTTGTCCATCAGCCCGCTGCCCGGCAGGAACGTCAGGGTGGTGAAGAGCTCGGAGTTGCTCTTGGTGGAGGCGATGATCACCCAGACGACCGGGACCAGGCAGTAGATCGCGCCGCCCAGCAGCACCAGGGTGGCCACCACGGAGCGCTTGTGGCGGCGGCGCGGGGCGATGGAGGAGGTCGGCCGCACGGGCCGGGGCGTGGTGAGCGTGGTCATCGGTCTCCTCCGAAGGAGCTGCCCCGGGTGGCGCGGAGCAGGAGGACGGACAGCACCAGGGTGCCGATGGCGAGCACCACCGACGACGCGGCGGCGAGCGACAGGTCGTCACGGGTGAAGGCGTCGCGGTAGATCTTCATGAGCGGCACCCAGGTCTGGGAGATCGCGTTCGTCATCGGCCGCAGCGTCGTCGGCTCGCCGTAGACCTGCAACGTGCCGATCAGGGCGAAGAGCCCCGTCAGCACCAGGGCGGGTGAGACCAGCGGGATCTTGATCCGCCTGGCGATCGTGGACTCGTTCGCGCCGTCGATGCGGGCGGCCTCGAGCACCTCCCCGGGGATGCCCCGCAGGGAGGTGTAGATGATGATCATGTTGAACCCGACCCCGCCCCAGATCGCGATGTTCGCGATCGCCGGGAACAGCGCCCCGCCCTGGAGCATCAGCACGTCCGGCAGGCCGAGTCGTTCGGTGAACCAGTTCAGCGGGCTCGTCGAGGGCAGGTACAGGAAGCCCCACAGCAGCGAGGCGATGACACCGGGGACCGCGTAGGGGATGAAGATCGCGACGCGCGAGAACCGGGCCGCCCGCACGCGCGGCAGGTCCAGCAGCAGGGCGAAGAGCAGCGCGAGCCCGAGCGTGAGCGGGATCGCGATGAGGCCGTAGAGCGCGAGGCGGCCGAAGCCCGCGAAGAACTCCGGATCCGTGAACGTGCGGACGTAGTTGTCGAGGCCGACCCACGTCTCCTCCCTCGTGCCGAACGGGCCGCTGCCCGTCACCTTCAGGCCGCGCAGGCTCAGGTAGACCGCGTAGACGATCGGGATGGCCAGGAAGGCGATGAAGAGCACGCCTGCCGGCAGCAGGAAGAGGTAGGGCGCCACCCAGCGTCGGCGTGAGCGCCGCACCGGGATCGAGGTGCTGGTCATGAGGTTCGTCCTTCCGTCGGCCGGCGCCCGCGAGGGCGCCGGCCGAGGTGTCTCAGTCGTTGCTGACCGTGAAGCCCGAGGTCCTCATGTCGTCGAGGACGACGCGCTCGGTCTCGACCAGTGCGTCCACGAGCGGCGTGCCGTCGTTGATCGCGGCGGACATGGCGTCCTGGAAGGCGGAGTCCGCCACGTTGACGTTCGGGCCCCACGTGATCTGCGGGATGGTGTCGGCGGCGATGTCGGCGGCCACGGCCCAGTAGTCGGTCTGCTGCGGCATGAGCAGCGGCGGGTCGCTCTCGAGGGTGAGCTCCTGCCCGGAGAGCGACGCGGGGTACTGACCCTGCTCGATCTGGATCCTCGCGCCCTCCTCGGAGGAGCCGATCCAGGCTGCGAACCGCGCGGCGGCCTCGGCGTCGTCCGACGACGTCGTCACGATGGCGGCCGATCCGCCCTGGAAGCCGACGGCGGCGTCACCGGAGGTCCACTGCGGCAGGGGCGCCATGGCCCACTCCCCCGCCATGCCCTCGGCCACGCCGTAGAGGACGCCGGCGGCCCACATCCCGGCGGGCCAGGACAGGATGCGGCCCTCGTTGAGGGCGGCGTTCCACTCCGGCGTCAGCAGCGGCTCGGCCAGCACGAGGTCCCGGTCGATGAGGTCCTGCCAGTACTCGGCGACGGCGCGGGACTCCTCGCCGTCGAAGTCGACCGTCCAGGTGTCGCCGTCGATGGACCACCACTGGGCACCGGCCTGCTGGGCGAACCCGGCGAAGCCACCGAACTCCCCCGGGGCGAACGTCGTGATGTAGGTCGTGGGGTCCGCGGCCTTGACCTGCTCCGCGGCCTCGGCGAACTCCTCCCAGGTGGTGGGCACCTCGACCCCGAGCTCCGCGAGGCGGGTGGCGTTGTACGTGAGCGCCTGGGGGCCGGCGTCCTGCGGCACCCCGTAGCTCACGCCGTCGAACGTGGCCTGGTTCCAGATCCCGTCCGCGAAGTCCGAGGAGATCTCCCCCGTGTACTCGCTGATGTCGGTGGCGACGCCGGCCACGATCATCGCCGGGAGCGTCTGGTACTCCACGAGCGCGACGTCGGGCGCGTTGCCCGCCCGGGTGGCCGTGACGAGCTTGGAGGCCGTGTCACCACCGCCGCCGACGTCGGTGTGGCGGACCTGGACGTCGGGGTTGGCGGCGTTCCAGGCGTCGACGAGCGGCTTCTGCGTCGTGCCCCAGGCCCAGTAGTCGAGGGTGACCGTCCCGTCGGCCCCGGTCGTCGCGTCGTCGGACGACCCACCGCCCGAACCGTCGGACCCGCCGGAGCAGGCCGCCAGGACGAGCATCCCGGCCACGGCGGCCGCGGTCGTCACACGTGTCTTCCGTTGCATGCGCACACATCTCCTTTGATCTGAGCGCCGCCGAGACCCCCGGCGGTGCTGGCTCCACATTCTTTCGCCAGCAAAAGTAAATGTCAACAGCCAGGCCGGGTCGCCGCGGACAGGTCAGATCAGGGCAGCGCGCGCACGCGGCCGAGGCGGTGCACCAGCGCGCCCTCGGCCTCCCCCGGTCCGGCGTCGGTCACGCGGCCGACGACGACGAGGTGGTCGCCGGCGTCCAGCACCTGCTCGGTGACGCACTCGACCCACGAGCCCCCGCCGTCCAGCACGGCGGCGCCGCTCGTGTCGCCGCGGTGGTGGGCGATGCCCTGCAGCTGCCCGATGTCGGGGCGGCCGGGCTCGGCGATCCAGGCGACGTGGGGGGCCGAGTCCGCCCCCATCACGGTGGCCGCCCAGCGGCTGCCGACGTCGAGCACCTCGCCGAGCCGCCCGGCGGAGTGCACCACGACGAGGGCGGTCGGCGGGTCGAGGGAGACCGAGACGAACGAGGTGACGACGGCGACGACGTCGTGGCCTCCCGCGCGGGCGGCAAGCACGGCGACCCCGCCGGGCAGCCGCGCCATCGCCGCGCGGTAGCGGCGGGTCAGCTCCTCGGTCTCCTCGGAGGTCACGGCCGGGCCGCCTCCGCGCCGCGGTCGCGGTGACGTCCGACCCAGCGGTCGGGCAGGAACGCCGCGACGCCGATCGCGAGGACGGAACCGAGCAGCCACACCATGCCGAGCGTGTCCCCCGGGACCAGGACGTCGCCCCCGGCGACGAGGAACGCCATCGCCTGGATGGCGCCGACGGCGCCGACGGCGAACCCGAGCAGCCCCGCACCGCGCGTGACCGCGCGGGACAGCAGCGCTCCGGCACCGATCGTGACGAGCGCGAGGAGCATGCCGAGCGGGAGGTCACCCAGGCGCCAGCGGTGCACGACCGTCGTCACCACGCCGACCAGGACACCGAGGACGAGGCAGCTCACGACGGCCGCGATCCGACCGGCGGACGGCGGGGTCATCAGCGGCTGGACGTCCGGCGCCGCGACGGGCGAGGCGGGCGCAGCGCCGTCGGTCCCGGGCCGCGCGAGCGCGGGCAGCCCGGCGAGCGCGTCCCGCAGGCGTGCCGCGTCGCCGCGGACGACCACGAGGCCCACGACGGGCAGGATCGGCTGGGCGACGTCGTTGCTCAGTGCGTACCAGCCGATGGCGGCCTGGTCGGGGGTGAGCTGGTCGGTCGCGCGCCGCTGCTGCAGCGGGGTGTCGAGCACGGGGATCGTGGAGCCCTGGACCTGTGAGCGGTAGGCGCGCAGCGCGGCCAGCACCGCCGGGGCGACCGAGGTCGTGTCGACCTCGAGGTCGACGCCCTCGGCCGGCACGGCCAGCGACGGCAGGTCGGTGCCGGGAACGAGCAGCGGCTGCGCCAGGGCGCCGAGCGGTCCGAGCCCGCGCACCTGCTCCGTGACGGAGGCGTTCGCGGCGCGCAGCCGGTCCTCGGCGACGGCGACGGCCGCGTGCACGGGTTGGACGCCGGCCAGCGGCGTCCCCCGCGTGCCGGGGCCCTCCTGCGCGGCGAGGTCGAGCGCGCGCACCACGATCGCGTGGGTGCGGCGGTGGTCGGGATGGCCGTAGGAGCCGCCGGCCTCGTCGCTGATCACGACGGCGGGGCGCACGTCCCGCACGAGCCGCGCCAGCGCGGCGGCCTGGGACTCGAGGTCGCCGGCGCCGAGGGCCGTGGCGGGCGCGTCGGGGCCGGTCCGGCGACGCCGGGGCGGATCCAGGCCATGCCGGAGTCGGTCCACCGCACGGGTGCGGCGGGGTCGGACACGTGCGCGGCGAGCCCGTCCAGGAACACGTGCTCGCGCACTCCGAGCGCCGTGAGCGCCGCGGCGATCTCCTGGGACCTCGTCGGGGCGACCGCGTCCGTCCCCTCGAGCTGCGGGGCGCCGATCATCTCGCCCCGCTCACCGCGCGTGGCGGTGACGACGACGACGCGAGCGCCGCGCGCGGCGGCCAGCGCGAGCAGGCCGCCGGCGAGCAGCGTCTCGTCGTCGGGGTGTGCGAGAACGGCGAGCACCGGGCCGGGCACCACCGCGGACGGTGCGGTGGGCTCGGAACCGGTGCTCGCCGTCGTCACGCTCAGCCCTTCTTGGCGCGCGAGGCGGCCCGGGCCCGATCGGTCTGGTTGAGCACGACCTTGCGGATGCGGACGACCTCGGGGGTGACCTCGACGCACTCGTCGTCGTTGGCCCACTCCAGGGACTCCTCGAGCGTGAGGAGTCGCGGCGGCGCCGTGCGCTCGAGCTCGTCACCCGTGGCGGACCGGATGTTGTTGAGCTTCTTCTCGCGGCAGATGTTCACGTCCATGTCGTCCGCGCGGCTGTTCTCGCCGACGACCATGCCCTCGTAGACCTCCTCGGTCGGCCGCACGAAGAACGTGCCGCGGTCCTGGAGGAGCATGAGGGCGTTGGTGGTGACGACGCCGGTGCGGTCGGCCACCAGCGAGCCCGCCGTGCGGAACTCGATGTTGCCGGCCCACGGCTCGAAGCCGTGCGCGATGGACGAGGCGATGCCGGTGCCGCGCGTGTCCGTGAGGAACTGCGTGCGGAAGCCGATGAGCCCACGGGCGGGGACGATGAACTCCATGCGCACCCAGCCGGTGCCGTGGTTGCTCATGGTCTCCATGCGGCCCTTGCGGGCGGCCAGCAGCTGCGTCACGGCGCCGAGGTACTCCTCGGGCACGTCGATGGTCATGTGCTCCATCGGCTCGTGGAGCTTGCCTTCGACCTCCTTCGTGACGACCTGCGGCTTGCCGACGGTCAGCTCGAAGCCCTCGCGGCGCATCTGCTCGACCAGGATGGCCAGCGCCAGCTCACCGCGGCCCTGCACCTCCCACGCGTCGGGACGCTCGGTCGGCAGGACCTTGAGCGACACGTTGCCGATCAGCTCCTTGTCGAGGCGATCCTTGACCTGACGGGCGGTGACCTTGTGGCCCTTGCCGCCCTTGCCGGCGAGCGGGGAGGTGTTGATCCCGATCGTCATGGAGATGGCGGGGTCGTCGACCGTGATGAGCGGCAGGGGGTGCGGGTCGTCGGCGTCGACGAGGGACTCACCGATGGTGATGTCCTCGATGCCGGCGACGGCGACGATGTCGCCCGGGCCGGCGCTCTCGGCCGGGACGCGCTCGAGCGCCTCGGTGCGCAGCAGCTCGGAGATGCGGACGTTCGCGAGCGTGCCGTCCTTCTTGGCCCACGCGACGGTCTGACCCTTGCGGATCGTGCCGTTGAAGACGCGCAGCAGCGCGAGGCGGCCGAGGAACGGCGACGCGTCGAGGTTGGTGACGTGGGCCTGGAGCGGTGCGCCGACCGTGTAGGACGGGGCGGGGATCCGGTCGAGGATCGTCTTGAAGAGCGGCTCGAGGTTCGGCGACTCGGGGAGCTCGCCGTCGGCGGGCTGCTCGGTGCTCGCGCGGCCGGCCTTGGCGGACGCGTACAGGACCGGGAGGTCGAGGATCGCGTCGAGGTCGATCTCGACGCCGTCGGCCTCGCCGTCCATGTCGCTCGCCAGGGCGAGCAGCAGGTCGGTCGCCTCGTGCACGACCTCGGAGATGCGGGAGTCGGGGCGGTCGACCTTGTTGACCACGAGCACGACGGGCAGCTTCGCCGCGAGCGCCTTGCGCAGGACGAAGCGCGTCTGGGGCAGCGGGCCCTCGGACGCGTCGACGAGGAGGACGACGCCGTCGACCATCGACAGGCCGCGCTCGACCTCGCCGCCGAAGTCGGCGTGGCCCGGGGTGTCGATCACGTTGATCGTGATGCCCTCGGGGTGGCCGGCCGCAGCCGCCGCGGGACCGGAGTACCGGATCGCGGTGTTCTTGGCGAGGATCGTGATCCCCTTCTCGCGCTCGAGGTCGCCGGAGTCCATGGCGCGCTCGTCCACGTGGGCGTGGTCGCCGAAGGCGCCGGACTGCCAGAGCATGGCGTCCACCAGCGTGGTCTTGCCGTGGTCGACGTGCGCGACGATCGCGACGTTGCGCAGGTCGGAGCGCAGGGCGGTCGTGGCGTCTTGCTGCGTAGCAGCGGGCATGCGGGTACTCATCTCATCGGCGTCGGTGGTGCGCCGTACGCTCTGGTCGCGTCGCAAGCCAGACATGGCGCGGGGCCATGCTACCCGCCAGGCCAATCCCCAGCAGCGAATGCGTGCAAAGTCACGCCCAGCGCCCTAGCGTGGCAGGCGACCGGGGCCGGGCGAGATGCCGGGCCCCACGAGGAACGGAGCTGACCATGGGCCGCAGTGCTCGCATCGGGGGACCGATCGCCGTCGCCATCATCGGCGCCATCCTGTACTTCGCCGTCTCGGACATGGTCGAGGGTGTCGACCTCACGATGATCGGCCTGATCCTCATGATCGCGGGCGCCGTGTGGCTCGTGATCGAGCTGATCGTCAACCGTCGTCGCAGCGCCGTCACCAGCGAGCGCCAGGTCGTGCGCGACCCCTCCGCCCCCGGCGGCACCGTCCGGTCCGAGCGCGAGGTCCGCCGCGACGAGCTGTAGGCACGACCCCGCGGCGGATGCGCCGTCCGTTAGCCGACCAGCCGGCCCTCGTGGAGCGTGACGACCCGGTCGGCGCGCTCCATCAGGGCCGGGTCGTGGGTCGCCACGACGGCGGCCACCCCCTCCGTGTGCACCAGGTCGGCGATGAGCGTCATCACCGACGCGGCCGTCGCGCTGTCGAGCTGGCCCGTCGGCTCGTCCGCCACCAGCACCTCGGGGCGCGTGACGAGCGCGCGCGCCACCCCGACGCGCTGCTGCTGGCCGCCGGAGAGCTCGTACGGCCGCTGGCGCGCGTGCCGTGCGAGGCCGACGGTCTCCAGGGCGTGGGCCACGCGCTCGCGCCGCTCCCCCGGCTCGGTCTCCAGCAGCCGCAGCGGCACCTCGACGTTCTCGGCGGCCGACAGCACCGGCAGCAGGCCGAAGGACTGGAAGACGTACCCCATCCGGCGTGCGCGCAGGTCCGCCAGGGCGTCGTCTGACAGCCCCGCCGTCACCGTCCCCGCGATCGCGACCGTGCCGGCGGTGGGCGGGTCGATCGTCGCGACGATGTTGAGCAGCGTGGTCTTGCCCGATCCCGACGGGCCGACGACGACCACCAGCTCCCCCGCGTGCACGCGCAGGTCCACCCCGCGCAGGACCGGCACCGCGCCGGCGGGCGTGACGAACGTGCGGTGGACCCCGGCGAGCTCGACCCTGACGTCGCGCGTGCCTCCGTCGGCCGCCCCGCCGTCGTGCTCAGGCCCGGACGCCCCGGCCGCCCCCTCCTGCGGTCCCGTTCCCCTGTGCCTCATCGCTCCTCGTCCCCTCGGAAGACCTCGACGTGGTCGGTCTCGAGCCCGAGCCTGACCCTGTCCTTCAGCTCGAGCGTGTCGATGAACGTCTCGGGCAGCTGCATGCGCCCCACCCGGTCGAGCACGGCGAACTCCTCGACCACGCGCCGGTGGGCCCCGTGCTCGTCGACCTCGGTCCGCCGCAGCACCTCGGTGGAGGTGCGGCCGTCTCGGATCTGGATCGTGCGGTCCACGTGCTCGGAGACCGCGGGGTCGTGCGTGACGATCACGACGGTGACGCCGAGCTCGGCGTTGACCCGCTCCATCGCCTCGAGCACGTTGACCGACGCCGCCTCGTCGAGCTCGCCGGTCGGCTCGTCCGCGAGCAGCAGGCGGGGCGAGCCCGCGACGGCGACGGCGATCGCCGTCCGCTGCTGCTGGCCGCCCGAGAGCTGGGCCGGCAGCCGGTCGGCGCAGTCCGCGACGTCGAGCAGCTCCAGCAGCTCGTCCACGCGCGCCGCGGCATCGCCGCGCCGCCCGGCCAGCGTGAGCGGCAGCGCGACGTTCTCGCGCGCCGTCAGGTAGGGCAGGAGGTTGCGCGACGTCTGCTGCCACACGAACCCGACAACCTCGCGCTGGAAGCGCACGCGCTCCTTGCGGCCCATCGTCAGCAGGTCGATCCCGGCCACACGGGCCGTCCCGCCGGTGGGGCGGTCCAGGCCCGACAGGATCGTCAGGAGCGTGGACTTGCCGGACCCGGAGGCGCCGACGACCGCCACCAGCTCCCCCTCGGCGATCCGCAGGTTCAGGCCCTGGAGCGCCTGCACCTCCAGCCCGTCGACGGAGAAGATCCGCACGAGGTCCTCGCACTGCACGAACGGGGTCGAAGCCATCAGTCCTCCTCGGACGTGGGCGCAGCGGTCCGGCGGACCGTGGTGACGAGCGAGAGCACGACGGCGACGCCGAGCGCGGCGGCTGCCACGCCCCCGAGCGCCACCGGATCGGCCGCGAGCGGCGGCTGGCCCGCACCCTGGGTGAAGGGCTGCAGGTCGAGGGGTCGCAGCAGCACGACGGCGCTCAGCAGCCCGAGCCCGAAGCCCGCCAGCACGCTGAGCGTCACCCACGGCAGCAGCTCCCACGCTGCGAGGCGGCGCTCGCCCGAGCGACGCATCCCCAGCAGCCGCAGCCGCGCGAGCAGCTGCCCCGGGCGGGGGCGGCGGTGACCTGGACCAGCACGAGTGCGGCGACGGCGAGCAGCGCGGCGAGCACGATGCTCACCGTCAGGGCGCCGGCCAGCAGACGGAACGCGGGGGTGTCCGCGACGGCGTCGCGCGCGTCGACGGAGCGCTCCACCGCCGCCGGGCCGATGACGTCGGTGATCGCCGTGCCGACCGTCGCCGGGTCCGCGCCCGGCGCCACCCGGACGAGGAGGAGGCGCGGTGGGGAGCCGGCGGCCGCCTCGGGCAGCCCGGCGGCGTCGGCCAGGACCCAGGCGACCGAGGAGTCGGCGACCCCGGGGAGCACGTCGCCCGAGGCCAGCACCTCCACGGCGACGTTCTGCGACGCCACCAGGCGCACGCCGTCGGCGCCCTGGCCACCGAGCCGTGGGGAGGTGAGCACCGGGACGGGATCGACGCCGTCGTCGGCCGCGACGCTGTCGACCGGGGCCGCCCCGACCGTGCCGGGCACGTCCTGGAGCACGGCGGCGTAGGCGGCGGTGTCCGTGAGGACGAGCTGGACGCGCGGGGAGGAGCCGGGGAGCTGCAGGATCGCCGGGCTGACGGTGCTCACGGCCGCGACCGCGGCGACGCCGTCGAGCGCCTGCACCGCCTCGAGCTGGTCGGCGTCGACGACCGGACCGCTGATCCGCAGGTCGGCGCCCGCCGTCACCCACACGGTGCGCTCGAGACCCGCGCGCAGCGACCCGAGCGCCACCACCGAGAACACCGCGACGCTCACGCCGACGACGACGGCCAGCACCGACGTCAGGCTCGCCGCGCTCTCGCGGACGGCGCGCGCGGACCCCAGCACGTGCGGCAACGACCGGCCGCGGCGCAGCGCGGCGTGCGCGGCCCGCGCCAGCCACGGGTAGACCCGCAGCACCGCCACGGTGACCGCGAGGGCGAGCACGAGCGGCGCCGCGATCAGCAGCGGGTCGCCCGTCCCGGCCACGGCCCCGGTGGGCGAGGCGATCACCTGCGCGAGCACGAGGGCCGCGAGGACGGCGACGACGACGTCGCGCACCACTCCCCCGGCGCGCAGGTCGCGGCGGGTGCGTCGCAGGCCGGACGGGAGCGGCGCCGTCGTCAGGACGAGAGCCGGCACGAGCCCGAGGGCGAGGCTGGGCACCCAGCCCCGCGCACCCGGGTCACCGCCGAGCGCGACCGCGACGGCGCCCCACCCGAGCGCAGCGGCCGGTAGCCCGAGCAGGAGGCCCTCGACGCCAAGGGTCGTGCGCAGCTGCCGCGGGGAGGCGCCGCGGGCCGCGATCATCGCCAGCGCGCGGCGACGCCGGTCCAGCAGCAGCCGCGCCACGAGCGCCAGCACGGCGAGGGCGACACCGAGCGGTCCGACGGCGACGAGCAGCACCACGGCCGCGACGGCCTCGTTCTCCTGCGCCACGGCGTCGAGCCGTTCGGGAAGCTCGCTGGTGAACCGGGTGTCGCCGGGGAACGTCGCGCCCGTCAGGGAGTGGTCGGCCCCGAGGAACGCCCGCAGCTGGGCCCCGAGCCGCGCGGGGTCGACGCCGTCGAGCGTGCCGGGGTCGACCGCGTACCAGACGTCGACCCGCGCCGGTTCGGCCGTCGCCTGGCTCGTGCGCCACCAGCCGTCCGCGGCGGTGTAGCCGACGCCCACGACCGACGTCCCGGCGTTCAGGTCCTCCACGACGCCGGGCGACGCGGCCGCGGTGATGTGGCGCCAGTACGGGTCGTCGGGATCGTCCACGGTGTAGGTGCCGACCGGGACGATGGCGAGGTCGTAGGAGAGCGTGGGCACCCGGAGCGGCTCCCCGAGCGTCAGGCCCAGCCGCTCGGCCGTCTCCTGCAGCACGACGACCTCGACGTCGAGGTCGGGCAGCGACTCGAGGTCGACCGCGCCGGTCGGGGCGGGCTGACCGTCCCACGCCGGCGCCTCGGGCCACCGACCGTCGGCGAGCGTGACCCGGTCGGCCACCGTCGGGTCGCCCGCCAACGACAGCGCGGGTCCGCGCACGTCCACCGCGGGGTTGATCGGGAGGTCGAACGCCTTCTCGGTCACGGCCACGCGCTGCGCGGGCGCGAGCACGTCGCGCAGCGGGGCGTCCGTGGACAGCCGCAGCGCCTCGAGCTCGGCGTCGAACGCGTCCCAGAGCGCCCGCTCGGCCTCGGTCGTGCGCGGCGGGTCCTCGTACGGGTCCTCGGCGAGCCCGAGCACGACGCCCGCCGCCGAGACCCGGCCCGCGACGTCGCTGCCCAGGGAGGAGGCGTCGGCGAGCCGGAACCGCACCTGGTCGGCGCGCGCGTCGGCCTCGACGCGGGGCCAGGCGGCGAGCAGGCCGGCGATGAGCGCCACGATCACGACGACGAGCAGGCACACCCACCGCTGCTGCACGAGCGCGCGGGTCGACAGCCGCGCCCACGTCAGGGGCGTCGCCGAGGTCGGCGCGGCCGCGCGCGTCACCGGGTCTCCTCGCGGTGGTCGGTGTCACGGTGCTGTCGCCGCACCCGTCGGCTCACGAGCGCTCCGACGGCCGCCACCCCGCCCAGCGCGAGCGCGAGGCCGAGGGCGAGCTCGAGCGGGGCCAGCGCGAGCGGCTGCGACAACCCGGCGAGGCCGGGCACGCTGAGACGCACCAGGGTGCCGATCGTCAGCGAGGCCACGGCCCAGCCGACCGCCACCCCGGCGGGCACGGCGACCGCGCCCAGCACGAGCGCCTCGACCAGCCGGCTGCGCCCCTGGACGCGACCGGGGACACCGACGGCGCGCAGTGCGACGACCTCGCCCCGCCGCGTCCGGGTGAGGACGTCGAACGCCGCCAGCGCGCCGACGACGGCCAGCACGACCGCCACCAGGCCCACGGCCGCGAACACGGGCTGGGCCACGGCCGTGCCCGCCCGGGCGGACTCGGTCGTCACGAGGGTCGCCGACTCCCCGCGCGCGAGGGCCCGCAGCTCCGTGACGGCGGCCGTCCCCGCCGCCCCCGGCTCGAGCGCGACCCAGATCTCCGACGCGTCCGCGACCGAGCGGCGCACGAGGGCCTCGCCGCGCTGGAGCGCCGTGAGGTCGACGACGGCGGCCGGCTCGTCCAGCACCCCGGGCACGAGGTCGGTCACGGCGCCGATCGTGACCTCGACCGTGCCGCCGCGGTAGCTCACGGTCAGGCCGTCGCCCGTGGCGAGGTCGAGGCGGTCGGCGAGAGCCCGGGTCACGACGGCGGGCACGGGGCCGACCGGGTCGGGCACGAAGCGGAGGGTGGCCGAGCCCTGGAACCGGGCGGCCGCCGTCGCGCCGTCACTCGGGTTGGTCCCGGCCGCGCCCGTGCCGGCGCCCGAGGCGACCGGCCAGGCGGCGGTGGCCCACGCGTCGGCGCCGGTCGCCACGGGGGCGCCGTCGACAGTGACCTCCTGGACGGTCAGCTCGAGGGTGTTCTCCCACCCGCTCGTCGTGCCGTCGGCCACGACGTCGACGGCGAGCAGGCGCCAGTCCCCCGGAGGCACGTCGCCCACGAGCGTGCCCGTCGCGCCGAGCGCCAGATCGCCGCCGGCGAGTTCGACCCGGGCCAGCTCGCCCACGGGCGAGGTGAGCCAGAGCGTGCCGGTGGCCGAGAGCGTGGTGATGTCGCCGTCGAACGTGCCGGCGCCCTGGGCCGGGAGGACGGCGACGCTCACCGTCCCCTCCGGGACCGCGGGCGGCCGGCTGGTCGGGGCGAGCGCGGCCGAGACCCGCGCGGGCGACACGGTGCCGCCGCGGACCACGGCCTCGACGGCCGGTGCGGCGACGGCCTCGAGCACGAGGTCCTGCTGGCCGGTGCGTGCCGGGACGCGTGCGACGAGCGCGGCGGCGGTGACGCCGTCGACGGCCTCGACCGCCGCCGTGGTGCGGGGCGGGAACAGCGGGGTGACGGCGGAGCGGGCCGGCAGCTCGAGCCGCGCGTCGGCGCCGACGCGGGTGCCGTCGAGCCGGTCCTGGGCGGCCTGCGTGCTGGCCGTGTAACCGGCGCCGAGCACCGACGTCGCCACGGCGACGACCACGAGCAGGAGCGGGACGCCGAGCACGGACCGGCGCCGGGAGACCGACAGCAGGGCGAGCCGCGGGGCGGTGCCGACCCGGCCGGCAGCGGCGCGCTCCAGCAGGCTCCAGACCGGCGTCAGCAGCACGAGGACGACGACGGCGAGCGCGAGCGTCACGAGCCCGGGCGCGCCGATGGCGAGCGCCTGGTCGAGCGGGGTGCGGGCGGGGTCGTCGCGCGAGAAGCGCCACAGGCTGCCGCCGGCCGCGAGGAGCAGCAGGACCGCGGCGCCGCCCGTCGCGAGCGTGCGCGAGCGCCCCGAGACGTCGATCCGGACGCCGCGCGTGAGCGACCGCGTGCTGCTCCAGCCGGGCAGCCCGATCGCCAGGGTCCACAGCACCACCGCGGCGAGCACGACGACGGCACCCGGTGCGGGCAGCGCGCCGCCGAGCGCCAGGCCGACCGCCGTCCCGGCACCCGTCCCGACGACGGCGACGACGGCGGCCTCGCCCCACGTGAGCACCGCGAGGCTGCCCCGGGACGCGCCGCGCGCCACGAGGATCGCCGTCTCCCCCGCGCGGGTCTGGGCCACCAGACGGGCGACCTGGGTGACGGTGACCGCACCGAGGACGACCAGCAGGACGAGCGCGACGCTGCCGACGACGATCGCCGAGCCCGACGCGTCGCGCAGCGCGGCGAGGGTCCCGGCCAGGTCGCCGGTCGAGGTCACCCCGCGCGGGGCGATGGCCTCGTCGGCGTCGACGGCGGCCACCAGCGTGGCGACGCCGTCGGCCAGCGCGGCCGTGGCCGCGACGTCGAGGTCGGCCGGGCCGGGGACGAGCGACCACCGGACGAACGGGTCGCCGCCGACGGCGGCGAGGTCGTCCACCGTGACGAGCACGGGGCCGAAGGCCGCGGCGGACCCGGACAGGTCGACCGAGCCGAACCCGACCCAGCGGGGGCGGCGGCCTCGCGCGGCTCCCAGGTCCCGACGATCTCGACCGCCGTGTCCTGACCGCGCCCGAGCAGCAGCACGTCGCCGACCTCGACGCCGAGCTCCTGCGCCGAGGCGTGCGGGACGACGGCGGCGATCCGCCCCGGCTCGACGGCGGGGGCGTCCTCGAGCCACGACCCCGAGACGAGGTCCGCCTGGTCGGGCAGCCACGCGGCCGAGGCGAGCGACGTGCGGGAGGCGGGCTCCTCCGCCCGGCCCTGCACGCCGAGCGTCAGCGGTTCGGTGATGAGGAGGCGGACGACCTCGAGGCTCCCGCCCGGAGCCCGGGTCGCGAGCTGCGCCGACCACGCGGCGTCCTGGGCGTCGGGATCGTCACCGAGCCGGGTCTGCAGGACGAGCGCCCCGCTCGCCGCCGTCGCCGCCCGCAGCTGCTCGGAGGAGATCTCCCCCGACCGTCGCTCGACGAACCCGACGGCCGCGACCGCTGTCGCCGTCACGAGCGCGACCAGGACGGCGAGCGCGCCCAGCATGACCAGCTGGGCGCGGCCTCGCTGCCACGGGAAACGACTCATCGAGGGTGGGCGTGCTCGCCGTCGGTGGTGTCCTAGACGGCCGTGTTGAGCTCGTGCGACTCCTCGCCGAGCTCGGCCATCAGCGCGTAGCGCGCCTCGCGACGTGCACGCTGCTCGGCCGGGTCCGGCACGGGGGCCGCGGCGAGCAGACGACGCGTGTACTCCTTGGTCGGGTGCTGCAGCACCTGCTCGCGCTCACCCTGCTCGACGACCTTGCCGTTCTGGAGCACGACGACGCGGTCCGCGAGCATGTCGATCACCGCGAGGTCGTGGCTGACGAACAGGCAGGCGAACTGGAACTCGCGCTGGAGCGTGGTGAACATCTCCAGCACGCTGGCCTGCACGGACACGTCCAGGGCCGACGTCGGCTCGTCGGCGACCAGCAGCTCGGGGTCGAGCGTGAGGGCGCGGGCGATGCTGACGCGCTGGCGCTGTCCGCCGGAGAGCTCGTGCGGGTAGCGGTTGTACACGCTTCGGGGCAGCTCGACGGCGTCGAGCAGCTCCATCACGCGGTTCTTCCGCGACGCCGCGTCGCCCACCTTGTGCACGTCGAGCGGCTCGCCGATGCAGTCACCGATCGGGAACCGCGGGTTGAGCGAGCTCGCGGGATCCTGGAAGACGACGCCGATCCGGCGACGCATCGCCTTGAGCTCCGCGCCCCGCAGGCGGAGCAGGTCCGTCTCGAGGATCTCGATCACGCCGGACTTCGCCGGGATGAGGCCGAGGGCGCAGCGCGCGATGGTCGACTTGCCCGACCCCGACTCCCCCACCAGGCCGACGATCTCGCCCTTGTTGACCGAGAGCGACACGTCGTCGACGGCGCGGAACGGGGCCTTGCCCATGCGCTCGTACTCGATGACGAGGTTCTCCACCGTGAGCGCCGGAGTCCCGGCCGCGCGCACGGTCCCCTCGGGGGCGTTGTCGCGGGCACCGAGGTGCGGCACGGCCGCGAGGAGACGCTTGGTGTACTCGTGCTTGGGCGTGACGAGCACCTCGTCCGCGCTGCCCATCTCGACGAGGTCGCCCTTGTACATGACGGCGACGCGGTCGGCCATGTCGGCCACCACCCCCATGTTGTGGGTGATGAGGAGGATGCCGGTGTTGAGCTCCGTCTTCAACGACCGCAGGAGGTCGAGGATCTCGGCCTGGACGGTGACGTCCAGGGCCGTGGTCGGCTCGTCGGCGATGATCACCTTGGGGTTGCAGGAGATCGCCATGGCGATGACCACGCGCTGGCGCTGGCCGCCGGAGTACTCGTGCGGGTACTGCTTGAGGCGACGCTCGGCATCGGGGATGCCGACCATGGTGAGCAGCTCGGCCGCGCGCTTCTCGGCGTCGCGCCCGTAGGCCATGCCGTGGAGCTCGAGCGCCTCGACGAGCTGGGACCCGACGGTCAGGACGGGGTTCAGCGCCGTCATCGGCTCCTGGAAGACCATCGCGACGTCGTTGCCGCGCATGCGGCGCAGGGCGGACGGGCTCATCCGGTCGACGGCCTTGCCGTCCACCGTGATGCCGCCGTTGACGCGGGCGTTGCCGGGCAGCAGACCCAGCGCCGTCATGGAGGTCACGGACTTGCCGGACCCGGACTCACCGACGAGGGCGAGCACCTCACCGGCCTTGACGTCGAGGGAGATGCCCTTGACGGCGTGCACGGTGCCGAACTCGGTCCCGAACTTGACGTCGAGATCGCTGAACGACAGGACCGAAGCCGTGTCCGCACCGGAGGACGTCGCCGGGACGTGCTCGGGATGGGAGCGCTTGCCGAAGAGTGCCATCAGTCGCGGTTCCTGTTCTGACGCGGGTCGAAGGCGTCGCGCAGGCCGTCACCGATGAAGTTGACGCAGAGCGCGATCGCGAGGATGAACAGACCGGGGAACCAGAACAGCCACGGTCGGGCGGTGAAGGCCGTCTGGTAGGTGTTGATCAGGGACCCGAGCGAGACGTCGGGGGGCTGCACGCCGAAGCCGAGGAAGCTCAGCGACGTCTCGAGCAGGATCGCCGCGGAGATCGACAGCGTGGTCGACACGATGATCACGCCGATGGTGTTCGGCAGGATGTGGCGGAAGAGGATCCGGGCGGGGTGGGTACCGATCGCCCGGGCGGCGGAGACGAACTCGCGCTCGCGCAGCGACAGCACCTCACCGCGCACGAGTCGCGCCAGCGACGTCCACGTCACCGCGGCGAGCACGACGGCGAGGGCCCAGATCCCGGCCTCGCCCGCTCGGCGGGCGATGACGGCGGCGAGAACGAGCAGCGGGATGATGATGAGCAGGTCGGTCAGTCGCATGAGGATCGACTCGACCCAGCCGCGGAAGTAGCCGGCGAGGCTGCCGATCACGGTGCCGATGATCGTCGAGCCGATGCCGACGACGAACGCGATGATCAGCGAGATCTGCGTGCCCCGCATGACGAGGGCGAAGTAGTCGCGGCCGGTCTGGTCCTGGCCGAAGGGGTGCTCCCCGAGCTGGAAGAAGCCGAGCGTGGGGCGGCCGCCGTCGAGGACGGAACCCGTCGTGCTGAAGCTCTTGTCCCACCAGCCCGGGATCGGGCCGATGCCGATCGACGTGAAGGCCAGCACCGTGATGAACGCCAGCACGACGATCGAGGTCATCGCGCCCTTGTGGCGGAAGAACCGCCGGCGGACCAGCTGGCCCTGGCTGTAGGACTTCTCGCCCGAGGGGACGGGTGCCTCGACGGTCAGGGTGCCCGACTGTCCGGCCGCGGGCTCGAGGCCGACGAAGCCGCCGGGCTGCGGGGTGGGGGCGTCGCGCTCCGGGCCGGGGACGAGGTTCTCCGGCTCGGGCGGGTTCGCGTCGTTGTTGTCGCTCTTGTCGCTCATCGGTCACTCCGTTCTGCGGTCCGGGGGGTGGCGGGGCTGAGGTCGTGCACCTGCCTCACCTCCGGATCCGCGGGTCGAGGAACGCGTAGGCGATGTCGGCCAACATGTTCATGACGATGGCGGCCAGGGCGGTGACGAGGAAGAACGCCATCACGGGTGCCGGGTCCACCGCGGTCAGACCGGTGCGGAACAGCTCGCCCATCCCCTTCCAGCCGAAGACCGACTCGGTGATGACAGCGCCACCGATGAGGGCGGCGAAGTCGAAGGCGACGATCGTCGTGATCGGGATGAGCGCGTTGCGGAACGCGTGCTTGACGATGACGACACGCTCCGACAGGCCCTTGGACCGGGCGGTGCGCACGTAGTCCTGGTTCATGGTCTCGAGCATCGACGACCGGGTGTAGCGCGAGTAGCTCGCGACCGAGATCAGCGTGAGCAGGATGGTCGGGAGCAGGAGCTGGGTCGCGTTGTCGAGGATCGACTCCCAGTACTCCCCGCGGAAGTTGGGGGTGCTCGAGCCGATCGTCGAGATCGGGCGCGGCTTCAGGTTGAGGAACTCCGCCCACGCGTAGACCGCGCGGTCGACCAGGATCAGCAGGCCCATGACGACGGCGGTGATGGCCGACAGGCTCATCGCCGTGCGGCGGCTGGAGTAGCCGCCCCAGAAGTAGCCCGAGACGAGGCCGACGGCGATCGCGACCACGAGCAGGACCAGCAGGACCACGATGGTCGGCGCCTCGAGCAGCGGCGAGACGGCGTAGTAGGACACGATCCCGACGGCCACCGTGGTCAGCGTCGAGTACAGGACCCGGCGGTTGTTGAGGCCCGCGACGAGCGCGGTGAGGCCGACGGCGGTGGCGATCGCGACGACGGCGACGATGCCGATGCCCAGCGCGGGGGCGCGCCACCAGCCGACCGAGGTGAAGTAGGTGAGGGCCGCGAACACGAAGACCGCGGTCACGCCACCCGTGATGAGGCGTCGACGCCAGTCACCACCGAGCACCGACTGCAGGACGAACGCGAGCACGAGCGCGGCGATGATCGCCTGCAGCGGCGAGATCTGGGGGTCGGCGATCCAGTCGTTGTAGCGGATCGCGCCGTACTCCTTCAGCAGCACCGCGGCCCAGAACACCGGCAGCGAGAAGAAGAGGAAGGTCAGGAAGGTGACGACGTAGTCGAAGCCGGAGTACTGACGGATCGCCGTGACGATGCCGACCGCGATACCGATGAAGATCGCGAGGATCGTGGCGATGAAGACCAGGCGGAGCGTGGAGCCGGCCGCGTTGCCCAGGAGCACCGTGACGTCGTTGCCGTTGATGTTCGTGCCGAGGTCGCACTTGCCGACGACGCAGCCCGAGACGCCCCTCAACCACTCCCAGTACCGCTCGTACCACGCGTCGTCCAGACGGAGGTTGCGGGTGATGGCGGCAATGATCTGCTCTTTGTTCCGGTCGTTCGACTCGCGGTAGTCCTCGAGCGGATCCCCGGAGTTGATCGTCAGCACGAACATCAGCAGGGAGCCGCCGAGCAGCACGAGGAGAGAGATCCCCAGGCGCTTGAGGATGAACTTGATCACGGGTTGTGGCCCTTCGGAAGTGACGTCGGAGCACGGTCGGCGCCCGACCACTGTAGACCCACGTCACGGCGTCCTTGCCGAGGTGGGAGCGGGTGCGGGTGGGCGCAGCACGACGGGGCAAGGGCTCAGAGCCCTTGCCCCGTCGTGTGGTCAGCCGTGCTGGGATTCAGCGGAGCTGGAGGTCAGAAGACCTCAGCTGCTGCGGAGCCACTGCTCGGCGTTCCAGGCGACCGTGCTCTGCGTGGCAGTGTCACGGACGTTCTGGATCGACGAGTCGAAGGCCACGACGCCCGGGTGGGCGAACAGCGGGATCCCGTACAGCTCGTCCCACAGGGCCTTCTCGATGATGATCGTCTGCTCGAGCTGGACATCCGTGTCGAGCGTGGCGCTCAGGGTGTCCCAGGCGGCGTCGACGTCGGCGTTGGAGAAGCCGCCGTAGTTCTGACCACCGGTGCTGGAGTAGATGTTCTGACCCGAGGTGATCTGGCCGGAGCCGGCCCACGCGAAGAGCGCGACCTCGTAGTCACCGTTGGGCAGCGTCTGGTCGAAGAAGTCGGCGTTGCCGACGTCCTGGACGTCGAAGCCTGCCTGGTCGCAGCTGTCCTTGATCAGGGCGACCTGGTCGGTACGACGCTGGTTCGGGGCGGAGTAGCCGATGCGGACCGTGATGGGCCCGGCGACGCCGGACTCGGCGATCTTCGCCTCGGCACCCTCGAGGTCGACCTCGTCGTAGCGGCCGTCGTAGGAGCCCTCGAGGACGGTCTCGTAGTTGGGCTGGAACGGGAAGACCTCACGGGCGTTCATGACCTGCGCCTCGGGGTCGATCGGCGCGATGAGGTTGTCGATGATCTGCTGGCGCGGCACGCACATGGCGAAGGCCTCGCGCAGCGGGAGGCTCGTGGCGAACGGCCCGTTGTTGAAGTTGAAGTCGAGGTGCTCCCACGTCAGCGACGGACCGGTCAGCAGGGACACGGAGTCGCCGATGGCCTCGATCTGCGAGACCGTGTCGACCGTGGCCTGCGGCTCGATGATGTTGAGGTCACCGTTCTGCAGGGCCTGGACCTGGGTCTCGGGAGCCGCGAAGCGGTAGACGAGGGTGCTCGTGGCGGGCGGCGTGCCCCACCAGTCGGGGTTCGCCTCCATCGTGATGCTCTGGCCGGCCTCCCACGAGGTCGGGGCCAGGTACGGGCCGGAGCTCAGGGCGATCGCCGCGTCGGGCAGCTGACCCGGCTGCGAGAGCCAGTCGTTGTTGTAGAAGTCCGCGACGGGGCGCAGGGCCTCGGCGTCCTCGGCCTCGACGGCGGCGACGAAGTCCTCGACCGTCATGCCGGCCGAGTCCAGGGCGACGTGCAGCGGGAACTGCATCATCGTCGAGATCATGTAGTCCGGGTACGGGTCGGTGTAGCTGAGCGTGAAGCTCTTGCCACCGGGCTCGCCCTCGGGGATCGAGGTGCGGCTGCCGAGGTCGAGACCACCGACGTAGTTGAACAGCGGGACGTCACCGACGGCCTCGCGCGCGGCGGCGGGGTCCTCGCCGGCGGCCGTGGCCGCAGCCTCGGCCTCGACGCGGGCGGCCTCGGTCGCCACCGGGTCGGCGATCGCCTGCGTGGCCCAGGAGAAGAGGGCGTCGTCGTAGGTGATCGGCGTGCCGTCGGACCAGACCGCGTCGTCGTTGATCGTGTACTCGACGGTCATCGGGTCCTCGGAGACGAGCTCGACGTTGCCGAACTCCTCGTTGACGTAGATGGTGCCGTCGGTGCCGAAGTAGGTGAAGGCGCTCTGGAAGCGCTCGTTCACCACGGAGTTGTAGGTGGAGTAGGTCTCCGGCGTGTTGCCGTTGTACCCGAGCCACTCGTCCTCACCGAGGGAGTAGGAGATGGAGTCGTCCACCGTCGTGACGTCGCCCAGGTCCTGCTTGTCGGTGCCCTCGTACGTCTCGGTGGGCTCGCTCGACGGGTCGGTGGTCTCCGACGTCTCGTCGTCACCGGCCGAGGTGGTCTCCTCCTCCGACGGGCTGCTGGTGCAGGCGCTCAGCACGAGTGCGGTCGCCGCGACCACGGCGATGCCCGCGGTCATTCTCCGGATTCTCAATGTTCCTCCAGTGTGGGTGGGCCCCTGGGGCTGCACGGCCGGAAGGGGTTCCGGACATACCGGGGACCTCGCCTTGTGGGTGAGTCGCCCAGGGACCTGCTTAGGACGCTGTGAGCCTAACCACAGGTACCCGCCGTCGACTGCCCCGGATGGCCCAGGGAGACCAATCGTTACCCAATAGATACTCGCTGCCGGAGGTAGGACACATGCCCGTAACTCGCGGCTCCTGCGCCGTGGGGCACCACCTATCGTGAGGCGATGAGCCCTGGAGCGCCGGTGCGCCTCGTCCTGCCGCACCAGCTCTTCGCCGAGCACCTCGCGGCTCCGGCCGGTACGGTGATCGTGCTCGTCGAGCACGACCTGCTCGTGCGCCAGTACTCCTTCCACGCGCACAAGCTGGTGCTGCACCGCGCGTCCATGACCCGGTTCGCCCGGCTGCTGCGCGGCGAGGGTCACGAGGTCGTGGTGCTGCGCAGCGAGGCCGACCGCACCTCCCGCAGCCAGCTCGCCGACCTCGTGCGGGACCGCCGCCCCGGTCAGGTGACCTGGTTCGACGTCGTGGACGACTGGCTGGAGCGGGACCTGCGCGCCGCGCTGGCCGACGGTGGCTACGAGACCTCGCTCGACGACGAGCTCGAGTCGCCCAACTTCCTCACCTCGCGGTCCCAGATCGACGGGTGGTTCACCGGGCGGACGGCGCGGATGCACGACTTCTACGTGTGGCAGCGGCGCCGCCTGGACCTTCTCCTGGACTCCGACGGCGGCCCGATCGGCGGGCAGTGGTCGTTCGACGCCGACAACCGCAAGAAGCTGCCGCGGGGGTACACCCCACCCGTCGTCGGGCGGTTCGCCCGGCACCCGGTGCTGGCGGAGGACGGGGCGCTCGACCTCGCGGGCCTCGACGTCGACGCCGGCGGCACCGACGGGCAGCCGGGCGAGAACGACGGCGAGAGCGACGTGCGGGACGCGGTCGCGTGGGTCGAGGCGGAGTTCCCCGACGCCCCCGGTGACCCGCAGCTGTTCGCGTGGCCCACGAGCCACGCCGAGGCGCAGGCGCACCTGGCGGAGTTCGTCCGCGAGCGCCTGGCGGACTTCGGGCCGTACGAGGACGCGATCTCGACCGAGCACCCCTTCATCGCCCACAGCCTGCTGACGGCGTCCCTGAACATCGGCCTGCTGAGCCCCGACGAGGTGCTCCGCGCCGCGTTCGAGGGTGCCGACGACGACACTCCACTGGCGTCGCTCGAGGGCTTCGTCCGCCAGGTGATCGGCTGGCGGGAGTACATGCGGGCCACCTACCGGACGCAGGGCCGTCGGCTGCGCACCTCCCACCACCTGGCGCACGACAGCGCGCTGGGCGAGGGGTGGTGGGACGCGACGACGGGCCTGCAGCCCGTCGACGTCGTGGTCTCCCGCGTGCTGGCGACCGGGTACGCGCACCACATCGAACGCCTGATGGTGCTGGGCAACGCGATGGCGCTGCTGCGCATCCACCCCGACGAGGTCTACGAGTGGTTCATGGAGATGTTCATCGACGCCTACGACTGGGTGATGGTGCCCAACGTCTACGCGATGAGCCAGTTCGCCGCCGGCGCCGACATCACCACCAAGCCCTACGTCTCCGGGAGCAACTACCTGCGCACGATGTCCGACCTCCCGGCCGGGGAGTGGCGTGCCGACTGGGACGGCCTGTACTGGACGTTCGTCGAGGACCACCGCGAGGTGTTCGAGTCCAACCCCCGCGCGCGCATGATCGTCTCGCTCCTGCAGAAGATGGACCCGGGCAAGCGCCAGATCCACCGGGGCCGTGCGCGGCGCCTGCTGGAGGGCGACGGCGAGTGGTCGCGGCTGGTGCGGAGCTCGTGACGCGCGCCCTCAGCTGACGGCCGAGCCGGCAGCGTCGTCCGGCCCCAGGACGGTGACCCCGACCCCGTCGCCGTGGACGCGCGGCTCGGTGAGCTGCACGCCGTCGTCGACCACGCAGCGCCGCAGGCGCACGCCCGGGGCCACGCGCACGTCGTCGAGAAGCACCGACTCCTCCACGACCGCGCCGGCCTCGACGACGACGCCCGGCCCGATCACGCTGCGCCGCACCTCCCCCGCCACCTGGCACCCGGCCGCCAGCAGCGAGTCGACCACGACGGCGCCGTCGACCACCCGGGCGGGCGGCAGCTGCGGCTGCGCCGAGCGGATCGGATGCTGCGGATCGTCGAAGCGGGCTCCCTCGCCGTCGACGAGGTGCATGTGGGCGCGCCAGTACGTCTCCGGCGTCCCCATGTCCATCCAGTAGCCCTCGAGCCGGTGCTCGACGGTGCGTCCCCGGTCCACGAACCACGGCACGAGGTCGTCGCCGTAGTCGCCGAGACCGCCCTCGCGCTCGGCCAGCTCCTCCAGCGCATCGACGAGCAGCGTCGCGTCGAAGCACAGGACCTCCGCCGCCACGAGGTTCCCCGCCGGGTCCTCGGGCTTGTAGTCGTAGGAGGCGACGCGGCCGTCGTCGTCCACCTGCACGACGCCGTAGCTGGAGGGGTCCTCGTCGGTGCGCGTCGTGACCAGCGTGAGCTCGGCGTCGCTCGCCACGTGCGTCTGCAGCACGGTGAGGAGGTCGAGCGTGTACAGGTGGTCGGCGCTGAGCACGACGATGCACTCGGCGTCGAACTCCGCCAGGCGCTCGCGGTGCCGCCAGAGGGTGTCGCTGTTTCCCTGCGCCATCCCCTCCCCCGGACCGCCCTCGAACGGCGCCAGGATCCGCAGGCCGCCGTTCACGCGGTCCAGGTCCCACGGGCCGCCGTTGGCCAGGTGGTCGTTGAGCGAGTGGGGAAGGTACTGCTCGGCGATCCAGACGTCGTCGAGACCGCTGTTGACGACCGTCGACAGGGCGGTGTCGATGAGGCGGTAGCTGCCGGCCACCCGCAGCGCCGGCTTGACGCGGTGCTCGGTCAGCGCGCCGAGGCGGGACCCCTGGCCGCCCGCCAGGATGAGGCAGAGGGTCCGGGGTGGGCGCATCGCGAGGTCCATGTGCCCACACTCCCGTGCGGCGGCCTGCCTGTCACGGGTGGTGTCCCGCGGGTGCCGGGGCTGGTCGACCGCCGTCGACGTCGTCGCCGATGCGGGCCTGGATCTCGCGGATCGCCCGCCCGAGGACGCCGCGCGACAGCAGTCCCGGCCCGAGCGGCCCCGACGGGACCGACTCCAGCAGCGGCAGCCGACGCAGCGCCGCCGCCTGCTCCTGCGTGAGGTGGGCGACCTGCCACCGGAGCTCGTCGTCGACGGCCTCGGGCCGGTCCGGGTGCGCGAGCGAGACGGCCTTCGCGGCGTAGGCGGCGGCCCCGAGGGCGTGCGCCGCGAGATGGGCGACGGCGGAGGCCTGGCCCGCGGCCCTGGCCGCGGCAGCGCCGGCGGGCGTCGTCGCGGCGCCGGCCGCCGTGACGGCGACCATCCGTTGCCGGATCTCTGCCGCCGCCGTGCTCCCACCGCGGCCGTAGGCGTGGGCCCGGGCGACGGCGTCGCGCACCAGCGCGAGGCTGGACGCGTCCGCGTCGAGGAGGGGAAGGACGCGCGTCGCACAGTCCGCCGCCCACCCCGCGAGGAGGCGGCGGTCGGCGTCGCTCAGGGTCTGGGGCGAGGTCACCCGGCCAGCCTGGCACGACGGCGACACCACCCCACCCCGCCCGACCGACAGCCCTAGGGTGAGGAGGCATGGCGAGCATCGACGACGAGACGCGTCCCTCCGACGGCCTGGTGACGTGGCTCGGGACGGTCGCGGGCCTGGTCGAGGGCGCGGGGACGGCCGCGAGCGCCACCGCGGAACGCGTCGCCGCGCTCGAGGCGCAGCTCGGCCTGGTTCTCGACGAGACGCACCGTCGCCTCCTCCTCGCGCAGGACGGATGGGAGCCGACCGGCCGGACGAAGGAGCTGGCCGGACCGGTACGGATCGCGAGCGTCGAGTGGCTCGGTCGCGCTCCCCGCACTTTCTCCGGTCCGGCCCTCGAACCGCTCACGGGGGCCGCGACCGCCCGGGAGCTCCTCGACGCCGGCGTCACCCTCGGGGACTGCCTCGCCGTGGCGGTCGATCCGTTCTACGGCGCGACCTATCTCGTTCCGGTGCGCGACGGCCGGGCGGGCCCCGAGGTGGTGACGCTCGCGGGATGGGCCGAGGAGGACACGTTCATCGGGGAGATCTACCCGTCGTTCGCTGACTTCCTGGGGGCCATGACGGAACAGGTGGCGACGCACGCGAGGCGGTTCGTCGCTCGCGAGACGAAGGAGGCGCGGGCGCGCGAGGTCTGGCACGCCGAGCCCGCCGTCGTCGTCCGCGGTCTCCCGGACACCCGCCAGCAGCTGGCGTCGGGCCTCCTCACCCTGATGGGGCGGCTCGCCCGGTCGCAGCCGGACGCCCCGTGGGAGATCGCCACGCGTCGCTGGGACGGGAGCCCCGCGGGGCTCGAGCGCGTGATGAGCGAGGCCACCCGCGTGCTGCCCGACGGCGCCCACGTCCTCTTCCTCACCGCCTCGACACGCCTGGCGGACGGGCGGGCCTGGCAGGTCTCCGTGACGCGGTCCTGGCCGGCGGCGGCGAAGGACCACGTGCTGCTCCTCCTGAGGTCGGCGGGCGACGGCGGGCCACCCGCTCCGGGGGAGGTGGACGCCCTCGTCGTCGAGGCCGCGGAGATCCTGTCCCCCTCGAGCGTCACCGCCTCCAGCACGGCTGCGAACCGCACCGCCACCGAGCGCGGGATCCCCCAACCGACGGGCTACCGCGTCTGGCTCCGGGAGGACCAGCTCGGCACCGCCGCGGCGGATGTCGACGGCGGGGAGATCGGCCGGCGCGCGGTCGGCGGCGGGGTCATGCTGAGCAGCCCCGACGGCTGGCCCCCGGACCAGGTGGTGGTCGAGGCGTCCGCGCTGGTGGCCCGGCTGCGGGAGGCCAGGCCGGAGCCCGACGACGGCGCACCCACCTCGGACGAGGGCGGCGGCCGCCTGTCGCGCTGGTTCCGCGGGCGTCGGCGCTGAGGTTGGAGGAAGCCGTGATCGACACCGCCTTCGAGTTCCACTCCGACACGCCATCGGGCAAGGACGCCGACGCCCACAGCCCGACTCTCCGCCGGTACCACCAGCTCCTGTGGAGCAAGCCGTTGCCGAACGGCGATCCGTTCACTCTCACCCCCGAGCCCAGGGGCTACCTGAGCCACCGCTCAGGTCGCGGCACGTTCTTCCTGTCGAGCGACGCGATCACCACCAACCTCCTCGGTCGCGCCTGGCGTGTGATCCAGCGGATCGCCCCGGACGATCGTCCCGAGAACCTCGGCTACACGATAGGAAGCGCCGTGGTGTTCCCCGGTGACAAGATCGACGGCAAGGCGACGATCAACGGAGCTCGCGGATTCCATCCACGCATCGCCGACCGGTTCGATCTGACCCTCGAGTGCATCCGACGTCACTACGCCGGAGGGACCAGTCCGTTGACGGACGCACTCCTCCGCTACGCACGATTCTTCGACCTGTTCGAGACCTTCGACGCCTACACGGAGTTCTTCCTCCTGGACGATCTCGTCCACGCCGAGAGTCGACAGGTCGCGTTCATGCACCCGTTCGACGACTTCCGGACACCCGCGGTGCCCCGGACCGTGGACGAGTACCTCGCCTACGTCCGATCGAGCAACGAGTTCATCCGGGCTCGAAACCGCCGGATCGAGAACTACGTGGCTGGAACCAGCTGACACCTCCGACCACACACGGACCGGTCGTCCCGGAACTGCCCCGTCGCCCCACCCGCGTACAGTCGCGCCAGGAGCTGACCTAGGTTCCCCAATGACGGGAGCCCGGATGACCGGCACCGCTGCACCCTCCCCCGCTCCGACGTCGACGTCGGGGGCCAACGACTCACCGCGACCCCTGCTCACGCTCGGACTGCTCGCACGCTCCTCGATGGAGAACGAGCAGCGCCTCCCGATCCACCCCCACCACCTGGACCGGATCGACCCCGACATCCGCGCGCGGATGATCGTCGAGCACGGGTACGGCTCGGACTTCCAGGTCGAGCCGGGCTACCTCGAGGCCCGCGTGGGCCGGGTCGCGGAGCGCGCCGAGGTGATCGCCGCCGCCGACGTCCTCCTGCTCCCCAAGCCGCAGGCCGCTGACGTCGTCGAGATCCCGGCCGGACGGGTGCTGTGGGGCTGGCCGCACTGCGTCCAGGACGCTGCCATGACGCAGACGGCGATCGACCACCGGCTCACCCTCATCGCCTTCGAGGCCATGAACCACTGGACGAAGAAAGGTCGCTTCAGCCTGCACGTGTTCCACAAGAACAACGAGCTCGCCGGCTACTGCTCGGTGATCCACGCCCTGCGCCTGGTCGGGTCGACGGGTGACTACGGGCCCCGGCTCTCCGCCGTCGTCATCGGGTTCGGCGCGACGGCGCGCGGCGCCGTCACGGCGCTCAAGGCGCACGGCGTGCACGACGTCCAGGTGCTGACCCAGCGCGACGTCGCGGCGGTGGGCTCCCCCATCCACTCCGCCCAGATGACCCAGCTCGACACCGACGGCGGGCCGACCCACCTGAGCAAGGTCTCCACCCCCGACGGCGACGTCCTGCTCCCGGACTTCCTCGCGGCGCACGACATCGTGGTCAACTGCACGCTCCAGGACGTCGAGGCACCGCTGACCTACCTGCGCACCGAGGACCTCGCAGGCTTCGCCCCGGGCAGCCTCGTCGTCGACGTCTCGTGCGACGAGGGCATGGGCTTCGAGTGGGCGGCCCCCACCACGTTCGAGAAGCCGATGTTCACGGTCGGTGGGGGCGTCCACTACTACGCCGTCGACCACACGCCGTCGTACCTGTGGAACTCGGCCACCTGGGAGATCAGCGAGGCGATCCTGCCGTTCCTGCGGACCGTCCTCGAGGGCCCGACGGCGTGGGCCGCCGACGCCACGCTCTCCCGGGCGATCGAGATCCAGGACGGCGTGGTGGCCAACCCGCGCATCCTCACCTTCCAGGGGCGCGAGGCCGCCTACCCGCACGCGCTGACCCGTCGGTAGCGTGCCGCCGTGGGCCGGGGGTCGCAGGCGACGCCGGGCCCCGGGCGACGTTCCCGTCCAGGTCGACGACGAGCTCAGGCCGACGCCACGGCGGACGTGTCCACGCACACGACGACCTGGTTGCCGTCCTGGTCCGCGAGCACGGTGAGCGACGGCACGGCGCTGTCGTCGACGACGCGCCCGCCCGCAGCGACGGCCGCGGCGATCCGCTCGTCCCTGACCTCGGCCGGCAGGTAGATCTCCAGGAGGAACCGGTGGCCCGGCGTCGCGGCGCGATCGGCGTCGGGGGCGGCGTCGTCGAACCACAGGTTCGGCACCCGCCCGGTGGCGTCCCTGACCTCGTCGCTGGGGGTCCCCCGGCCCTGCGCGTCCGCGCCCCCGGTCAGCAGCACGGCCCAGAACGGAGCGATGACCGCCGAGCTCGCCGTGTGGAGGCCCAGCTCCAGGTCGCTGACCGAGGCGGGATCGGCCTCGATCCCGTGGCCGGCGGCAAGCGCGCTGATCCGCCGCGCGAGGTCGACGTCCTTCTGCGTCACCCATCCCACGACGTGCTCGGTGCCCGAGGCGTCGCGGTAGACCGCGTCGTCGGAGACCAGCGTGAGGTCGAGATGAGCGCCGCCCATCGCGACGGTCGGGTGGTGACCGAGCTCGTCACCCGCCTCCGCCACGGCCTCGAGGAGACGCACCCCGGCGCCGAAGTCCTCGATCAGGAACCGGGCGTGGAGTCCCTGGGCGAGCTTGCGCCAGTCGGTGAGATCGGCATCGGCGATCTGCTTGCCCGTCAGCATGTCCATGCGCCGTGACAGTAGTCCTGTCGCGGGCATGGGGCCCGGAACGGTCCGCTCGCCGCGTGCCTACAGGTGCGTCAGCACGCCGTCGTCGTCCTGCGCCACGAGCACCATGCAGTCGACGACGAGCTGGGCCGTCCGACCCTGCTCGTCCACGCCCCAGTAGACGGGGTAGCTGCCGTCGCCGTACCCGGTGTCGAAGGCAATCCCGAGGTCCGTCGCTCCGAGCGGGACCTCCAGGACGGCGGGGCGCGCCGCCGTCGTGAACCGGTCGTAGACCGCCGCCTTGTCACGCCGGGTCATGGCCGCGTAGGCGACGTGGTCGACGATGCAGCCGCAGCCGGCGTCGACGCCGATCACGTGTCCGCCCGCCGGGAGCGACGCCGGGTGCCACGACACGGGGACCCGGTCGCTGAAACGCACCCGCACCGCGGCGTTGCGCCCGAACCCGGTCACGCGGTCGATCGGGTACGTCCCCGGGGCGACGGTGCGGGCGAGCGGCCGGGCGTCGTCGTTGCCGTAGCCGAAGTCCAGGACGGCCAGAACCCCGGTGCTCGTGACGAGCGTGCCGACCTCCGAGACCTCGGTGCGCGTCGTCTCGCCGTCGCGCGGACGGACGACGACGCGCTCGGTGAAGTTGAGGGTCTCGTCCAGCTGCGCCTGCTCGTCGGAGATCGAGCCGAGGGGCGCGTCCTCCGCGACCTGGCCCAGGGACACCGCCACGGTCTGCTCGTCGACGAACCGTTCGACGGGGTCACGAGGGTGGGAGGCGATCGACGCGATCCGCCACTCCCCGCCCTGCTGCCGGAGGGTGTGGTCGCGGAAGCGCCTGAGGCCGGACGTCCCGCGCGTGAGCACGTGGACGGCGTCGCCCTGCCGCTCCGACCGCAGGAACGTCGACGACGCGGGGCCGTACTCGGCGGGACTGCCGAAGGACTGGCCGAGGTCGACGGCGGTGTCGTCGGTGAAGTGGCGCCGCCGAGTCTCGTCCATCAGCGCACGCCAGGCCTCGAATGCCGCCCGCTTGCTTCCGCGCTCCTCGAAGGCCGGGGCCGCGAGCCGCCACTGCCCCTCGAACTCGACCATGAACTGCTGCACCCGCTGCTCCGCGGCGTTCGTCGCGCTCACGTCCGTCATGCCCAGAACGCTACCGGGGCCCTCACCGGCACACGTCGAGTCCCGGAACCGCGGGTTCGACGACTGCGGGAAGGATGGGCTCGAGGCGCGCCCGGGATCGGAGAACGATGCGAATCGCGATCATCGGTGCCGGCGGCGCGGGTCTGACGGCGGCCTGGCTGCTCGAGCAGGAGCACGACGTCGTGCTCCTCGAGCGCGACGTCCGGCTGGGCGGCCACGCCCACACGATCGAGGTCGAGGTCGACGGCGCGCGGGTGCCGGTGGAGGCGGGCTTCCAGTTCTTCGGCACGGGACCCACCTATGCGGTCCTCAACCGCCTGCTCGACGCGCTCCATCTCGAGCGGACGCCGTATCCCGCCACGATGTCGCTCACCACGACGGCGACGGGGAGCACGGTCGCGCTGCCGCCCTGGCGCGGCGGCCCCGTCCGGCGCTCGCTGACGCCCCGCGCTCTGGCCGACGTGATCCGGTTCCGCCGATTCCTCGCCGGTGTCCCCCGTTTTCTCGCCAGCAACGACACCACGACGACGACGCGCGAGTACATCGAGGCGCAGCGCCTCCCCGCGGCGTTCGTCGATCGCTTCCTCCACCCGCTGCTCCTCTCGTTCTGGTGCGTGGAACCGGAGGAGCTGCAGGGCTTCGCGGCGTTCAACACGCTGCATTACCTCGCGGGGGCGGCCGCGGGCGGGTTGCGGCCTCCGCGGCAGGTGGCGCTCGAGGGCGGGCTCCGCACGTACGTGGACGCGCTGGCGCGGGACGTCCAACGCGCCGACGTCCGCACGGGGGTGGGCGTGGAGCGCGTCGAGCGCCACGGGGGCGACCTCGTGGTCCACGACTCCTCGGGCGGGTCGCACACGGTCGACCGCGTCGTCGTCGCCACCAACGCGCGGCAGGCGCTCGCGCTGCTCGGACCGCTGGACGGACTCGAGGAGATGCGGGCGCAGCTCGCACGGTTCGAGTACGTCGACACCAGGATCGCGGTCCACGGCGACACCCGGCTGATGCCCGCGGACCGATCGGCGTGGTCCGTGGTCAACGTGCGGTGGGACGGCGCGCACGCGCAGAACACCGTGTGGGGACCCGGCCACAGCCACGACGTCTTCCGCAGCTGGGTGACGTTCGCCGAGAAGCTGCCGGAGCCGCTCCACCCTGTCGTGACGTACGAGCACGGCAAGGTCACGCCCACCTACTTCGACGCGCAACGACGGCTGGCGGAGGTGCAGGGCGGCGGCGGGGTGTGGCTCGCCGGCCCCTACACGGCGGGTGCGGATTCGCACGAGAGCGCGGTGCGGTCGGCCGTGACTGTCGCGCGGGCGCTCGCACCGGGGAGTGCCCGGTTGGCGGCGCTCGGCGGCTGACCGAACGGTCGCGACGACCGGCGCGGGCCTCGCGGTCGGAACGCTGTGGCGGTGCGGTGAACGTGCTGGACCGATGTCGTGGCAGCGCGGCGGTCGCGGTGCACCGCGCCGCCGTCGTGGTCACGATGGGGAGGTGAGAACCCCGCCCGCGTTCCGGCGCTACCCGTACGCACCGTTCGCGATCGCCGCCTTCGTCGGCGCTCTGGCGTCGATCACGGTCGTCGCCGTCGTGCAGGGGACGGCCATGCTCGGGGCGACGCCGACTGCACCCGCTGTTCCCCACCCCTCGGTGCGCTCGCGTTTCCCGGGATGCTGCTGCTCGTCCTCGGCACCGGGCTGACCGCCTTCTACGTCACGGTCGACCGGTTGCTCGTGCGTCGGGCGCTGCAGCCCCTGACCTGGGCCCAGCGCCGCGGTGGGCTGTGGCGCGGATCTCTCCTCGTGGCGATGATCCTGCCGGCGCTCGTGTTCGTGGCCGCCGTCATCGGGATCCCCCTGGCTGATGCGATGCGCGATCCGCGGATCCCCGAGGAGCTCGTCCAGGGCGAGGACCGACGCGGCGCCGTTCTCGGGGTGACCGTCCTGCTGGTGCTCCTCCTCGGTCCGCCGGTGTTCGCGAGCGGACCGTGGCGCCGGGCGCGCCGTGACCGATGCGAGGTTTCAGGGGCGCCGGATGGAGGTCCTCCCCCGATCCCTCGGGCGTAGCAGGCAGCACCGTGATCGCGGTGTTCAGCGACGTTCCCACCCGTTGCTAGCCGATGTCGTTCACCGGCTCGCACGCTGACGTGGTGACCAACTCACAGTCAGAACAGGCCGAACAACGTTCTGACCAGGATGGCGATGCCCGTGTAGACGAAGAGACCGAGACCGACCACGACAACCAGAAGAAGGACCTTCGCCGGAAGGTCCTTGTACCAGGGCTGATTCATCGCTCGTCTCCCGCTAGAGCCGGACGGTGGCTCGCCCGAAGTGAGGCCCGCCGCATTCTTCGCTGCCGCCGGTGCGCCGCCACCCCGGCGCCACGAGGTCGTCGGTCAGCATCGTGCCGCTGGCGTCGTAGGTGCGGACGGTCACCTCGTCAGGGGCGTGTGACATCAGGGCGAAGGTCCATCGACTCCGGGTCGCCTCGCGTTCGACCCCGACGGAGTCGGCGAGGTCGGACCCGTCCGTGGCGGGCTCGTCCTTGGGGTAGCAGTCCTCGCCGAGGCACAGCTTCATGTCATCGACCCCGGCGCTGTCGCCTTCCAACGTCACCGTCAGCGTGTTGAACCAGCCGATGGCTGGACACACCACGTCGTCCGGCGCCTGCCCCTCGGACGTCGAGGCACACGCCGCCAGGCCCAATCCGCTCAGCACGAGCAGTGCCAGGCCTGCGCCCAGGTGACGGCTGTGTGGCGTTCTCACCCGCCCAGCGTGACCGACTCGGCGCTGCTCCGCCACCGCAGCACCGCGCGTGCCGAAGGGACCCGACCGGTGACACAGCCCAGCCAGGATTGCCCCGACGTGCCCGGGCTTCACGTTGTGGAGGGAATGGGTGGGTCCGCACAGCAGCCGGTGGCACGGCCGGCAATCTCTCACAGTGACTCCTACTGTCATCGACATGTCTGCAGCTCAGTCGCGCGTCTCGACCGCCCGCGGGGTTCTCGGCTTCGCGCTGGTGCTCGGCGCGGCGCTCGTGGTCCTGGCGGTGGCCTACGGGACGGCTCGACTCTCCGACACCCACCACTGCCAGAACGTCGTCCCGGACTGGGCCGGGGCCATGGAGGTCCGCAACTTCCAGATCTTCTGCGCCGACGGCGTCGGCGACCTCGTCCTTGCCTTCGACGGCCGCGGTGCGGGCTACGGGGCGCTGGGCTTCGCCGGACTGCTGCTGGTCCTGGCCTTCGTCAGCCTCAACCCGCGGTGGCGGAGCGAAGGTGACGGATGAGCGGGTTCCCGCGCGCGAGGACGGTCACCGAGGGATACCGCTCTCGGCCGACCGATGACCCCGTCGTCTGGGCTGCGGTGTGCCTTGCTGTCGCTGCCGTCCCGCTGCTGGTCCTGGCCTGGACCCTTGCCTACGGGCCCGCGCTCGGATCGACCATGGGCCAGCTCTGCGCCTCGTCCGAGATTCCGCCCGGCTTCGCACCCGAGAGCCCACGCCACACCGAGACGACGCTGTGGCCGTTGGGCACCTCCTGCGAGTTCGGCAAGGACACCCCCAGCAGCGTCGTCGTTCCCGAGGAGAGCTGGGCCGCCACCATCCCCGGTGTCGCCGGCAGCGCCTTCCTGGTCGCGGCGGCTGGAGCCGGCGTCATGGCCGCCCGCCGTCGTGCGCGCTAGGCAGACCACGGTCGGGACCACCCGGGTCATTAGGCTGACTAGATGGCGACAGTCCTCCTCGTGCGGCACGGCCGCACCACCGCGAACGCCACCGGCCTGCTGGCTGGCCGGGCGTCCGGCGTCGACTTGGACGAGGTCGGGCGCGACCAGGCGACCCTCACCGGAGAACGCCTCGCGGCCATCCCCCTGGTCGCCGTGGTGTCGAGCCCGCTCGAGCGTTGCCGGCAGACCGCCCAGCACATCATCGATCGCCAGGTGGGCAGGCCGGAGGTACCGGTGGAGCCCGACCTCGTCGAGTGCGACTACGGCGCGTGGCAGGGCCGGCCGTTGTCCGAGCTCGCGGCCGAGGACCTGTGGTCGCGGGTGCAGTCGCAGCCCTCGGCCGTCACCTTCCCCGACGGTGAGTCCATGGCAGCCATGCAGGCGCGCTCGGTGGCAGCGATCCGTCGCCACGACGCAGCCGTCGAGGCCAACTACGGGCCCGAGGCCGTGTGGGTCGCCGTCAGCCACGGCGACATCATCAAGTCGATCCTCGCCGACGCGCTCGGCATGCACCTCGACCTGTTCCAACGCATCAACGTGAGCCCGGCCTCGGTCTCCATCGTGCGCTACGGCGCCGGACGGACGAGCGTCCACGCCACGAACACCGACGCGGGCGATCTCTCGTGGCTGGCGAAGGGCATCCGGCCGGGCGAAGCTCCGGTGGGCGGCGGCGCAGGACACGAGCCAACGTCGAGCACGCGCGCCTAGAGTGGTCGATATGGCTCCCCGTGTTCATGAGTTCGACTGGCCCGACCGGGCAGTCATCGGCACCATCGGCCTCCCGGGGGCGCGCACGTTCTACCTCCAGGTGCGCTCCGGCGCACGGCTGGTGAGCATCGCCCTCGAGAAGCAGCAGGCAGCGCTCCTCTCGGAGAAGATCGACGCCATCCTCGACCAGCTCCTCACCATCGAGGGCAACCCCTACAGCGCACCCGTGAGCACACCTCCCGAGCTCGTCGACAACGATCAGCTCGAGGCCGTCTCCGAGCTCTTCCGCTCCGGTGCCATGGGCCTGGGCTGGGACCCGGCCACCGCCCAGGTCGTGATCGAGGCCTACCCCCTCACGGACGGCGATGCCGACGACGTCGAGCTGTCCGACGAGGACCTCGCTGCCGAGACGGACGTGCTGCTGGTGAAGATGCCCGTGGGTGCGGCCCGCGCCTTCGCCAAGCGCACCCGCGAGGTCGTCGGTGCCGGCCGCCCCGCGTGCCCGCTCTGCGGCTACCCCGTGGACCCCGACGGACACACCTGCACCGTCCCCGAGGACTGATGTCCGAGACGGATCTCGTGACCGGCGAGCTGACGCTCACCGGTCGCATCCGGACGGCGTCCAACGCGACGTTCCTCGGCAGCATCGACGACGTGGTCGTCGTCTACAAGCCGATCGCCGGCGAGAGTCCGCTCTGGGACTTTCCCGACGGCACCCTGGCGCACCGGGAGGTGGCGGCCTACCTGGTCTCGCAGGCACTCGGCTGGGGCGTCGTCCCGCAGACGTGGCTGCGCGACGGCCCCCTCGGCGAGGGGATGGTGCAGCTCTGGCAGGACCAGCACCCCGACCACCGTGCCGTCGACCTGGTCGCGTCGGACGACGTGCCGGACGAGGGCTGGCGTCCGGTGCTCGAGGGCCAGGACGAGAACGGGCGGTCGGTCATCCTCGTTCACGAGGACTCGCCGGCGCTGCGACGCATGGCCGTGTTCGACGTCGTGGTCAACAACGCCGACCGCAAGGGCAACCACGTCCTCGCCATGGCTGACGGCCACAGGCACGGTGTGGACCACGGCCTCACCTTCCACAGCGACCACAAGCTGCGGACGATCCTGTGGGGTTGGCTGGGCGAGGAGCTGTCCGACGACGAGCTCGACGGCCTCGCGCGCCTCGGGGAGGGGCTCAACGGCGACCTGGGGCGGGACCTGGCGAAGCTGCTCACCGCCGAGGAGATCGCGTCGCTCGCTGCGCGGTGCTCCGCGCTGCGCTCGACAGGGCGGTTCCCTGGCCCCGCCGGCGACATGCCCGCAGTGCCCTGGCCGCTCTTCTGACGACCCTGCGCCCTGGAATGCAGTCACATCGCCGGTGATCGAGCGTGCCCGAGACGATGAGATTGAGCGACATCGCACTGCCTAGAGTTGCGACGTGACCACCGAGGAAGCCCCGTCGCCGAGGGTGCCGATCGTGGTCGCCGCCGTCGACGTCCACTACGGCGTCAACGGCGGGGCCACCGCCGCTCTCGTCACGTACGCCGACCTCGAGTGCTCGATGCCCCTGACCGAACGTGTGGTCGACGTTGTCGACGTTGCGCCGTACGAACCCGGCGCCCTGTTCAAACGCGAGCTGCCCTGCATCCTCGCCGTCCTCGAAGGGACGTCGAAGCCCAGTCTTCTCGTCGTCGACGGTTATGCCACGCTCGACGCAGCAGGCCGGCCGGGGCTCGGGGCGCATGCTTCGGCAGCACTCGGCGTTCCTGTCATCGGGGTCGCGAAGACGCCGTTCCGGACCGCTACCCATGCCAGCACCGTGACCCGAGGCCGCTCCACGCGGCCTCTTTACGTCACTGCCGCCGGCGGACTCGACAGCGACGGCGCCGCACGCATCGTGGCCGGGATGAGCGGGGATCACCGCATACCGACGGCGCTGGCGCGTGTCGATCGCCTGGCCCGCCGACTCGGTCAACCGGTGGCGCACGCCTGAGACCGGTCGCTGCGCGCCGCCTCCGACACGGGCCGCCGCTGGGAAGCGATCGGTGCAGGACTCAGACGTTGAAGCGGAACTCCACCCAGTTTCGGCACGGGGAAACCACTGTAGACGTGTCGTAAGTCTGCGCGAGACTGGGTGTGTGGCCCGCAAGCAGTATTGTCCAGATTTCGTCCCGTCGTCGCAGGTTGCCGCGTTGCAGGACGCCCTATTGGCTAACGCGGCTGCGGGAAGAGTGCGGCAATGATCGGCGACTCGGTTCCATGGAAGGAGGCGCTCGGTCGGATTGCTGTAGATGTCGAGAGGCGTGCGGGCCAAAAACGATGGACAGACCGTACAGGCTTCCTTGTGGAGCGCGACGTCATGGTCGCGAGCTTTGCCATGCGGAAGCTCCTAGACGCTCCCGGAAAGATCAGCGATGAGGCTCAAGCCGAACGCGTGCAGGTGGTCTCGCATCCTCCCGCAGGACAGCAGCCGGACTTCTGGAGCCGCCACGAGTTCTGGGAGATGTTCGACCTCGACCAGGGCGACCACGAGCGGATCTCGGTTCGTGAACTGTGCAACCGCGTCATCCACAGCGTCGTTTTCTCGTTCAACGGAAGCGAAGAACCGCCGCACCGGCTCGACGGGATTTTCGTCGCATCCGACTGGAGCAGCAGGAAGTCCTTGACGTACATCGAAGTCGCCGAACTGGTCCGCGTACTTCGGATCTATGCCATAGACGACATCGTCTACGTGGCGATGCAACGTGATTCAGACGGCAGAATGCAGGTCACCAAAGCGTCTCGCGAGCAGCCTCCCGACCCTGTGCGCTAAACGCGAAGACGCCAGAGGTTCAGTTCGAGAAACAGAACTCGACAACATTACGCCGCTCGCAAACGAGCGCGCACTCGAAGTCTCTCCGGGCACATACCCCCGCCAGCAGCCTCGATTCAGCGGCAGCAGCGAGGGTCCGTGACGTTAGGGGTGCGTCGCGTTGATTCTCCTCGCGAGGGCCTCGAAATTATCGAGCGTTGATGCGGACAGCGCGTCCACGCGGGCGGGATCGCGGAGCAGTAGCTCAGCCGGCCGCCAATGGTCGAATTTAGACTCTCCCGCAGACTCCAGCCGCTTCAGGATGCGGTCGTGGTACTGAGGCAAGGTCTCGAGTGCGACAGCCCTCGTAAGCGCCTCGTTGTAGAGCGCGAGGTAGTCCTCTACCGCGAAGAGGTCCTCGATATCGGCGTGATTCTGCTTGAGCACCGCGCTGACGAGAACCACTCGGCTGCTGTCAATCTTGTTCGCGCTCATCGCCGCCTCAACCTTGCCTGCTCCCTCGACACCCGAGTCAAGCAGCACCGTGACAGAAACCTTCCGGCCGAGGAGTGAGACAAAAGTCGGCACGTTCGAGGAGCCACCGGCGGGGAGGATGCGCCAGCGCTCGTCGAGCCCTTCCCGGCCCACCTTCCGGAGGGCGCGACTGAGAAGATCGAGATACGCGAGGTCCGACGGCCCCTCGACGAGAAGGTTCCGCTCGCCGATAAATAGGTTCTGACTGAGGTCGTAGCCGAGCGCGGCCTGCAACGGGAATGCGCTGTCCTCACCCACCTCCAACGCGTCGGAGGAGGTGACCGACCCGACGTCCTCACCGCGATCCTCGACCACGCGAACGCGCTCGATCTGGTCAACCATGAACGGCGAGTGGGTCGTGTAAATAACCTGACCTGCCGGTGCGAGACGCTCGTTGATGAATCGCAGGAAGTCCCGCTGCGCCTTGGCGTGGAGAGTGAGGCCAGGTTCGTCAAGCAGAATAACCACGTCCCCAACCCGACTCTCGAACTCGCTGAAGGCGGCTAGGAACGAGAAGAACCACCTATAACCGGACGAGCGGCGAGAGAAATTGTTGGTGAAGTCGTGCTTACGGTCCTCGACTCGAAAGTTGAGGTAACGGACGACGCTACGTTGACCGCGCGCGTCCGAAACCGTCTCAGGCTCCGTCATGATCTTGATGCGGAGCTCGGGGTTAGTGCTCCAGTAGGCCTTCATCTCCCTGGACAAGTCATTTGAAACCGACTCCAATTCTGCCGTGCTCGACTCGAAACTCGAGTCGGCCATCGCGTTGACGTCGGTGTTCGCAAGCTTCAAGAGAGCACGAGCTGTCTGCTGAGGAGATGCACCTGGCTGCTCGTCGACATCTGCCTTCAGCGTTGACACATCGACGCGCCCCTCGAGGCTCTGGTAGTCCGAGAACAGGAAGAACTTCGGGATACGCGCCAGGACGACCGAGCTCGCCACGGACGCGAGGTCTCCGGTACCGACGACCGCGGTGATTCGCGCGAGCACTTCCTTTGCGCTTGTGCCGAGCGCCGGGGCGGGGGACGCCTGACCTGCTGCTTCGACTTCTGCTCCTGCAGAAGCTATTTCGGCAGCAGCACGGCTAGCGGCATCGATTTCTTCTTCGGCCAGTGCTTGTAGCGCAGCGCGCAGGGACGTGACGGACTCGTGATGCTCAGCCAGGGCGTGCGCGTGTAGGTGCCCGTCGAGAACGTTCTCGAGGAATCGAGCCTCGTTCACGTCGATGCACGCCCACGTCTCACCGCTGTACCGGCGACCGACGATCGCGCTTTCGGCAGTTACAACACCCTCGCCGACGGCCTTCGCGAGGGCGTCGCGATCGGCTTGGTCCAGGTAGAAGGTCGCTTTGATGGGCGAGACCTGTGAGAGGTCCTCACTACGGCTGTCACGACTCCGTCTCCAGCGGGGGTAGTCCTCAAGCTCCGCGAAGTCATCGCCGTAGACTGGATTCAACCGGTAGAGCGCGTCCATCATCGTGGACTTCCCGGACTCGTTCATCCCGACGAGGGTCGTGACGTCATCCTCTACGACCACCTCGGTCGAGTCCAGCACGTTCTTGTATCGCAACACCTGGAACGATGACAGCCGCATCACGCCTCCTCACGCCTCGAAGATCAACGTCACCGACCTTAACGGGGCGTCTGGACACCTGAAGGCGAGGGCCCGCTACGGAGCGTCGCACTCGCTAGCTTTTCACGGTGGCATCCGCGGGCGTCCTGGCCCCTCCGCGCCGACGAGGACAGGGTCGTACCTCTGGGTAGCAACGTTGTAGAGCGGCACCTTGACCTTGCCGCCCCCCGTTTGGCCGATGCTATCCGGGGCCCCAGCGGCTCGACGCATGACTTGACTGTGCCAACTTGATGCATCGGCCGCGTCGCCGTCGGGCAGCTGCCCGGCTCAACCGATCCTGCGCACTGTTCGCACGCCGGCTCATTGTCAGTCCCGCAACCTAGCCTGTGCCCATGACACAGGACGAAGAGGAGTTCGACCCCGAGTTGGTCGACGTCAGTGTTCGGATCGAGCGCGAAGGCCAAGACGGGTACAACGCTCTGCGATCGTTGTGGGTCGAGATCACCTACGACGACGATGATGCCGACGGCCCAAAGCCGATCGGCGGCATGAACGGGTGGATCACCCTCAACCCGGACTCACCGGATCTGGCCGATGCCGGCGACTGCGTCGGCCACGATGCCATGGTGCTGACGGCTGCCGCCGCGGCGATCTCCCAGAAGCACTCCCGCTACTGGCTAGGGCTCCTCATCGACAGGTTCTGGCTCGATGAGACCTGGCGCGGTCGAAGGCTGACCGGCCGAATCGTCGACCAGGTGCTCGACCTGCTGCAGCGCGATCGGGACGAAGCCGTCGTAGTGCTCGTGCCGGAGCCGCAGCAGCTGGGCGGAGGTGGACCCTACCCAGACGGTCCCGAGCGAGACCAGGCCAAGGCGCGACTCGAGGCTGCCTACAAGACAGCCGGATTCCGACGGTGGAAAAAGTCGTCGGTGTGGTGGCTCGCCAAGTAGCGAGTAGTACTGAAGCCCTCACGAGATCGTCGCCGGCACTCCAAGCGGTGGGGCCAGGGCCCGTGCGGTGGAGGCCGTGGTTCTACGCCCGTCCACGTCGTGATCGCGACCATCGCACGGCTATCGCCCCACTACCTGACTTTGCGGGAGCGGGCCGACCTGCTGCGAATCGAGGTAGCCACCGCGCCGCAGCCTCTGGTCAGCGGGCCGATCCCGGTGGCTTCCAGATCGGCGCGCGGGCCCCTCGCGCTCCTCGTCCGACGATGTGGGCGAGTGGGTCGGAGAGGACCGCAGGCCGCTCGTCATGCACTGGACGTCTCACTGGGTATACCGGCCTTCGGCCAGCGGCTCGCTGCCAGACTGTCTGGGCATCATCCTTGCCGGCGCTCCGCACCGGGTTGGTCGCGGGGCGAGTGCGACGGGCAACGGTAGGACCAGCTGCACCTGGTCCTACGCATGTCCTACCCCACGCCCTACAGCGTTCTCGCAGGTCAGAACAGGTTTGTTGAACATGTAGGAACTGTAGGACGAGTAATCGAAAAGGTGACACCTGGAAAGACCAGACTTCCTGTATCCACTATCCCTGCGGAGGCCAACCACAATAGAGACCTGCGAATCTGGTGGTACACGTCCTACGTGGCTGTAGTTTGCTCATAGTCGAGCGGAACATGCGTAGGACCGCGACCAGACAAGGCCCTACACAGGTCCTACAGGTTCTACGTCGTCGACCGTCAATCGCCGCGGATGGCGCGCAGTTCGGCGATGCGACGCCGTAGCCCCACCGCGCTGTCCCGTGCCGTGCGGTGGGCCTCTGCCGCCTGGCTGGTCTCCCACTCGGCCACCGAGAGATCGCGCTCTAGCTCACCGATCTCATCGTCGATCGCGTCCCGGTCACGCAGCAGAGCACCGAGGGGTAGACCCAACACCTCGGCAGCCGCCACAGCCTCTTCGAGGCGAACCGACCGCTCGCCAGCTTCCATCCGTGCGACAGCACTAGGGTCCAGGTGTCGCTGGAGCAACCGGCCCAGCGCCGCGGCAAGCGCCGACTGGCTCAGCCCCGACCTCGCACGTTCCTCCCGCAGGCGTCGCCTGAACACCTCGTGGGTCATTGCGACCTCCTCAAAAATCAGCCAAACCATGCTTCTTCCACATCGTACTCTGATGCGTCTTGCGAAAATCGTGTGACTCGCCTACAGTAGAGGCACGGCCAGTCACGGGCCGTTTCGCTGGACGACCGGTCGCAGGTCGGCAGCGGGATAGGAAAAACAACGCCGGTCTCGAGCTGCGACGCCGAGACCCCACGGACGACCATGGCTGGTCGACGTTGGGACGAGTGTGCCGGTCTCGGCTGCAATGCCGAGACCCCACGGACGACCATGGCTGGTCGGCGCTGGAAGTAGGTGTGCCGCCGCCGGGTTGAGACACCCGGTGGCCGTGAGTAGGGCGTGATTGCGCCGCCCCACTCACGCACATCATGCACGGAGCGCACCGATCTACTCGCGAGGCGTTACCCATGACCACCACAACCGTCGGCCGTCAGCTCACCGTGCAGCAGGCGTCTGCCATGGGCTACGGACACCCTGACACCATTCGACACCGCATCAAGTCGGGCGCTCTCCCGGCGATGCGGATCGACAAGCGCGGCACCTACGGGATCTCCCTGGAGGACCTCGAGCGGTCCGACCTGGCGGCTCGCTCCCGGGCCTACGCACCGGGCGTCCTCTCCGACCCTGCGCCGCCCCAGTCTGACGACGCGTTCGCCAACGCACTGGCAGCTCGAATCGTAGCGACCTGGCCGCGTCTCTCCCCTACGCGCAAGGCCGAGCTCGGTCGCCTCCTCGCCGTGTCCTGACGCGACAAAGGCCCCGCCGAGGCGGGGACTTCATCTAGATCAACTCAACCCCGGTCACGAGTTCGCCGCTCGTGTGCACGACCAGAAGGTACCTCTCAATTATGACAGATTCGACCAGTCAGACCAACCCCGTCGCCGACGCCTTGTCGGCGACACAGAAGCTCTTCGCGGCCCGGACCGACATGGTCCCGCTCAACGAGATCGTCACCCACTGCACCCGCGCCTACCTCGAGGCGATCGACGTCTCCCGGCCGCCGACGGCCAGCATGGTGGAGTCGGAGCTGCTGGGCCTGCTCACCGCGGTGGTGAAGCTGGAGAACGCCAAGGCCGGCAGCGCCCCCGAGCGCTACCCGATGCCGCGGTACCTGACCAACTGGCAGGTGGCCCAGCTGATGCTGACCCTGCACCACGTGATCCGCATCGCGCCCAACGCCAAGGACACCGACCGCGAGTACGACCTGCTGGCGATGTACCAGGCCACCGGCCCCTCGCGCGGCACGTACACCACCAGCGAGGACGACATCCGCACGACCGCGCGCCGCTACAACACGCAGATCGCGCTCAAGGAGTTCGCCGAGGTCATGGCGATCCTGCGCGAGGACTCCCCGCGCCGGCACCAGTGCTCCGACCGAGACCTGATCGCCGTCAACAACGGCGTCTTCTACTACGGCCGCGAGCCTCGCGACCTGACCCTGGGCGGCACGGACTTCCACTTCGAGCCCAAGGAGCTGCGCCCCTTCCACCCGGCGCTGGTGTTCCTGGCCAAGTGCCACATCGACTACGTCGACCTGCCCGTCAACCCCGTCATCACGCACGCCGAGGACGGCACCGAGTGGGACATCGTCTCGTGGGTCGAGGACCTCTCCGACCACGAGGGCGTGCCCGATCTTCTGTGGGAGATCATCGGCGCGATCATCAGGCCGCACGTGCGCTGGGGCAAGACCGCGTGGTTCTACTCCGAGCAGGGCAACAACGGCAAGGGCACGCTGTGCTCGCTGATGCGCAACCTGTGCGGGCCCCGCTCGCACACCTCGATCCCGCTCAGCGACTTCGGCAAGGACTTCGCGCTCGAGCCGCTGGTGCGCGCCAACGCGATCATCGTGGACGAGAACGACGTCGGCACCTTCATCGACAAGGCGGCTAACCTCAAGGCGATCGTCACGAACGACGTCATCCAGATCAACCGCAAGTTCCGGATGCCGATGGCCTACCAGTTCTTCGGCTTCATGGTGCAGTGCCTCAACGAGTTCCCGCGCGTGAAGGACAAGAGCGAGAGCTTCTACCGCCGGCAACTGTTCGTGCCGTTCGACAAGAGCTTCACCGGGCGTGAGCGCAAGTACATCAAGGACGACTACCTCCAGCGCCGCGAGGTCCTGGAGTACGCACTGTGGCACGTGCTCAACGTCGCCGGCAGTACCGACCCTGGCAACTACTACGCGCTTTCCGAGCCCGAGGCCACCAAGAAGGTCCTGGCCGAGTACAAGGAGACCAACGACCCCGTTCGCGCGTTCTGGCAGGAGTTCAGGACTGAGTTCGTCTGGGACCTGCTGCCGTTCACGTTTCTGTACGACCTGTACAAGTCCTGGTTCGCCGAAGCCTCGCCCTCGGGTTCGCCGGTGTCGAACAAGCCGTTCATCGCTGACATCGTTGCGATCGTGCGGGCCGACGACCTGTGGCACTGCCGGGAGGCGACGAGCGGCAGCAAGAAGTATCCCGACATCCGACCTGGTCAGATGATGAACACCGGTGAACCTCTGATCGCGCGGTACGACCTGAAGCACTGGATGGATCCGCGCTACTCCGGCATCGACCCGGTCAAGAAGGGCCACCCCAAGTTGAAGGCGAACTACACCGGTCTTCTGCGCCAGCTCGGGCCCCTGCCCGGGGTTCAGGTCGACGCCGACGGCCTGGACGATGAGGGTGGGTCTGTCCGATGACGGAACCCAACGACAACGAGCTCGAGTTTCTCGTCTACGGAGATGGCGGTCCGCCGCGCGATCTACCGTCCTTGACAGAGTCGTGAACCGCTTCGTGTCCCCACTTTGGAGGACCTCAAGAGCCTGGCCGGCGGGGCGCGTGACGCTTCCCTGCTGTCCAGGGAGACGACGGAGGCTCTTGGCCTCTATCAGCGCGCGCTGGACCTCGATAGCAACAAGATGGGCAGCTCTGTCCACGACAAGCTCCAGCCGGTCCACCCGGAGGGGTTGCCGAGCCTGGGGACTCGCGCGGCGATCTTCGACGTCGTCCGGATCGTCGCCGTGGAGAACGACATCGCCCGCCTCGTCATCCGAACGACCGATCGACCGGGGGCTACGTGATGGATCGAGGGCGACCGATCGGCAACGGTCGTCGGCGAGCGATGTCCTGGCTCGACACCCGCGATGGGCACACATACCTGCTCCCGGCTATCGAGGAGATCGACCTGTGGACGGCTGCCTGCATGGAACGAGGCGGACGGCCTGGTGCCACACTCTTTGCGGTCGGCGGCTACGGCCGCTGGACGATCGATGCGGTGTGACCGCGCGGTAACGCACTCGCCATGACCACCCGAGGACTCGACTTCAGGGCTGCTGTGAACTTGGACATGGCAGCCCTGAAGCGACGTTTGCGACGCCGTAACTGAGCCCTGAGAGCGGGCCCCAGGAGCCCTGACCACCGTTCCCGACTCAGCCTCAGAACCAGTATCCAGACCGCCCTCGCGACGCGGGTCTCCCCCACGCCTCCCGAATGTCAGATCGAGGGCGCAGCAACGACACTCGCGAGACCACCAAGAGACCACCACCTTCGGGCCCTAACCCCGGGTCTCCCCCACGCCTCCCGAATGTCAGATCGAGGGCGCAGCAACGACACTCGCGAGACCACCAAGAGACCACCACCTCCGGGCCCAAACCCCGGGTCTCCCCCACGCCTCCCGAATGTCAGATCAACGGCGCAGCAACGACACTCGCGAGACCACCAAGAGACCACCACCTCCGGGCCCAAACCCCGGGTCTCCCCCACGCCTCCCAAATGTCAGATCAACGGCGCAGCAACGACACTCGCGAGACCACCAAGAGACCACCACCTCCGGGCCCTAACCCCGGGTCTCCCCCGCGGCTCCCGAATGTCAGATCAACGGCGCAGCAACGACACTCGCGAGACCACCAGGAGACCACCGCTCGGGGAAGATCGCCCATGGCGCAGCCCGCGGGTTCGCGCTGTGACAGCATCTGCGTGTGGTTGGCACAAACCTGCCGCAATCTCCTGCAGGGCTTGTCGTTCAGGCACAAGCCCTTGGGGGCCCCTCCGAGCGACAGCGAGGTGGGGAGGCATGGCGCAGCCGGAATCCTCGGAGAGCGCGGAGCGCGATGGACCAGGATCCGGCTGACGATGACCGAGCTTGCGAGGTCATCTGTCAGACGGATCAAACTGGTCCTCAAGTTTGTCCGGCGGGTGTACAGGCGGTATTCTTGGTGCTCCCGAATCGATCAATGCATCGATGTCAGCACCGCTTGACGGCAGTGCGTTGACGCGATCAGTGCATCGTCGATTCGAGGAGAACAGGCCCGTGGCCGCCACCCGTCCCACCAAGCGTCGGCCCAAGCCGTCGCGTTTTCCGTTGCGTGGCGCAGTGCGCCTGGACGACAAGTCCGGGGCCGCAGTGCACCGCATGCGCCAGGCACTGGCGCACAACCGCGGCGTCGAGGTCGACGCCGTCTCCTTCTCCGAGGCTGTCCGCGGCCTACTGGTCGACCGCGACCAGGCGGCGCGGGAGCTCGCCGGTCAGCCGGGCTCGTGGCCCACGTCGAGGACGATCGAAGTTCCCGCCGACCTCTGGGACGGCCTCACGGACTGCCGTAACAGGCTGTCCCACTCCCAGGGATCGCTGTACACGATCATGCGCAAGCTCAACTTCGACGCCGAGGTCACCAATGAAGAGGTGCGCGAGGCCTTCGAGGCCGTCCAGGCCTCGAAGCGAGCGGTGACGGGGATGGAGGATCTACTCGTCCACTTCGTGCAGGGAGCGACGGACGCAGCGGTAGCGAAGTCCGACGCGCAGGCGAGCTGACCGACCATGGTCACCATCTCGGCGCAGTCCACGCGCACCTCGGCCGCGGTCATTCGCTACGTCATGAAGGATCCCGTCGCCATCTCGGCGATCAACTCCCCCGTCGTGCTCTTCGAGCAGCGCCTGCGCCAGGTCCGGGTCCAGCACGGCAAGGACGGCGTCCGAGCGAAGGTCGAGGTCGACGAACGTGGCAGGGCCCGGCGCGGCGTGGACGGCTCTGCCATCGTCGTCACCGATTCCCGGGGTCACACGATCTACGAGGCTCGGTACCTCCAGGCGTACTGCCTCGTGCAGAGTTTCGGTCCCGACGAGCTCGACCCTGACGACCCGGCGTCCTGGGAGCAGGCGCAGGAGCTCGGCCGAGCGTTGGCTCAGGACCGGTTCTCCGGACATCCGGTACTGATCGTCACCGAGGTCAACGGCCGTTCAGGCTGCGTCCACAACCACATCGTCGTAGGTGCGATCCACGTCCAGACCGGTCTGAGCCTCGATTCCAACGTCGTCACCCACGCGCGGCTCGCGCTCCACCACGACCGGGTGCTGCGCGAGCACTGCTTCGAGCAGCGCCGGGACATGCAGGCGATCACAGCCGCCGCCCAGACTCAGATCAACGCCCTTCGAGCACGGGCCGAGGCCGACATGCCCCTTGGCATCAGCGCTACCCAGCGTCGTCGGCGACTCCTGGCTGCCGAGAACTACGTCCGGCTCAAGGGCGTTGCCGGCACATCCAGCACCCAGGACCGTGAGTACCGCCGTCGCCGAGAGTTCGATCGGTATCTGTTGCGTGAGCAGGACCGAGCGGCAGCGCTGGACATCGGCGTAGACCCTGAGCCCGAACGCTTCTCCGAGATCGAGCTCGAGGCCCGCATTCGGAGCGCTCTCTCCGATCCGCGCAGCCAGTCCTGGGAAACTCTCAGCGACGCGGCTCGTGAGTACCGGGTCACCATCGAACAACGCGGCAAGGACGTCAGCTACGGCCAGATGCTCATTCAGCCCGACGGGACCGTCGCCGAGCCGTCTCGTGCTCACCTGCGTCGGGGAGGCCAGCCTGGTTCGGGCAAGGGTCTCGGTGACGGTTTCCGTCTAACCGATGTGGAAGCCGCGATCCAGAGAAACGTCGCGCAGCACCAGGCGGCCACGACTGCTGACCTGTTGTTGCCCGCGGTGGCCGAGCTCAGGGCTCAGCAGCAGGAACTGGACCGGCGCATGTCGGTCCGGCGAGCGGAGAGCTCTGCACGTCTCGCGGAACTTGAGGCAGCGATCGATACCGACGTGGCAGCGCTCGAAGGCCGCATCGCGCATCGTCGCGAGGTCCTGGCGGCCGAGCACGCCGATGTCTCTCGGGCCCAACGGACGATCCTCGACAACCCGCCGACGGCATACCGGGGCATGTCCAGCGAGCTGCTCGCGGACCTGGCTGACGAGAAGGTCATCGTGCGCAGCGCGTGGATCGGTCCTCTGCGATCGATCCGAGAGGCGAACCTCGAGGCGATGCGCGACCAGCACGAGCTGTCCCGAGACGAAGCCGCCTACCTCGATGTGCTGTGGCGATCGCTGGACTGCCCGACGACGGCCGATGAGCGCGGCAAGCCGGTGGTGTCGGTGTCGGTGTCGGTTTCGCCGCCGGTGCCGGTGGTCACTACCCACGAACAAGACTCTGGACCTGTCGTAGCCGATTCCGCGTCGGCCTCCCCTGCTCTGGTCGGCGAGCCTAACGTCGCGTCGGCGGTGTCGGATCAACCGCTCGAGCAAACGCCGCCCTCCGCCTCCGGGACCGACACCGCACAGGACACCAACGCACGAGCGCCGATCTCGTCCGTCATACGGGCGGTCGCCTCCGCCCGCCAGCACCACCGGTCGAAGGTGCGCCAGATCCGGGCGACCACCGACAATATGCAGTCGCGCCTCGACGGTCTGGCCGAACTGGAAGAGACCTGGCACGGCCGACTTCCGTCGACCCTTGACCAGCGTCGAGCGTTCGAGCAGACAGCCAACCAAATCGGCATTGGAGACGCGGTTCTCGCTCGGGTCCAGGCCCACCTCGACCCTCAGCTGCACGCCGTGCTCACGCAACGGGTGGAACAGGCTCGCGCTCACGACGCATCGATCGAGCGACTGAAGAAGCTCGACCGGGCACGCCCCGGCCTCGCGCGGGCGGCGCAGCGGGACCCTTCTGGAAGCGGCCCTCGCCGCCTGCGAACCAACCTCAGCGATGCCAGGTTTGAGCAGGGCTACCAGCAGCGAATCAGGGCCGATCGCTCGGCCGGCATCTACGACCCCCGTCCGCGGGAGCGCATGGAGTACCTCAAGCTCAAGACGGCGGCGGCAGCAGCTGAGCTTCAGGAGACGGAACACCAGCCACAGACTGATGATGAGATCCAGTGAGCTTCGGGCACACACGCACCTCGACCATCGACAAGCAGCTCGACGACCTGCAGCGCGACGCGCTGCTGGCAGCAGGCGTCGCCGAGCGCGACATCTTTTCCGACCAGGTCTAGGGCTCCAAGGCGACCAAGCCACGGCCGGGGTGGTCGGCCGTGGACGAACGGCTGCGCGAGGGAGACGAGCTCGTGGTCTGGCGCATCGACCGGATCGGGCGCTCGATGATCGACGTCATCACCACCGTCCAGGCGTTGACCGAGAGCGGCGTCGTGGTGCGGTCGATCTCCGACGGCATCGACCCCTCCACCCGCGAGGGCCGGCTGATGCTCCACCTGATGGCCACGTTCGCCGAGTACGAGCGGGAGCTGATCCAGGAGCGGGTGCAGGTCGGGGTGAACTCGGCCAAGGCCCGCGGGGTGAGGTTCGGCCGGGCGGCCCCCGACCTCAAGAAGGTCGCCCGGAACCTCCGCAAGGTCGAGCACCTCATGGAGGCCGAGGGACTGGGCGTCGTGGAGGCGGCCAAGACGGTCGGCTGGTCCGAGGCGACCTACTACCGGCACCGAGCTCAGGCGGTCGTCTCGTGGCCCCTGTCTCGGCTACTGGGAGACCTCGCGGCCGGGTCGCCAACGCTCACGGAGCCGCGCGTGTGAGTTCGGATGAGGGGTCGATCGTGACGCGTTCAGGACTGTAGATCCCGCGGCTAGACCGAGGTCGCGCCCAGTTCCAGAGCGCGGGACTCAATCGACTCGGGCCACCCCCACACCCCCCAGCCTTCCTTGGACGAGAGGTAGAACGCGTCAGGGGACTTCGTTCGGGAACGCCAGAATTGCTCCCAAGCCTCTCGCTGCGAGTCGTCGTCGAAGTGCACGAACACCGCACCCTTGTAACCTGCAGGGCTGCCCTCGTGGCAACTGCGCGACGTCCAGTTGTCGCCCGGGTCCGACCGGATCTCGTCGAAGTCGTCCGTGCAGCCCAGATCCGCGTGTTGGTCGCGAGCCACCTCTATCGGGTCCGCCACGATCTCGAAGACCTCGGCGTTGGCAGTCGCTCGGAAGATCGCCGTCGACTCGCTGCCCGTACCGCTGGCGACGGAGTACTCCCAGCCGTTCCAGTCTTCGCCGTCACGCAACTGCTCGTAGTTACCCGGGTACCCGGTCGCCTCAGCGAGGCACTCTGTGCCAGCCAGAACGCTCATCGCAACGCCGAGGTTCGGCATGTCGCCGGCGAGGATGTCGTCGGCGGTGACGTCACTGCCTTCGGCCAGGTCTCGTGCGTCCTGCCCGAGGACCTCCAGCAGCACAGCCGACCCATCGAGCCTGATCAGGTCACCACCCTGATCAGTGCAGGCCTCGTACAACGCCTCAGCCATCTCCGTGTTGCCACCCCCTGCCGAGCAACCGGTCAGGGTCATCGCGACGACGGGGACGAGGGTTAGGAGGTGCTTGCCGCGCACGAGTACTGCTCCAAGTTCGGTGTGATGGGACGAAGCCTGTCGATCTGCACGTCGACGCCGACTCATCTTCGAGTCGCAGCGGCGCAGCTCGCAAATCGGACTACCGACGAACGACCCTCGAGTGGTCGCGAGACGATCGCTATGAGCTCTGACAGCGACAAAAGTTGCACCGAGTCCTGGTGCCTCTGTGGCCCAGCAGTTGACCAACGGCACCAGGTTCGCGACGTCGGGCCCAGGCTGCCGCGGCGAGAACGTGTCCGGCTCGTCGCAGTGCCGGTGCTGGTCACGCGTCACGTCGTGGCACCAACTTCCGATGGTCGTCTCGTAACCCCCGTCTCAGAAGGCTCGCTAGCGAGACGGGTATCAGAGACCCGCTCACCCCAGCGATGGTGGTGAGCGGGTCTCGTCGCATCTAGGAGATGTCTACGAGACAGAGTCAGTCATCGTAATCTTCGAACGCGGGCAGGCCGGAGACCCACTCTGCGAGAGCCTGGCCGTTGGGACGCGCCTCGAGGTCGGAGAAGTCCGCGTTCTCCGGGTCGGCGAGCAGGCCAAGGATGATCTGGCGTGTGATGTCGTCCTGAGAGTTGAACGTCCGCAGGTCCGCCTTCTCCGTCGGCCAGTTCTCCTCCCGGCCATCTGCGAACTGTTCAGCGACTAAGAAGTCGGCAAATCGTGCCCGGATCTCAGGGTCTTCGAGCGGGTCCCGGCTCAGCGCAGCCTTGAACTGGTCTAGTGCGGAGAGAACATCAGGAGCTTCCACGTCGCCTCTCAGCGGAGCAACGCGGATCTTCCGGTCCTCGGATCGTGTCTCGACGGTTATAGTGAACTTGGTCATGAAAATCCCCCTGCTGTTGACGACCCATGCGGGTCCGTGACATGGCTAATACTAGCTACGGCCGCTCTCGGCGGAGTTCCTCAGGCGCCCAACGGTCGCGCCGCCAAGTTATCCCCAGTTGCGCGAATGCTTGGTTGAGGCTGATCCCGCCTTACTAGGGCTCGTAGCTATATTTGAACTCAGTCGCCTGAGCTGAGGATCCCGGGCGACGGTCGCGGTTCACGCATCCGGATCGTTAGCCTGACCAGAGGCTTCGATGATGGAGCGGATCGTGTCCTCCGCAATCGCGTAGGCCGTCTTCCAAACCTCGCTGGACTGACCAGCGATTCCGGGCCACCCGTCCACGGCTTCCTTGACCCAATTCTCGACGTCAATCGCGAGTGTGGTTTCACCAGCCATGCTTGCGAGGTCACGATGTCTTCGCACCACTGCCACGGCCCGCTGCTCGATGGCCCTCACGATGAGCTCAGCCCGCTCCTCCTGGTTGAGGCTGAGCCAGTCGACTCGCTCCGAGTGCTCCGCCTCGATGAGGTTGATCTCAGCTTCGAGGTTCTCCGCGCCCGTCTGGCATCCGGGACAGATCAATCCCGTCACAAACCCCGACTTGAAGTCCGCGTTCCAGCGGGCGGCCTCTCTAGTTCGCTCCCGGTAGCGACGCCCGCACCGGGCACACCGGTCCGGCACTGTCTGCCCGTGAACCTCGACCGTGGAGTTTACTTCCGCGCGCAAGCGCTTCTTCTCGTTCTGCACTGCAGCCCCCTGCATGTATCTGGCGACGCGAGTATCCGGTCACCGCTAAGTTGTCTCAGCGGACCTAGGATAACCACACGTCCGCGTGGCACGGCGCAAACGGCCAAGACTCTCCGAAAGCTGCGGCGAGTACGGTAGGTCCACGGGTATGGCAGGATGCCCACCTAACTGGGCAGAAGATGCCCGTGAACAGGAGCTCCCGATGGTGCAGAAGACGACCGTGACCTATGTCGATGACCTCGACGATTCGGTGACTGATGACGTCCAGAGCGTGACGTTCGCGCACGAGGGGCGGACGTACGAGATCGACCTCGGCGCAGCAAACCGCGAGGCCTTCGCGGAGCTCCTTGGTCCCTACAAGACGGCTGGCCGACGTGTTGGCCGCGCAGCCTCTTCGGCAACGACTCCGGCACGAAGCAAGTCGTCGGACTTGGCGAAGATCCGCGCCTGGGCGGCTGCGCAGGGGATCGCCGTCAACGAGCGTGGCCGGATCTCGGCCAGCGTGCGCGAGCAGTACGAGGCAGCCCAGAAGTAGGGGGCCACCACAGGGCGGGCCGGGAGCGCGTCCGACATCTGCCGGCGTGCTCCCGGCCATGTCCGCACATCTAGGCTCTAGGGCACAGCCGACGGGACGGAAAGCGCCGTGCGAGAGCAGGTCCCGGACGTCAACGCTGGTCCTTGCGTCACCGGCGACCGCGGCCGATCACATCGAGACGGCTGCCTCTTTCGTGGAGATTCGAGCGTCCGAGTCCAGGCACGGAGAACGCTGGCGACCGCCCAGGTTCTGTAGCGCGTTCGAGTACCTTCCCACCGAAACGACCCCGTCGGTCTGGAGCCACTGAGCTCCGGGACGGCAGGGTCTGTTCCTTCTGTTCCCGGAGACTGGACGGCATCACCTCACCTCCGTCAGCTACCTCCGAAGACCTGCCGAAGCCCATCTAACGACGCGCGTGAAACTTGGACCCGCGCTAGGTTCTCATTGAACTCGGTTTGAACCGCCTAAGGAGACTCGTGCGCACATCCCTTCGACGACGCCTCGCGGGTCTGATCGCGTCTGTAGCTGTTGCTCTACCCGTCATGGTCGCGGCGACAGCTGCCCCTGCCGCGGCCTCCACCTGGACGTCTGTTCCCAGCCAGTGGCAGCTGCCGACGAAGGCCTGCACGCAGGTGCTGTTCATCGGCGTCCGAGGATCTGGCGAGAGCGCCACCGAGCATGGCGGTTACGGCCGCATCGTCGAGCGCATCCGCGACGGCGTCCGCCTCCCGTCCGAGGGAAAGACCACCGTGACCGAGGTAGCCCTGGAATATCCGGCGCTGCCGATCGGATCCTGGTCCGGACCGTCGCTGGTAAGCGCCGTCCTGGACATCGGCAACAACTTCCTGACCTTCGACATGACGTCGCGACCGGGGTATATGGAGAGCGTCCAGACTGGAGCCGACAACCTCATCGAAACCCTGGACGACCAGTACGTCCGTTGTCCAGACCAGCAAGTGGTCCTCGCGGGCTACTCCCAGGGAGCGTGGGTCATCCACCTCGCGCTGGCCAGGCGCGGCAACCACGCCACCTCCCAGATCTCGGGCGTCGCCCTCATAGCCGACCCTGGACGCAATCCGCTCGAAGGTGTCGCCGGCACCAAGGTGGGCAACCCGTCTCGAGGCTTCGGTGTCGGCCCCGCCATGTCACGCGTCGTGACCACGACCACCGGTATGTCGCACCTGAGCATCCTGCCGTCAGGTTCGGGACTGCATCTGCCGACCCGCGTGTGGGGCAGGACGATCGACGTCTGCCTCGCTGGCGACCCTGTGTGCGACGCCTACACCCACCAAATCGGCCAGGGCTCGTCTCTGGAAACGAAGATCGAGTTCGGCATCCTGGCAGCGCGTCTGGGGACGCTGGGAGTGCACACCTCCTACGGGCAGTCCACTGACTTCGACCCGGGCAACCTGCTCAAGATCGGGTACGACTTGAACGACCTCATCAGGCCGACGGTCGCTCCCCCGGTCGAACCCATCCGCTTCACCGACGTCGCCCCCACAGACCAGTTCTACAACGAGATCACCTGGATGCGGACACGGGGGCTGACCACCGGTTACGCCGACGGGTCCTACCGCCCGCTGGAGCCGGTGCGCCGCGATGCGATGGCAGCCTTCCTCTACCGACTCGCGGGGAGCCCACCGTTCACCCCGCCCACCCAGTCACCGTTCACCGACGTCACCCCGACCACGCAGTTCTACCGAGAGATCGCCTGGCTCGCTGAAGCTCGGATCTCGACGGGCTGGCCCGCAGGAGGCGGCCGCGCAGAATTCCGCCCCCTCTCCCTCGTCAACCGGGATGCGATGGCTGCGTTCCTTTACCGCTTCTCGGGGTCTCCGCTCGTGGCGCCCGGCATCGACGACTTCGTCGACGTCCCGCCCGGCACCCAGTTCTACAACGAGATCACGTGGATGAGTCTCACGGAACTCTCCACCGGCTGGACGACTGCAGACGGGCGGAGGGTCTTCCAGCCAACATCCCCAATCGCCCGCGACGCCATGGCAGCGTTCCTCTTCCGGTACGACCACAACTTCGGATAGGAGCGCGAGCGTGCCCTGCCAGATGGGCCGAGCTCACGAATATTGCCAAGGCCGTCGAGTGGCAGGGGTGCCTTTAAGAAGACCCCGTCGGTCTGAAACTGCTGCGCTCCGGGCGGTGGGTGGGGTGCTGCTGATCTGTGAGATCTCGAAGTCAGGTGGGGCGCGGCTCGGTGGCCGGCAGTGCGTCGTTCAGCGCTCGGGATCGGCTTGATCTAGTGTGGATCGGACGATCGGAGTCGGAGAGCGATGCACAAGATCGTGTTGAGCGTGACCACGCCGTGGCGTGATTGGACCGTCCTGGGGACGGTGTACCTGGCCGCTTTTCCACAGGTCGGCGACGTCATCTCTTTGGTCGACGAGAACTACGGCTTGGGCTCGAACTACGAGCTCGTCGTCACGAAGGTGACCCTGTCGCTGTTCAAGGATGCGGAGTTGGGAAACCAGTACGCAGGGTCAGTCAGTGTGTCGGTCCCGAACCTGGAGAGGTCAAGCAAGGAGGACTTCCGGCGCGCGCTGGTCTTCAACGGCCTGACTGTCGTCGATGACTAACGGGCCTGCGGCTGCATGAGCCAGGGCAGGTAGCGCCGCAGGTTCGCGGGCAGGTCGCGACGCACCGCGACGTGCCTGGGTTGCTTGACGAAGCACGTCACGACCGTATCGGGGGCAGCACCTGGCCAGCAGTGCCAAAACTCAGCGATCCGCGCCTCGAACGCGGCCTCCAAGTCCACCACGAAGCCGCTGCCGTGCTCCTTGTCCGGCAGGGTCGGCACCCAGCACCACCTGAACGGGAAGGTCTGCTCGCTCGAGGTGTCGCCAGGAGCGGCCACGGATGAACTCAGTCTGCTGGCGCATCGCGTGGGTGACCTCGGCGTACCTGCTCACTCCAGCGGTCTCGAGCAGCGCGTGCAACGACGGCCGACGGGAGGGGTCTGGCTCCCGGCGGGTGCTGGTCACCTCGCACCAGTCCAGCCAGAGCGCGTCCATGGCGCTGACCGTGTCACGCGAGGGTGGGCCACCGGCTAGCCCTGAGAAACGCCGTTACCAGAGACACGTGAGCTACATCCGCGTGCTGGCGCAGGGCCGTGAGATCGACCGGCGCGGAGTGCTGCACGGCTGTACGGTGCGCATGTGACGCGCCGGGCGGTAGGGCGAGGTGCATCTCATAGACGAGTCTCCTACGGTGGTAGCGCGCCGCCGCGGACAGCTGGTGGGCGCTCACACGTACACCTCAGGGGGAAACACTCATGTCTGCTGCCTTCGCGCTCGCCCGACGCCGGGATCCGCGCAGCTCTCTTCGACGACTGGTCTCGGCTGCTGCTGTGCTGGCCGTCGTGCTCGCCTCATTCGTCCTGCTGCAGCCCTCGGCCCAGGCCGTTGGCCAGCAGCCTCAGCCGCCCGTGGGCGAGTTCACCGCTGATCGTTGTGTCGGAGCGACGGCGCTGGATCCGGCAACGGCCGTGGAGTTCGACCTGCTGCGCGTGTGGGGTCAGCGGTTGGCGGAGTACAACGAGGGCAACGTCGTGCCCCTGTACAACTCTTTCGGTGACAATGATCCCGACACCAGTGCTCCGGTCTGCGGCGTGCGGTTCGTCGAAGGCACTGGCCCGGTCTCGGAGTGGATGTACTGCACCGACGCGCGCAACGAGGTCTGCGCGGGGACCACGGCCGAGGGCGAGATCGCCCAGGGCAGCACCCCGATTCCCGGGTACGTCTGGCTCGACGGGAACGAGCGCCTCACGCGTGAGCAGGAGACGGTGATCGCCCACATCCTCACCCACGAGATGGCGGTGACGATCGAGAACACCGGCTACTTCAGCTCGACGGCCTCCGACGCCGATGTCAGCACTCGCGCCACGCGTCAGCAGCTGGTGTGGTGCGTCAGCGATCTCGATCTGCTGGCCGGGGACCCGGCCGCTGCGGAGTTCTGCGCCCAGAACATGGGCCCCGAGCAGCAGGCCGCCATCCTGGCTCAGGTCCCGGAGGAGGCTGTGCTCGAGGTGGCCGCCACCAGTACGGAGCCCGTCATGGCAGGTGAGACCGCCGAGATCACCGTCACCACCAACGTCCTGGAGCAGCCCATCGTGCTCTCCTCGACCGGTACCGGTGCCGACCAAGCGACGGTGGCCGTGTGCGAGGGCCCCGGCTCGATCACCGACGGCATCCTGACCGTGAGCGGCACCGACCCCTCCAGCCCCGTCACCATCACGCTGTGCGTCACTGGACCGGCCGGAAGCCAGGTCAGCCTTGAGCTCAGCGCCGAGTCTGCCTCGATGCAGCACATCACCTGGTCCAGCTCGCCCGGGACCGACGCCATCGCCTGCCAGGTCTTCGCGACCTTCGAGACGACGCAAGCTGGCCCTGTGGTCGGCTCGGCGCAGGTCTCCTTCGCAGAGGCGATCGCCACCGGGAGCTTCCAGCTCGCCAAGCAGGTCACGGGTGACGCCGCCGCTCAGGTGGCGGCCGACACCAGCTTCACGGTCAGCTACTCCGTCGACGGCCAGCCCGCCGGGCAGCTCGAGGTGCTGGCTGATGGCACGCCTACCGCCGTCACCGATCTTCCGGAGGGTGCCACCGTGACCCTGGTCGAGACCGGCCTGCCCGTGATCGCCGACATCAACTGGGGCGAGCCCGTCTTCGTCATCGACGGGATCGAGACCGACACGTTCACCGTCGCCGGCGACGCTGTGGCCCAGGTGGAGCTCACTAACACTGCCAGCACGGTTGTCACCGTCACCGAGTCGCCCTCGGAGAGCGCCTCGACTCCTACGACCGAGACGACCGCGCCGGCTGGTGACTCCCCGACAACCAGCAGCGCCACTACCGGCACAGGCGGCTCACTGGCCGACACCGGAGCGGGATCGGCTGCATCGCTGATCAGCGCCGCCGGGGGTCTTCTGGCGGCCGGTCTCGTGGGGCTCGCCCTCGCGCGTCGCCGTCGTCTGCAGGGCCAGAGCCTCTGACCCAGCGCGCCTGATCACCCAAGACGGGGCCCCGGGTTTCCCGGGGCCCCGTCTGGCGTTCGAGGCTCAGCCGAGCATCCGTGCAACTCTCGAGACCACGGATCTCCGCCGTCCGGGCGGCTCGTTCTCCCGGGCGGAGATCGTCCATTCTCGGTAGCCTGGCAGGCCACCCACGAGCTGCCGGAACGTCTGGACCGGCGGACCCAGATCGTCGAGGAGGTCGGATGGATCTTCCCAACGACGCCGACGACCTGGCGAAGCGGGCCGTGGACCTGCAGAACACCGTGGGCCTGGTCGACACGGTCAATCGCATCATCTCCAGCGCGATCGAGTACGTCGACGACGCCACCCACGCCGGCCTCACCGTCCAGCTGCACGGCAGCTTCATCTCGCTGGCATCCAGCTCTCCCACCGCCGCTCAAGCAGATGATCTGCAGTACGAGCTCGGCGAAGGTCCGACCGTCGACGCGTTCGGATGCGAGACCTGGTACCGCAGCGGGGACCTGGGCCAGGACGAGCGGTGGCCCAGGTGGGGACCACGAGCCGCAGCACTCGGGCTCAACTCCGCCGTCAGCCTGCACTTCACCCTCGCGGGCAAGCCCGTGGCGGCGTTGACGCTGTACTCATCTGCGCGCGACGCTTTCGACAACACCGCGAAGCTGGATCTGGCTGCGCTGTACGCCTCCCACGCAGGCATCGCCCTGAACCAGGCCCGCCTTCTGGACTCCTTCGAGCAGGCCCTGGCCTCCCGCCACATCATCGGCCAGGCCCAGGGCATCGTGATGGAGCGCTTCGGGGTCGACGCCGAGCACGCCTTCGCCGCTATCCATCGCATCTCGGTCAACTCCAACACCAAGGTGCGGATCGTGGCCGCCCAGATCGTTGCCAGCCGGGTGATCCCGACCGTCAAGAAGCAGAGCAGCAACCCCCAGTCCTAGTCGGTCGCGATGCCGCCCCTCTAGAACGGTCCCGTGCGCGAAGACGAGCCGCCGTCTCGACGGCCACTGGTGTAGCAAACTTGTCGGACGTGACCACGGGCCCGGGCGTGCTGATCAGGGTGCTGTTTGGGTGAAGGTGGTCGCGACCCAGTAGACGTCGTCAGCGGCGAGGAGCTGCACCTCGACCGGGGTCTGGTTGTCGATGACAGCCCCATCACCATCAGTGCCCAAGCCCATCCCGATGGTGCCGTCATCGCAACGCTGCTCGGTGGTTCGGTCGCCCCCGTTGACGCGCAGGGTCACCTCGCCCTCACCGAGGCATGACATCTTGAAGAACCTCCCCAGCTCTGATCCCGGGACCTCGAAGGTGGCCCCGCCGCGGCCGGGGTGGGGCGTGATGAGGACGTCCTGAATCCGCGACTCACCATCGATCAGCGAACTACCAGCCTCGATGGCCCCGTCGAGGGTCGGCTCATCGGGCTCGGCCGGGCCAGAGCATCCTGCGACCGCCACGGCAAGAGCGCCGATCGTCGCGGCGAACACAGGCGGGGACAGGTGTCGTCGTCGTGTCGTCATCGAAACACGCTACGTCAGCCGCTGCATCGGTCATTCAGGTCCCGGCTAGGCCACAAGGGCACATCGCTCCGCCCGACTTCCAAGCGCCCCACCATAGGATTTCCGCTGCTCCTAGGTATCAAGAGTAGTCAATTGATGCACAAGTCGCCGCAGATCGCTCTAGCAATAGCGCCGTGGTGTGCGGTCTGCCAAGGCGCAACGCTGTCCGATCATTGGCGCGGACGTTGACTCTCCCGGGTCGCAGCCGCACCATGTGCGCCCTCGTCTACGAGCCTGTACGGTGGGCGGCACGTGGGGGCGTCGGCTTGGCTCCTCTACGCCAACCCGGCGCTCGTCGTTCACTGCACGGGACGCTGATAGCCAACCGTGGGGTGTCAATGCTTTCTTCCCAGAATCCATCCGTCGAACTGGGACGCGGCCCGGGCCGCTTAACCCGAAGAACATCAATTCTGGCGATCTTCGCTCTGGTCGCCTCGATGTTTGCGGCCATGAATGTGCTTCTGCCTGTTCCCTCGGCGAACGCCGCCCCGATCTGCGAGCCGGGTGACATCTACGTCAACACCGGTGGCGCGACCCCCGTGATCAACCGGTACTCCCCCACGGGTGAGCTCCTCAACAGCGCCCCCACCGAGGCCGCTTACACCGACATCGCCTTCTCCGCCGACGGCCTGGTGATGTACGGGATCCTCGACGACGGCGCTTCCGTCTTCACGTTCGACCCCGAGACCGGGGCCGAGCTGGGGTCGGTTGCCGTGGTCGGCCTGCCCACCGCGGGCTACTTCATCAACGCCCTCAGCGCTCTCCCCGACGGGGACCTCCTGGTCGGCGCAGCTCCCAGCGGTACGGAGACCTCTCAGCGCATCTACCGGATCAACCCGATCACCGGTGTCGCCACCCAGTTCGGAGCCTCGTTCCCCGAGGGCTTCGGCTCCGCGGGCGACTTCCTCTCCCTGCCCGACGGCGACCTGCTGGCCATCGGCCTGGGCCAGTTCGGCAGCTCGCTGTTCCGTATCGCCCCGGACTTCACAGTGACCAACGTCGGCACGGTGCCGGTCTCCTTCGGTGCGGCCCAGAGCGGCGGGAACGTCTACCTGGCCGGCGCAGAGGGAACCCTCTACGAGATCAACGACGTGCCCACGGCTGCGTCCACCGCTCCGGTGGCCGTGACCGCGCTCGCCGTCACGGGGCTGGAGTTCTTCGGCGCGACCTCACAGCAGGACAGCGGCCTGTGCTCGGAGCTGAACATCACCAAGACCTCCACGCCGCCCTCGGGCACGCTGCTGGAGCTGGGTCAGACCGTGACCTACTCGATCACGCTGTCCAACATCAACGGCACGGCCCCCGCCGCGGTGGATCAGACCGACGACCTCACGGCCGTCCTGGACGACGCCGAGATCACCTCCGCGCCCGTCGTCTCCGCCGGCAGCCCGCTGACCATCGCCCCCGTCACGGACGGCAGCTTCCGCATCACGGGCCTCATCCCTGCCGGTGGCGAGTCCACGATCACCTACGCCGTGACGGTCAACGACCCCGCCACCGGCGACGGCGTCCTGACCAACTACGTCATCCCCACCGGCACCACGCCCCCCGCCTCCTGCGAGACGGGCGATACCACGTGCACCAGCCACCCCGTCGCAGACCCGTCGCTCACGGTCGTGAAGTCGGTGGACCCCGCCGATCAGCTCTCCTACGGCGTGGGCCAGGAGGTCACCTACTCCTTCGTGGTCACCAACACCGGCAACGTCACCCTCACCGACGTCGTCGTCAACGAGACCGCGTTCGACGGCACCGGTGAGCTCGGGCCCCTGACGCCCGCCTCGGTCGCCACCCTCGCGCCGGCTGAGTCCACGACGTTCACGGCCACCTACACCCTCACCCAGGCCGATGTGGACCGTGGCAGCACCACCAACACCGCCACCGCCACGGGCACACCGCCGGTCGGCCCGCCGGTCGAGGCCCCGCCCTCCACGGTCGAGATCCCCTCGCTGCCCAGCCCTGCGCTGACGGTCGTGAAGTCGGTGGATCCCGCAGACGAGGCCTCCTACGTGGTCGGTCAGGAGGTCACCTACTCCTTCGTGGTCACCAACACCGGCAACGTGACCCTGGCCGACGTGGTCGTCAACGAGACTGCGTTCGACGGCACCGGTGAGCTCGGACCTCTCACGCCCGCCTCGGTCGCGACGCTGGCTCCGGCTGCGTCCACGACGTTCACGGCCACCTACACCCTCACGCAGGCCGATGTGGATCGTGGCAGCACCACCAACACCGCCACGGCCACGGGGACTCCGCCCGTGGGTCCGCCGACCGAGGCTCCGCCCTCGACGGTGGAGATCCCCTCGCTGCCCGACCCCGCGCTGACGGTGGTCAAGTCCTCCGACACCGAGGTCATCACCGCCGCCGGCCAGGAGGTCACCTACTCCTTCGTGGTCACCAACACGGGCAACGTCACGATCACCGACGCCGCGCCGGTGGAGCTGGACTTCTCCGGCACCGGCGTCCTCGGTGCCCTGACCCCGGCGACCGCGACGCTGGTCGCTGGTCAGTCCGCGACGTTCACCGCGATCTACACGGTCACCCAGGCCGACGTGGACGCCGGCGAGCTGACCAACACCGCCACCGCCACCGGCACCCCGCCGCCCGGGACCGAACTGCCGCCCGTTCCCCCGTCCGAGGTCACCATCCCCGGCACGCCCAGCCCTGCGCTGGCCGTGGTGAAGTCCTCCGACACCGAGAAGGTCACCAGGGCGGGTCAGGTCGTGACCTACTCCTTCGTGGTCACCAACACCGGCAACGTCACGCTGAACGGCGTCACCCCGGTGGAGACCCAGTTCTCGGGTACGGGCGAGCTGGGCGCGTTGACGCCGGCGGCCGTCACCCTCAGCCCGGGTGAGTCGCAGACCTTCTCCGCGACCTACACCGTCACACGCGAGGACCTGCGCTCCCTCGAGCTCAGCAACACGGCCATCGCCACGGGCACTCCGCCGGAGGGTGGGACCGTCACCTCGCCTCCCTCCAGCACCAAGTCGCCCATCGTCCCGGCGGCCGCCTCCAGCCTTCCGGAGACGGGCGCGACGGTCGCCGGAGCCATCGGAGCAGCAGCCCTGCTGCTGGCCAGCGGAGTCGCACTGACCGCGGCTCACCGCAAGCGCAGCCGCACCACGGCTGTGTGATCACCTAGCACGCCAAGCGCCGCAGGGTCACAGGAGCGAAACCTCCTGTGACCCTGCGGCGTTGCTGGCTCTGCTCGCTGCGATCCGCCTGGACCTGGCATGCCGGGGGCACCATCGCCATGCGGCGGCGCAAGGTTGGGGGTACCGTTCCCGTCGGTAGCTGCAGCTGAGAAACTGCTTCGAGCACCAACTCGAGAAGCCCACGCCGATGGCGTGGGCTTCTGCGTTCAGGGTAACGACTGCCTGCTGATGAATCTCGGCACGCTGGCTCACAGCACGCGGTACGTCAGCACCTGGGGCTGCGAGACCAGGGGCACGAATCCCAGCCGGCGGTAGACGCCGGCGTGCTTCCTCGTCGCAGCCCGCACGGCAGCGACGTCGCCCGAGGGCAGCGCAGCATCGAGATGAGAGCGCATCATCAGCACGCCGCCGATCGGCTCCAGCGACGCTGCCGAATCCACGGTCCAGCGCGCCTCGCGCAGCCGCGCGCGGTCGGCCTTCCTGTCCTGCCGAGACGAAGCGACGCGGCCGACCGAGCTGAGCGATTCGATCGTGTGAGGCAGCAGCACCAGCAGCCCCGAGACCATCGCGAGCCAGCCGATCGCCAGGACTGTCAGGACGATGGCGGCTCCTAGGTCCGAGGCGGACGCCAGCGGCACGAGCGCGATCATCACCACGAGCACCAGCGCGATACGGCCCAGCAGTGGTCCTGCGCCGCGGGCACCGCGTCGCGCCACCCGGACCACGACCCTGCGCTGGTGGTGGAGATAGCCGGGCAGGAGCATCGCGACCAGCCAGAGAGGCACCGCGAAGGCGGCCAGGAACTTCTTCAGCCCCTTGGAGCTGGGGGCGTAGGCCTGCGCCAGCGTCCACACGACGCCCGGGACGTCAGAAAGGCGGACGGGGTGCACGCGATCGACCCTAGCCGGGAGCTCCCGGCTCCTTGCGGAGCGCTACTGCCACTACTTACCCCGGCGCTGCGAGTACTGATTGATCTCCCTCGTCGAGCGAGGGGGCGTGCGCACTCCAACGCACAGGGCTGGCGACCGGGGCCTAGCTGGCCCCTTCTCCCAGAACTTCTGGGCCGGCAAGCAGCCTGGTGACAGAGCCAGCCACGTTGCTCGGTCTGTGTGGAGAAGCGACCTGTCCCGGCGTGTAAGGGCACGCCGGGACAGGTCTGTGCCGAGCCTGCAGAGGGCAAGACTCGAGCAGGTAGAAAGTACCCCGCCCCCCTGGACACCTGCCAGTGCCGCTACCGCAGCACGGCATCCCTGCGTGCAGCGGGGCCGGTGTCAGTCTCTTCCGTTGCTGAAGTCGAGCTCCCCACTCACGACACTTGCGGCGACCTGGTCGACGCGGGCGTCAGCAACGTAGGCCCGCGCACGCAGGAGCGCCAGTGCGTCCTGAGAGGCGAGGTCGGCCTGCGCCATCACCATCCCGGTCGCGTGATGGACGACTGTGCGCGAGCCCCAGGTGCTGCTCGCGTGCGGGCGACCCTCGGGCTGGCGGGCCGCATCCTCCAGCAGCGCCGGCCCCAGTGCATTGGCCAGGAACGCGACCTGGTCCGGGCGCTCGGCTAGCGGCTCGCCGAGTCCGGTGTAGACGGTGGCGACCCCTCTGAGCCCATCGAGGTGAAGGGGAACGGCACACAGACTGACCTGTCTGATCCTTTGCTTGTGAAGCGCCTGAGCAAGTCGCGGCCAGCGCTTCTCGGCCTCGGAAGCGAGATCAACCAGGACGAAGGCCTCCAACCGCGCTGCCTGATAGCCGGGACCCTCGCCCGCAACTTCCTGCAGACTCTCGAGCGTGTTGGCCAGCTCGTCGCTCGCGCAGATGGTGGTTCTGCCATCTGTGAGGTAGTCCACGGTGAGCGCTACTCCGTCGGCACCCACCATCAGCCGCAACGCCTCCCCTAGCCGCCAAGGCTGCGGCTGATCCAGAGGAAGCGCCGCGAGCGTGGTGGCCAGGCCCGCGAGGATTCGTTTGCGCTCGTGTGCAGGAAGGTCGTTCACTGCCACCGCTCCTCACGGATCCCGTCGTCACTGAGGACACCCTCAACGCTACGCCCGCCAGGTTTCTGAGACCACGATCACCATCGCTCTAAACTCGAGCCGTCGGGGTCGTTGGTGACCCGACTTTGCACCCGAGAGGCTTCACTCATGTCTGACAACTCACTGGCGCGGGAGCTCGCCGAACTCGTCGTGCGGCTCCACCAGGCCCCCGACACCACCCATACGGCTGCCGAGGTCGTGCAATTCGCCTGTCAGCAGTTCGACGCCGACTACGCCGGCATCACACTCATCAAGCAGCGTCGCCAGTTTCAGACCGTGGCCCCCACCGATCCCCTGGTCGAGGAAGCCGATCGGCTGCAGCACGAGCTGAACGAGGGCCCCTGCCACGACAGCGCCCTGCAGGGAGACTCCTTCGTCTCTCAGGACCTGGCTGCCGACGAGCGGTGGCCGCTGTGGGCACCCCGTGCTGTCGAGTTGGGCCTGCGCAGCGCACTGGGAACAGACCTCCCGGGCCAGGCGAACGGCCACCGGATCGGTTCTCTGAACCTCTTCTGGACGCAGCCCCGGGACTTCTCCTCCAGCGACGTGGAGTTCGCACACCTGCTGACCCGGCACGCCGCGTTCGCACTGGCCTCATCGATCGAGGTCGAGGGCCTGACATTGGCACTGGACGGTCGCAAGCGAATCGGTCAGGCCGAAGGCATTCTGATGGAGCGACACAAGCTCACCGAGGAGCAGGCCTTCGCGGTGCTGAAGCGGTACTCCAACAACCACAACATCAAGCTCCGCGACCTGGCAGACCAGGTGGTTCAGAAGCTCGATCTCCCCAAGGCAAACGCCTGACGCGCGGCATCAGTTCTGCGCCTGCGCAGCGCCCGCAGGTACGACGAAGGCCCCCGGCTGGATGCCGGGGGCCTTCGCTGTGCGGCCGCCAGGGGGGCTGGTGAGCCGCACTCCCGGGACGTCAAGCGAGTGAGGGGCTCGCCTGCTGATCGTCCTGGGCTACCCCCGCAGAGCGTGGGTGGCTCGTTGCCCATGCACTGGGCTTGCCCAGATTCTATGACCCACCTGGGGCGCGCAGCGGCTCTCCGCCACGCGCCCCAGGGGTCCTGTCAGTCCCCCTGCTATGAGGACTGCGTCTCTCCTCGGCGACGTCGCGCCACCAGGATCGTTCCGCCGGCTCCCAGGAGCAGGAGCGCAGCGATACCGACCGTGGTCACTGCTGCACCCGTGTGGGCCAGCGGCGGGGTGGGCTTGACCGGCGGCGTGACCGGCGGCGTGACCGGCGGGGTCACCGGCGGCGTGACGGGCGGCGGCGTGGGCCCCGGCGGCACCGGGTGCTCGGTCTCCACCGGCGGCGGAGTGATCGGCGGAACGCCCGGAGGCGTGGCCGAACCCGAGGCGATGTTGTTGATCAACACACCGGCCGCGTCCTCGTTCACGGTCACCGAGTAGGTGATCGTGATCGAGCCACCGACCCCGAGGGAACCGCTCCACGTGAGCGTGGTGCCCTCGAGCACCAGGGCCCCGGGAGCATCGTCGCTGACCATGGAGACGGAGTCAGGGTTGAACTCCGCGTTGTTGAGCACCGCAGCCATGTCGTCGGTGATGACGACCGGGTCCAGCACAGTCGCGCCCGTGTTGGTGCCGGTCACCGTGTAGGTGATCGTCTGGCCGCCCTGAACAGCAGTCCCCGAGACGGGGTCGCTGGTCTTGGTGACCTCGAAGCCGGGCACCGGGTGCTCGGTCTCCACCGTCGGCGGAGTGATCGGCGGCAGACCCGGAGGCGTGCCCTCACCCGAGGCGATGTTGTGGAGCACCGCGCCGGCGGCGTCGGCGTTCACGGTCACCGAGTAGGTGATCGTCACCGACTCACCCACGGCCAGGGAACCGTTCCAGGTGAGCGTGGTGCCCTCCAGGTCCAGCTGAAGAGCCTCCTGGTCGGTGACCACGGCGACGGCGTCGGAGTTGAACACCGCGTTGTCGAGCACCGCAGCCAGGTCGTCGGTGATGACGACCGGATCCAGGACCGTGGCACCCGTGTTGGTGCCCGTCACCGTGTAGGTGATGGTGTTGCCACCCAGGACCGTCGAACCCGAGACAGGATCGCTGGTCTTGGTGAGCTCGAAGCCGGGCACCGGGTGCTCGGTCTCCACCGGCGGCGGGGTGATCGGCGGCAGCCCAGGAGGCGTTGCCGACCCCGAGGCGATGTTGTTGATGACCGTGCCCGCAGGCACGTCATCGCTCAGCCTCACCGTGTAGGTGATCGTCACCGTCTGACCGACGGCCAGGCTGCCGGTCCAGGTCAGCGTGGTGCCCTCCAGCACCGGAGCCGGAGCAGTCTCGTCCCCGATGGTGGCGACGGGATCGCCGGTCAGGTCGGCGTTGTTCAGCACCTGCGCCAGGTCGTCGTTGATGACGACCGGATCCAGGACCGTGGCACCGGTGTTGGTGCCCGTGACCGTGTAGGTGATGGTGTCGCCCCCGACGACCGTCGAGCCCGAGATCGGGTCCGAGGTCTTGGTGAGCTCGAAGCCGGGCACCGGGTGCTCGGTCTCGACCGGGGGCGGGGTGATCGGCGGCAGCCCAGGAGGCGTTGCCGAGCCCGACGCGATGTTGTTCACGATCGTCCCGGCCGGGATGTCCGCGTCCAGCGTGACCGTGTAGGTGAGCGTCACAGCCTGGCCAGCAGCCAGGCTGCCGGTCCAGGTGAGGGTCGTGCCCTCGAGGGACGGCGCAGCAGCAGCCTCACCGTTCACCGTCGCAGTGGCCTCGCCGGTCAGCTCGGCGTTGTTCAGCACCGCGGCCAGGTCGTCGGTGATGACGACCGGGTCCAGGAGCGTCGCGCCGGTGTTCGTACCGGTCACCGTGTAGGTGATCGTGTCGCCACCGACGACCGTCGAACCAGAGACAGGATCGCTGGTCTTGGTCAGGGCGAAACCAGGCACGGGGTGCTCGGTCTCGACCGGAGGCGGCTCGATCGGCGGCAGACCCGGAGGCGTAGCCGAGCCGGAGGCGACGTTGTTGATGACCGTGCCCGCGGGCACGTCAGCGTCAACGGTCACCGTGTAGGTCAGCGTGACGGCTTGGCCGACGGCGAGGCTGCCGGTCCAGGTGAGCGTCGTGCCCTCGATGGACGGCTCTGCAGCCGTCTCACCGTTCACCGTCGCGACCGGAGCACCGGTGAGCTCGGCGTTGTTGAGCACCTGGGAGAGGTCATCGGTGATGACGACCGGCTCCAGGACCGTCGCGCCCGTGTTGGTACCGGTCACCGTGTAGGTGATCGTGTCGCCACCGGTGACCGTTGTCCCCGAGACGGGATCGCTGGTCTTGGTGAACTCGAACCCGGGCACCGGGTGCTCGGTCTCCACCGGAGGCGGCTCGATCGGCGGCAGACCCGGAGGCGTGGCCGAGCCCGACGCGATGTTGTTGATGACCGTGCCCGCGGGCACGTCCGCGTCCAGCGTGACGGTGTAGGTGAGCGTCACAGCCTGGCCGGCAGCGAGGCTGCCGTTCCAGGTGAGCGTCGTACCGGCCAGCACCGGAGCAGCGCCCACCGAAGCGGTGATCTCACCGGTCAGCTCGGCGTTGTTCAGCACCGCGGCCAGGTCATCGGTGATGACGACCGGATCGAGAACCGTCGCGCCGGTGTTCGTACCGGTCACCGTGTAGGTGATCGTCGAACCACCCTGGACAGCAGTGCCCGAGACCGGGTCGCTGCTCTTGGTGAGAGTGAACCCGGGCACCGGGTGCTCGGTCTCCACCGGAGGCGGCTCGATCGGAGGCAGACCCGGAGGCGTCGCCGAACCGGAGGCGACGTTGTTGATGACCGTGCCCGGGGGCACGTCCGCGTCCAGCGTGACGGTGTAGGTGATCGTGACCGTCTCGCCCACGGCGAGCGATCCGTTCCACGTCATCGTCGTGCCCTCGACCACCGGAGCCCCGCCGAGCGAGGCCACCGGCGCACCGGTGAGCTCGGCGTTGTTCAGCACCTGGGAGAGGTCGTCGGTGATGACGACCGGGTCCAGGACCGTGGCGCCCGTGTTGGTGCCGGTCACCGTGTAGGTGATGGTGTCGCCACCGTTGACCGTCGTCCCCGAGACGGGGTCGGAGGTCTTCGTCAGCGTGAACCCGGGCACGGGGTGCTCGGTCTCCACCGGCGGCGGGGTGATCGGCGGCAGACCCGGAGGCGTCGCCGAACCGGACGCGACGTTGTTGACGATCGTGCCCGCGGGCACGTCCGCGTCCAGCGTGACGGTGTAGGTCAGCGTGACCGTTTGGCCGACAGCCAGGCTGCCGTTCCAGGAGAGCGTGGTGCCGTCGAGCGAGGGGGTCTCGGCGGCCTCACCGTTCACCGTGGCGACCGGGTCACCAGTCAGCTCGGCGTTGTTGAGCACCTGCGCCAGGTCGTCGGTGATGACGACCGGGTCCAGGACCGTGGCACCGGTGTTGGTGCCCGTGACCGTGTAGGTGATGGTGTCGCCGCCCTGGACTGCCGTTCCCGAGACGGGGTCGGAGGTCTTGGTCAGGGTGAACCCGGGGATCGGGTGCTCGGTGCACAGGAGGTCGCCCGGCTCGCAGGGGCCGGTCGGGGGCTCCTGGCCGGTGGGGACGACGACGTTGCTGAAGACCCCGTCGCTGCCCTCGGGCAGCTCGTCCACCAGCGTGACGCTGTAGATCACCGTGGCGGTCGCACCAGCAGCGAGATCACCAGCGACGGTGAACTCATCGCCGTTGGATCCCACCGTCAGGCTCAGGCCGAAGCCGTTGCCGCCGATGAATGCCGGCTGGCCGGTGATCGTGCCCAGCGTGGGGACGTCGAGGAGGTGGTCGGTGTGATCGACCGGCACTGCCTGGCCGCCGGTGTTCTGGAAGACGATCGCGTAGGAGATCGTCGACCCGAGCTCGACCGCGGTGCCCGAGGAGGGCGTGGAGCCCTTCTGGATCACCAGCGCGCCCGGGATCGGGTGCTCGGTGCAGGCGATCTGTCCGGGCAGCGCCGGCTCGCACGCCCCGGGCGGCTCGGTCGGGGGCACGTCGCCCTCGAGGAGGACGTTGACCAGGTTGCCGTCACCGAACGGTCCCGTGGGTCCGTTCACGGTGACGGTGTAGGTCACGGTGACCGTCTGGCCGATCGCGAGGGTCCCGTCGATCGTGAAGGAGCCCGTGACGGGCTCGACGGCGGACACGTTGAGCGCACCGGCCGGCGAGGCCGTCGGAGCGGTGGTGACCGTGCCGTCGTCCAGCGCACCCAGGAGCGAGTCCAGGTGGTCGACCGCGACCGGCGTCGCGCCGGTGTTGGTGAAGGTCAGCGTGTAGTCGATCGAATCACCGGGCAGGACCTGCGTCCCGGAGACCGGGTCGGAGGACTTCGTCACCGACAGGCCGGGGACGGGGTGCTCGGTCTCCACCGGCGGCGGAGTGATCGGCGGCAGCCCCGGAGGCGTGGCCGAACCCGAGGCGATGTTGTTGACGATCGTCCCCGGAGCGACGTCGTCGTTCAGCGTGACGGTGTAGGTCAGCGTGACCGACGCCCCGATGGCGAGCGTGCCGTTCCAGGTCAGCGTGGTGCCAGCGACGGTCGGAGCAGCACCCGCCGAGGCGGTGGGCGTGCCCGTCAGGGTCGCGTTGTTCAGCACCTGGGCGAGGTCGTCGGTGATGACGACCGGGTCCAGCACCGTGGCACCGGTGTTGGTACCGGTCACCGTGTAGGTGATGGTGTCGCCGGCCACGACAGCAGTGCCCGAGACGGGGTCGCTGGTCTTGGTCAGCTCGAAGCCGGGCACGGGGTGCTCGGTCTCGACCGGCGGAGGCTCGATCGGTGGCAGGCCGGGAGGCGTGGCCGAGCCGGAGGCGACGTTGTTGATGATCGTGCCCGCGGGCACGTCCTCGTCCAGCGTGACGGTGTAGGTCAGCGTGACCGAACCGCCGACAGCCAGCGTGCCGTTCCAGGTGAGCGTCGTGTCCGTCACGGTCGGTGCAGCGCCGGCGGAGGCCGTCGGCGTGCCCGTGAGCGTGGCGTTGTTGAGAACCTCGGCGAGGTCGTCGGTGATGGTCACCGGGTCCAGGACCGTGTCACCGGTGTTGGTGCCGGTGACCGTGTAGGTGATCGTGTCGCCGCCCGCGACAGCGGTACCGGAGACCGGGTCGCTCGTCTTGGTCAGCTCGAACCCGGGCTCAGGCTCGGGCTCGGAGACGGGGGTGTTGTAGATCGTGCACGTGAGCTGCACGCCCTCCTGGCCCACGACCGAGAAGCCCGGCGTGGCAGCACTACCGGCGTTGGTGACCGAGACCGGTGCACCGGTCTCGGGGTTGAGGCAGACCGCGTTCGCCCCGGCCACGGGCACGAGCTCGAAGCCGTCCTGCTGGGTCTCGAGGATCTCAACCGGCCCCGAGGTGACGGGGCTGTCGAAGGTCAGGCCGAAGGAGACCCGACCGTCGCCACCGTCGACCGTGGTGGCCGTGGTCGGCGCGACCAGCGAGACGCCCGTGGCGGTGGTGGAGGCGTCGAACTGCCATCCGGCAGGAGCAGGCGTTGCCTGGGCGATGGTGCCGCCCTCGGGCACGATCATCTTGCGAACCTCGATACCGCCGTCACAGTTGCCGGCCAGGCCGGCCAGCACCGAAGCAGCCTGGTCGAAGTTGGCGGCCCGGAAGTAGTCCGACCCCGCCGTCGTTCCCGAGACCGCGCGCAGGTTGAGCTCACTGGCGGGCGTCAGGCCCGGGCCAGCGCCGACAGCGATCACTCGGCTACCGGCGGCCTTGAGCTGGTTGGCCGAGAAGATGCCGGCGTCGATGTCCTGGTGGGAGTTGAAGGCGCTGGCACCCGTGCCGGGGGTGGGCCCGTACGTGGTCGGGTTGCCGTCCGTCAGGAGGATCACCAGGTCGTAGGTGTTGCCCGAGTTCGCGGCGGCGGCGAGGCCGCGGTCCCAGTTGGTGCCTCCGCCGGACAGCCAGTTGGCGTACTGGGCCTTGAACGTTGCCGCCTGGGCGGCGGTGGTCACCGGCAGCAGGTCGGGGTAGTTGATGGCTGAGACGCCGGGGGCCGGGATGGCCCCGGATCCGGGGCTGGTGGTGGAGAAGGAGAACAGCGACATCCGGGTCGGCGTCCCGCGGAAGGCGTCCACGAAGGTGCCCATCGCGCTCTTCACGCTGGCGATGCCCGCCGCGCCGAGGGAGCCGGAGGTATCAGTGACGAGCGCGATGTCCAGATCGCAGCGCGCCGTGGCCGGCGGGTTCGCCCGCGACTGGTTCCACACGCCCGTGGTGCGGGTGACGTTGGCAGCCTGGCCCCCCTCGGCGTTGCTGTCCTCACGCACGCGCATGAAGCCGACGTCGGGACTGAGGTAGTTCGGGGTGCTCTGGAGGAGCGGCGTGGTGGAGCGGTAGGTCTGCCCAGCTCGCAGGAGGCTGTCGGTGCGGAAGCGGTACACGAAGGTGAAGTCCGGAGTAGCACCGCTGCCACCCAGTCGCGCGGAGGGGTTGGAGTACCAGCCCTCGGGAGACGTCCCGATCTGCTGGACCCAGAACCGGGTGTCCTGCGGAACACCGGTCTCAGAGATGGCACCGGCGCGGATCGGGATGATGAAGCTGCAGTCACCGTCGGCGTCCGAGACGCACGTCGTCCACGACCACCCGGAGTTGAACTGGCTGCCGCGCGTTCCCTGGATCGCCGTGAGCCCGGGAGTCGGAGCGTTGGAGTCCTCGAAGGTTGCGCTCCCAGTTCCGAACAGGCCGAGCTCGACCCCCGCTAGACCCTGGACCGAGCCATCAGCCAGACGGTCGCCGCCGACCTTGACGGTCAGCACGGCGCTACCGGCCGGAGGATCGGGAACGGACATCGGAGAGATGCCGATCGAACCGTCCCGGCTCGCCTCACCCTCGGACGTGGTCGAGCTGTCAGAAGCCGTCCACTCCACCTCGACGGTCTCGGGGAGCTCGGCGCTGTCCTGCGGAGCGCTCCCGCCGGCATCAGCGCCGGCGTTCTCAAGCTCAGGCGCAGGCGCACCCTCGTCTGTAATTGTTGCAGTCTCGCTCGGAACTGCGAGTGGCTCGGCGACGGCGGGCACCAGCCCGGTCACCACCATGAGACCCACCAGGACGCCGGCAACTGCACCAGTGATCCTTCGCGACCTCCCCCGTTGCGCCCCCATGCGCGTTAGACCATCTGATCGAGTCACAGGCAATCCCTTCGTCGCCGCGTGCCCCCCAAGGCCCGCGGGTACCTCACTGAGGTGTTCAGGTGTGAGCACCCCCGTCCATCCGCGGCGATGCGCTACCAACGTAGGAGCACCCACCGTCGAGCGCATCCCGACCTGATCGGCAGGCCGAGACGCCACTCATGAGGACGGAAAGCCAGCCAGAGACCAGCGATTCCCCTCGTTTTCCTAGACGTACGAACGGCTCGTATATGACGCGAACCGGCGAACCTTCTTCGGCGGAACGGACTGCACGAGGACCGGATCGCAGCACGCACCGGCAGTGCAGCTCGCAGCGCAGCAGCCATACCGCCGCGAAGGCAAGCGCAGAGTGTCAAGAGTGCTCAAAGCGCCGTCGCGATCGATCGAGACAGCGGCGGGGTGAAAACCAGGGTGACTGGCTTGCGGCCGCTACTGACGCGCGGTCCGCGACTACTGACACAGCGCCCGACGGGACGCAGCCAGCTGCGTATGCGCACTAGCGTCCTCACCGGTACTGATGGCCGTGCAGGACTGACAGCACTCAGACCCTCCCCAGGGAACCCGCTGCCCCGCGATCTCCCCTGGGGTCGATCGGGCCCCATGCCTGATCGACCGGCAGCGACTCAGCGCGCTTCGATGCGCGTACCGCCTGCCGCCCTCGCTCGAGGGAACGCGCCCGACCCGGATCTCCGGGTCGGGCGCGTTGGCAGCTGGAGGTTGAGACCCCGGGCAGATCGCGCAGCGGCGACTTCCGCGGGCTAGCTAGTGGGCCGTGCCGGTGGTCGTGACTCGGTTGGCCTCGCGGTAGGTCACGAGGTCCTTGCGAACGTAGGAGACCCGGCCGCCGCCGTAGCGGATGTAGGAGGGCCCTGGCCGAGCGATCGCCAGTTCGCCAACGTCTTTTCGGCCACTCCCAGGAACACTGCGGCCTGCTCCGTAGTCAGCGCGTCGTCCTGATCGAGCGTGCTCATGGGTCCAGTCTGGAGCACAACCGCGTGTCTGTCGCACCCCTGTGCGAGTCTCAGGCCGTGACAGGCGAGGGAAGGAAGTACCGGGGGGGAGACGGGACGTGAACTCATCCCGATGGGTGACGCTGCACGCGAGGCTCCCGAGATCCAGCGCCGCGGTCAGCGGATGGTTGAGGCCGAGACGCCGGTGGAGGTCCTCGTCTGGATCGACTCGCACCGGAGCCGTTGGCACCAGCACCGAGGATGGGCAGTCGCCTGGACCGAGACGCAGGTGCGCGTGCGCTACATCGACGACCACGAGCGCGAAGGGCCTGGCGTGGGTCTGGCCGAACGCTGTCACGCGGGTCTAGCACTGTTGCTAACGTTCGACGTGGCGCTGCACCTTCTGGCAGCGTCCCGGGGGTGCTTTTCCTTCTGTTAGCGCAGAGGGGTAGTGCCGGCGGTCCAGGCATCTGACCTGATCGCCCCGACGGCCCATCGAGTTCCAGCTCGGTGGGTCGTCTGCCGTCGTGCTGGTGTCGCGGTTCAGAGGTTCGTACTGGCCATCCGCCGGATCATCTCGTCGAGGTCGATCTCCCCGGCGACGTAAGACCGGACGACCGCCATGCCGGCCTCGCTGGGCCGGGCACCGTCCAGGTCCCAGGACGCCACGATGTCGATCATCGCCTCGCGCCGAGCATCGAGATCGCTGTCGTCGGCACGGTGTCGTCCGGGGTCAGGCGGCATCGTCATGATTACAACTCTTTCGCAGGACGGCGTGCACTAATCGCTGGCGGCGGGTCTCAGAGACCTGTGCCGGTCATCCGCCGAAACATCTCCTCGAAATCGATCTCGCCAGCTACATAGTCCCGAAGGATGGCCATGCCGGCGGCGTTGGGGCGTGAGCCGTCGAGATGCCAGGAGGCCACGATGTCGATCATCGCCTCGCGCCGAGCCTTGAGGTCGGTGTCGTCAGCACGGGTCACACGCTCCACGAACTGACCCACGTCGAAGGGGAAGAAGACCTCGCCATGCCCGGGACAGGTGGCGTGGGCGCGCATCATCATGAACGCACGGAAGGCAGGCAGCCGTTCCGCACCGACGACGTCCTCGACCTGCTGGAGGCTGTAGCCCATCTCGCAAGCCGGCTCAGGCAGCATCGTCATGGCGACAACTCTCCCGCACGCGGGCTGACCGCCGCTGGCGGTGTGTCGCCACTGCTCGCAGAACCGCGCCAGTCGTGGACGACCTGCCACACCCGATCAGCACTGATCCCGTGTCTCGCCCCCACCTCGCGCATGAGCTCGCCAGCGGCGACATCTTCACGGATCTGGGCATCGCGCTGGGGGTGACGGGGCCCGGCTGCTGATCGACGGGCCCGCTCGGTCCGGCAGCCATCCGAGCAGTAACGCGCCTGCTGGCCGCGGGGTCGATCCCAGGACGTCCCGCACTCGGGGCAGGTCGTCGGAACGGTCAGGGGCCGCACCGGGTCGGTCAGCGGCTCCAAAGCCAGCAGCCGGCGGGCATCCTTCTCACACATCTGTCGCCACATGCGCTGGCTGGCGCAGCCGATCACGGCGCACTGCGGCTTGGACTCCATGGCTGGCGAGGATGACAGTGCCCCGTGACGATGTCCAGCACGAGGCTCGTGGGAGTGCTTCGGATGTCAGACCGCCGTCCTACGCTCGTGCCTCGAGGACCGCTACCGCGAGGAGGAGACGATGGCTGCCAAGGTGGGCTTGCCCGTGAGAACCCCGGGTCACGCGTGGTTGGGCTGGACGCCGATCGGGGATCTGGACACTGCGGCCCGTGAGCGGCTGGTGGAGCTGCTCACCCCGGCGATCGGCACCCCGGCGCTACCCGACCTCGAGGCGGTCCTGGACGGGCGCGTACCGCTGTGCGAGTGCGGGTGGTCCGGCGATCCGGTGACATGGCAGCCGTCGGATCATCGCCGTCGTCGTAGCCGCGAGTGGGACGATCACATCTCCTACTTGCGGATGAGCCTCATCGCGCAGGAGCACGCGGCCGCGGCTGCGTCTGCCGCCCTCGAGTTGGCCGCGAAGGATTGGGACGGCGATCCTGCGACTGCTGAGTGGCTTCAGGCGCGAGCCGATCATGTGGCCGAGGTGGGAGTCTTCGATGGAGAGCACTGGCCAACAACAGGTCGAAACGAGATCGTCGCGCCCGCCGACGACGACGACATCAACGGCCAAGGGCGGCTGTAGCAGTGGGCATCAAGCCAGCCCGTCAGGGTGACGTTGCGCCCCGCGTCACCACCGGCACGCACGCGACTCCCGCGAGTGTGATCGCGGACCTTCGGGCAGCGGGCGCGCAGGAGGCCGAGAATGCGCCACCTCTAACACCGGCGCAGGTCGACCTCATCGTCTCGATCCTGCGATCGAGTCGAGCCGACAGCGCGGACAACACCTAGGCTTTCGGACCGTGGCCCGAGGTGCGGCGGTGTCTCGGGATTGGCGATCGCCGAGCAAGCTCCTGACTGGCCGACAGCAATCTCGACGTGCCCACCGGCATCTCCGACGTCTCACTCTCGCGGCGCGATCACCACACTCTCGGGGTCGAAGCCCCTTCGGCCCCGGGGGTGCGGCAGGAGTCGGACGGTGCAAAGGAAGTCGATGACCCGACGCTTGATCGCGAGGTCGGCGTCGTCGAAGGCGGCGACGGGGTCGGGCGCGTCGAGCACTCCCCCGAGCTCGGTGCTGGTGGACAGCATCCGGCGCTCGGTCTCGAGCAACTCGATCATCTCGAGCTCGCGATCCCGGATCCGCTTGAGGTCGTGACCCTCGATGATCTGCTCGTCGTAGTCGTTCTGGGCACGCTTGACCCTTCCGCGATGGCCGGCGATCTCGGCATGGATGGCAGTCAGTCTCGGCTCGTCGCGAGAGACGAGGCTGTCGGCTACGTCGCGCTCCGCCAGACGGTTCCTGATGACCGTCAGCACCCACTGGTCGATGTGCTCGCGCGTGCGCGTGACATGTCCGCCCTGCCGACATCGGTACCCGCGGGAGTGTGCTGTGATCGGCTGGTCGCAGATGCCGCACAGGTAGAGGCCCGACCCCAGGTGCTTGCGCGCGGTGCTGCCAGTGCGGTTGGTGACGCGGGTCTGGTCGTCCAAGCGCTCCTGGACGCTGAGCCAGGTGAAATCGTCGACGATCGGCGTCCACTGCGCCCGCACCGGCTGCCCGTCAGGGTCGCGCAAGATCTGGGCGTACCAGCTGCGGCGCTTGTTCTTGTCCCGCCTGTCCTTCTTGTCGGTGTAGACCGAGTAACCGGCGTAGCGAGGGTTGCGCAGGATCCCCAGGACGGTGCTGGACGTCCACGGGCCGTCGTCCGGAACGGGCGCGAGCGTCTCGCCCTCCTGAGCACGCCGGAGGTTGCGCTCCTGCACGAGCGTGCGGGAGTGCCTGGGCAGGTGCGGCACCGAGCGCGGAGCGTCGTCGCGATGGACACCCGAGAGCGCTGCTGCGAGGGCCGCGATTGAGGGCCCGTCGCGAATGGCGAAGAGGCGGTATAGCTCTCGAACAGCAGCAGCCTCGTGCTCGATCACCGAGCCGTCGGTCGCGTAGCCCAGCGGCCGCACGCCCTTGGGTGCCCTCCCCTGCTCGGCACGCTGAACCTGCGCCCGGGACTGCCGCGCGGACTTTCGTTCTACCTCCGAGCGCGCCACGGCGGCTTTCACGCGGGCGAACAGCCGGCCGCTGTCGGTGGTCAGGTCCGCCTCGCCGTTGGCAGTGACCAGCAGCAGCGAGCGGTCCTCGGCAGCGTCGATCCAGTCCTCGAGCTGACGGGGCTGTCGTGTGAGGCGGTCGAGGTCGTAACAGACAATCGCATCGAAGCGACCGGCGTCGAAGTCCTCGACCATCTGGTCGTAGGCCGGGCGCTTCTTCGTCTTGTCGGTCGCGGACCTGGACTGGTCGACGTACTCCTGCACGACCTGCCAGCGACGATCCGCCGCGATCTTGCGGCAGTCCTCGCGCTGGCGCTCGATTGCGAGCCCGTCCATGGCTCGGTCGAGTGAGATGCGCAGGTAGACGGCAGCGCGGATGGGCTGAGTCGACACGGTCACGAGGCTACGCGTAGACGGTCCGAAGCGCCGGAACGCGGGAAGGCGGCGGGCTACCCGGACGCGATTGAGGAGGCACCAGTAGGGGCTCACGTAGTGAGACTGACCTACGTGGCTAGATCAGCCCGCCTCACCGCCACAACTACTTCTTGGCTCCCGATCCAGATGTTCCTCCATGCCGGAACTCCACCACGTCGCCGTCGTGCATCACGTAGTCCTTGCCCTCCATGCGGGCCTTCCCGGCGGCGCGGGCGGCAGCGACCGAGCCCACCTCGACGAGGTCGTCGAACGAGATGACCTCCGCCTTGATGAAGCCCTTCTGGAAGTCCGTGTGGATCACACCGGCGGCCTGCGGGGCGGTCCAGCCCTGGCCGATGGTCCAGGCGCGCGCCTCCTTGGGCCCGGCGGTGAGGTACGTCTGCAGTCCGAGCGTGTGAAAACCGACGCGCGCGAGCTGGTCGAGGCCCGGCTCGTCCTGACCGGAGTCCGCGAGCATCTCGGCCGCGTCCTCGGGCTCGAGCTCGACGAGCTCGGACTCGAACTTCGCGTCGAGGAAGATCACGTCGGCCGGGGCGAGCTGCGCGCGCACCTTGGCCTGGAAGTCCGCGTCGCGCAGACCGGCGTCGTCGGTGTTGACGGCATAGATGAACGGCTTGGCGCTCATGAGGCCGAACTGCTTGAGGGCGTCGGCGTCGAAGTCGGCGCGGTGCGCGTCGACCGTCTCGCCGGTGAGCAGCAGGTCCAGGGCCTTCTGGGCGGTCTCGAGAACGATGGGCTCGGCCTTCTTGCCGCGCACCTCCTTCTCCAGACGCGGGATGGCCTTCTCCAGCGTCTGGACGTCGGAGAACACCAGCTCGGTGACGACGGTGTCGACGTCGGAGAGCGCGTCGACGCGACCGTCCACGTGCACGACGTCGGGGTCGGCGAACGCACGCGTGACGAGGCAGATCGCATCGGCCTCGCGGATGTTGGCGAGGAACTGGTTGCCCAGGCCCTCCCCCTCGCTCGCGCCCTTGACGATGCCGGCGATGTCCACGAACGACACGGTCGCGGGGACGATGCGCTCGGACCCGAAGACCTCGGCGAGCCTGTCCAGGCGCGGATCGGGCAGGGGCACGACGCCGACGTTGGGCTCGATCGTCGCGAACGGGTAGTTCGCCGCGAGGACCTGAGCACGCGTCAGGGCGTTGAAGAGGGTGGACTTGCCGACGTTGGGCAGGCCGACGATGCCGATAGTGAGAGCCACGGGCAGCCATTCTAGGTGCTCGGGGCCCGGACCCCCGGCCCGTCGCCCGCGTGGATGTCGGAGGTCTGTGATCGACTGACGTCATGGACATCGCAACCCTCCTCGCGGCACTCCTCGCCCTCGCCGTCGGCGCGGTCGTCGGGTACCTCCTCGCCCAGGGACGCACCTCCACCGCCCGCACGGCGGCCGCCGCCGAGGTCGCGGCCCTCACCTCCCGGCTGGAGGGGGCGACGGCGCAGCTCACGGAGGCCCGCGAGGCGTCCGCGACGGCGGTGGAACAGGCACGGGCCGCGGCCGACGCCGCCGTCGAGCAGGCCCGGGCCGACGGCATCGGCCGCGTCGGCGAGGCCGAGCGCCGCGGCGCCCGTGCCGTGGCCGAGGCGGAGGATCGCCACGCGGCGACGATCGAGGCCCTCGAGGAGCGTCACGCGACGGCCGTCGGCACACTCGAGCAGCGCCACGCCGAGACCGTCCTGGCGCTCCGGGCCGACAACGAGAAGCGGGTGGCGGAGCTGCGCGAGGACACCAAGCGCCTCGCCGACGAGTTCGACGCGCTCTCGAAGAAGGCGCTCGCCGCCAACACGGAGGCCTTCCTCGCCCAGGCCGAGGAGCGCCTCAAGCGCACGCACGGTGAGGGTGCGGCCGAGCTCGCCAAGCGCGAGGAGGCCGTGAAGCAGCTCGTCGCGCCGCTCGCCCAGACCCTCACCCAGGTGCGGGACGAGATGACGACGGCGGAGAAGGCCCGCCTCGAGGCGCACGCCTCGCTGGCGCAGCAGGTCCGCGGCATGCAGGAGTCTTCCGAGATGCTGCGCACCGAGACGTCGGCGCTCGTCAACGCGCTTCGTGCCCCGCAGGTCCGCGGCCAGTGGGGCGAGATGCAGCTGCGCCGCACCGTCGAGGCGGCCGGCATGGTCGAGCACGTCTCCTTCGAGGAGCAGGTGCAGCTCGAGGGCGGCAAGCTGCGTCCCGACCTCGTGGTCTCCCTCCCCGACGGCAAGCAGATCATCGTCGACAGCAAGGTCGCCTTCAACGGCTACCTCGAGGCGATGGAGGCCCGCGACGACCAGACCCGCGCGAAGCGGCTCGCGGCGCACGCCCGCCACATGCGCACCCACATCGACCAGCTCTCAGGCAAGGAGTACTGGTCGCACCTGGACTCCACGCCCGAGTTCACAGTGATGTTCGTGCCGTCCGAGGTCTTCCTCAACGCCGCCCTGGAGCAGGACCCGACGCTGCAGGAGTACGCGTTCGCCCGGAACGTCGTGCCGGCCACCCCCGCCACGCTCGTCGCGCTGCTGCGCACGGTCGCCTACACCTGGCGCCAGGAGAAGCTCGCCGCCGAGGCCAACCAGGTGTTCTCCGTCGGCCGCGAGCTGCACAAGCGCCTCGCCACCTTCGGCACCCACCTCGACCAGCTGGCGCGCAAGCTCAACGGCACGGTCGACCAGTTCAACAAGATGACGTCCTCGCTCGACGCCCGCGTGGTCCCGCAGGTCCGGAAGTTCAGCGCCCTGCAGGGCCTGGAGCCCGCCCTGGAGGTCCCGCCGCCGCTGGAGGTGCTCGCCGTCCCGGCGCAGAAGTCCGACCTCCACGCCGTCGAGCTGACCGACGCCGAGATCGAGCGCGACCGCGCCGAGCAGCAGGCCGCGCTCGAGGCCGAGGGCGTCCAGGACGACCTCCTGGGCGAGATCGCCGCCGGTCCGTCCGGCTCGGCCTCCCGCAGCACGCGCGGCCGCGCCAGCGCGTGACCGCGGCGTCCACAGCCGCACCGGCGCACCCCGCCGGTGCGGCAGGCTGGTCCTCGTGAGCAGCTCCCCCACCCCCGACCCCCAGCCGCTCCCGCAGCGCGCCCTGGAGACGACCGCCGAACGCCCGTGGCCGCTCCGGCTGCTGTCGGCCAAGATGGCCGACTACATCGGCAAGATGGCCCCGGTCTGGGTCGAGGGCCAGATCGTCGAGGCCAACCGTCGCTCCGGCATGAGCTTCTTCACGCTCCGGGACACGGCCGCCGACATGTCGCTCCGGCTCACCGCGTTCTCCGAGGTGCTCGACCGGGTCACCGCCCCGCTCACGCCGGGCACGCACGTCGTCGTCCACGCCAAGCCGGCGTTCTACGCCAAGCGGGGCGACCTCTCCCTGCAGGCGCGCGACATCCGTCCCGTCGGGCTCGGTGAGCTCCTCGCCCGCATCGAGCAGCTGCGACGCGTGCTTGCCGCCGAGGGCCTCTTCGACGTCAGCCGCAAGCGCCCCCTCCCCTTCCTGCCCGCGTGCGTCGGCCTCGTCTGCGGCCGCGAGGCCAAGGCGATGGACGACGTGCTGGTCAACGCTCGCGAACGCTTTCCCGAGGTGCGCTTCGAAGTGCGCCAGGTCGCCGTCCAGGGGGTCAAGGCCGTCAGCGAGGTCAGCCGCGCGATCACCGAGCTCGACGCCGATCCCGCCGTCGACGTCATCGTCGTGACCCGCGGCGGTGGCTCCGTCGAGGACCTCCTGCCGTTCTCGAACGAGGCCCTCGTCCGCGTGGTCGCCGGCTGCACCACACCGATCGTCTCCGCCATCGGTCACGAGACGGACGCTCCGCTGCTCGACCTGGTCGCGGACTACCGCGCCTCGACCCCGACCGACGCCGCGAAGCGCGTCGTGCCCGACGTCGTCGCCGAGCGCCAGGGTCTCGGCGTCGCCCGTCGCCGGCTCGAGCACGCCCTCGGCGCGCGCCTGCGTGCCGAGCAGGACCGCCTCACCGCGCTGCGCAGCCGCCCGGTGATGGCCAACCCGATCGTCATGATCACCGCTCGCGAGGAGGCCCTCGCCCGCGAGGTCCGCACGATGCGCACGTCGCTCGACAACCGACTCGAACGCGCCGCCCTCGGCGTCGCCTCGCTCGCCACCCAGGTGCGCGCCCTCTCCCCCGCCTCGACGCTCCAGCGCGGGTACGCCGTGCTGCGCACGACCGAGGGTCACGTCGTCCGCGACGCGGCCGAGGTGGAGGCCGGCCAGGCGCTGGAGGCCGTGGTCGCCGAGGGGCGCTTCGCCGTCGCCGTCGCGCCGCGCGTCCCCGGCACCCCCGAGATCACGCCGAACTCTGATTGACTTGGGCTCGTGAGCGCACCGGTGCAGGTAGACGTGACCACCCTGACGTACGAGCAGGCCCGTTCCGAGCTGCTCGACGTCGTCCAGCGCCTCGAGCAGGGAGCCTCGACGCTCGAGGACTCCATGAACCTCTGGGAGCGGGGCGAGGCGTTGGCCGCCCACTGCCAGACCTGGCTCGACGGCGCCCGGACCCGGCTGCGCGAGGTCGCCGCCGAGCGCGAGGCCGCCTCGGCCGAGCAGCCCGCCGGCAACCGGAACGAGGACGTCTGATGCAGGCGCTGGTCATCGGCGAGGCCCTCGTCGACGTCGTCGCACGTCCCGGCGTCGAGCCCGTCGCCTACCCGGGCGGATCCCCCGCGAACGTCGCCATCGGCCTGGCCCGGCTCGGCCGCGACGTCCAGCTCCTCACCTGGCTCGGCGAGGACGCCGAGGGCGACCTCGTCCGCGACCACCTCGAGGCGAGCCGGGTCCGGATCGCCTCCGGCTCCCAGCGGGCCGCCCGCACCTCCACGGCCAAGGCGCACATCGACTCCGCCGGCTCGGCGACCTACGACTTCGACCTCGAGATCGACTATCCCGAGCACCAGGTCGCCGAGGACGCCGTCGTCGTGCACGTCGGCTCGATCGGTGCCGTCATCGAGCCCGGGGCCACGAAGGTCACCTCGCTCCTCGGCAGCGCCCGCCGCCGCGCCGTCCTCACCTACGACCCGAACCTCCGCCCCACGATCATGGGCGAGCGGGACGCGGTCCGACCACGCGTCCTCGCGCTGGTCGGCGTCAGCGACGTCGTCAAGGTCTCCGACGAGGACCTCGCCTGGCTCGAGCCCGGCAGCACGCCGCAGGACGTCGCCCGCGCCTGGGCCGCCGCGGGGCCGGCGCTCGTCGTCGTCACCCTGGGCGCCGAGGGCTCCTTCGCCGTCACCGCGTCCGGGGTCGAGGTCGCCGTGACCGCTCCGGCGGTCGACGTCGCCGACACCGTGGGCGCCGGCGACTCCTTCATGGGAGGGCTCATCGACGGCCTCTGGTCCACCGGCCTGCTCGGCGCCGCGCGGCACGACGCGATCGCCGCCCTCGACGCGACCGGCCTGACCTCGCTGCTGGAGCAGGCCGCCCGGATCGCAGCCATCACGGTCTCCCGACCAGGCGCGAACCCGCCCACCCGCCAGGAGCTCGACGGCGGAGCCTGAACCCTGCCGGTCGACACGGCCGTGAGGTCGCCTCGCACTCCGCGGCGGACACCCACGCGTCGGATGGCCACCACGGTGGGATGATCGGGGCGTGAGCACCCCGACGCCCATCAACGCCCCCCGTCCCACCACGCCCGCCGAGGCCTGGACCGCACTGGTCGAGGGCAACGAGCGATTCCTCTCCGGCTCCCAGACCCATCCCGCGCAGAGCATCGAGCACCGCCGTGACGTCGCGGCCGCCCAGCACCCGTTCGCCGTCATCTTCGGCTGCTCGGACTCGCGGCTCGCGGCCGAGATCATCTTCGACCAGGGCCTCGGCGACGCCTTCGTGGTCCGCACGGCCGGTCACGTCATCGACACCACGGTGATCGGCTCGATCGAGTACGGCGTCGAGATCCTCGGCACGCCGCTCGTCGTCGTCCTGGGTCACGACTCGTGCGGCGCAGTCCAGGCCGCCGTCGACGCCCTCCGGACCGGCGTCATGCCTCCCGGGTTCGTCCGCGCGATCGTCGACCGCGTCATCCCCAGCATCATCACGCGTCGCTCGCTCGAGGAGACGATGCGCTACGGGCTCCCGCACAGCCCCAGCGCCGACGTCCTGCTGCGCGAGCACGTCACCAACACCACCAGCACCCTGACGGCCTACTCCGCCACCATCGCGCAGCGGATCGCCGAGGGCCGACTCGCGGTCGTCGGCGTCGAGTACGCCCTCGCGGACGGCAAGGCCAAGCTCGTCGCCGTCCAGGGCGACGTCGGCGCCCAGCCCGAGAGCTGAGCCCGGGACGCCGTCGGCCGAGAAGGCCGACGGCGGTCGCTCGCCCTCAGCGCGCGGGCGGCACCGGGCGGTCCTGGTCCCACCCGTCGGTCGAGGACGGCGCCGTCCCGTAGGGCTGCGACCCGGAGGGCGGCGATCCGTACGGCTGCGTCCCGGAGGACGGGGCGTCGGAGGGCCGGCCGTCCGACGGCTGGCTCGGGTAGCCCTGGTAACCCTGGTAACCCGGTGCCCCGTACGACGGAACCTCGTAGCCCGACGCCCCGAAGCCCTGGTCGCCGTAGCCTGCTACGCCACCGAACGCCGACTGCCGTGCCTGCATCTCCAACGCTCGTGCCTGGGAGCGCTTGCGGTGGGCCCCCACGGTCGACCGGATCGCCAGGATGAGCGGGACCGCGAGGAAGGCCAGGGCGCCGACGGCCGTCCCGAACAGGTAGCTGCCGCTGCGCCCGCCCGCCCCACCGCCGAGGAGCGAACCCGAGGACACCCGGGCGACCTGTCCGAGCCCGATCAGCGCGACGAACCCCCAGCTGACGACCGCGGCGACCGTCTGGCCACGGGCGCTCCGGCGGAGGTCGGCAGCCTGCTGCTCGAGGAAGGCGGCGGGGACGGCGGGGCCGCCGTACGGGGACGGCTGGGACACGAGGAACCTCCGGATCGAGGGCGCTCGAACGAGGAACGGTCGAGCGAACGGGCAGGTCTGGCGCGAGCACGCGGCAGGGACCAGAAACCCATGACGGCGGACACCGCGCCCGACCAGTCTCGCGCGTGCCGCCGACCCGTGGGGATTCCACGTCCGCGTCCGCGGCCCCTCGCCCTGCGCGGAACCGAGTGGGAGACTGGCCCATGGCCGCCCGTCGCTTCCCCGCTCCCCGATCCGCGATCGTCGTGGGCGCCGGCATCGTCGGCCTCTCCACCGCGCACCACCTGCGCCGCGCCGGCCTCGAGGTCACGGTGCTCGACGCCGAGCACGTCGCCGCCGGCGCCTCCTGGGGCAACGCGGGCTGGCTCACACCGAGCCTGACCATCCCGCTCCCCGACCCCTCGATCCTGGCGGCCGGCCTCCAGGCGCTGGCCTCGCCGTCGTCGCCGGTCTACATCCCGCCGCGGGCGGACCCGAACCTGCTGCGGTTCCTCGTCGGCTTCCTGCGCCACTGCACGTGGGACGCCTGGCGTCGCAGCATGAGCGCGCTGGTGCCGCTGAACGCGATGGTCTTCGACGCGTTCGACGAGCTCGCCGCGCACGGCCTGACCGAACCCACGCACGGCGACGCGCCCTTCGTCGCCGCCTACGCGAGCACGGCCGAGCGCGAGACCCTCCTCCACGAGCTGCGCATCATCGAGGAGTCGGGCCAGCGGGCTCCCCACGAGCTGCTCGACGGCGACGGCGTGCGCGCGCTCGTCCCCGCGGCCTCCGACCGGGTCGGTGCCGGTCTGCGGCTGCACGGCACCCGCCACATCGACCCGCCCCGCTACGTCGCCGCGCTGGCCGACCTCGTCCGCTCCGAGGGGGTCGAGATCGTCGAGGGGCTGCGCGTGACGTCCGTGTCAGGGGGCAGCCCGCACTCCGCCGCCGGGGTCCGCGTCGTCGACCACGAGGGGGTGCCGCCGCGCGGGCGCACCGCGCGGGGTGACCACCACAGCGACCACCGCAGCGCCGACGTCGTGATCCTCGCCTCGGGCGCCCGGCTGGGCGAGCTCGCCCACACGGTGGGCGTGCGCCGCGTCGTGCAGGCGGGGCGCGGCTACTCCTTCACGGTCCCGGTCGAGCACCTGCCCCGCGGGCCGTTCTACCTTCCGGCGCAGCGCGTGGCGTGCACGCCGCTGCGGGGTCGCCTGCGCGTCGCCGGGATGATGGAGTTCCGCCGTCCGGGCGAACCGCTGGACCAGCGGCGGATCGCCGCTATCCGCCGGGCGGCCGAGCCCATGATCACGGGCGCCGACTTCGACGACCGTCGCGAGGAGTGGGTGGGCTCGCGCCCGTGCACCGTGGACGGGCTGCCGCTGATCGGCCCGACGCGATCGCCCCGGGTGGTCGCCGCCGGTGGTCACGGCATGTGGGGCGTCACGCTCGGCCCGCTCACCGGACGGCTCGTGGCCGAGTCCGTCGTCACGGGGACGGTGCCCGACGTGCTGCGGCCGTTCGACCCCCTGCGCTGATCGACCTGTCGCGCTGATCGACCCCCGTCGCTCAGCGCGGACGGCGACGGCGGACGCGGGCGCCCGCCGTCGCACGCAGTCAGCCCGCGCTCGGGACCGCGACCTCCGCCTCGCCCTTCTCGGCCTTCGCCCGCGCCCGCTCGATCGCGCGCTTGCGGGCCTTGGCGCCCTGCTCGTCGAGCGTGTCGGCGCGCTCGGGGTCGCGCGTGAGGTTGTCGCCGGACTCGGGGTCGAACAGGTGGACGCCCGTCGGGTCGTACCAGAGCGTCGCGCGGTCACCGTCGGCCAGCGTGCTCATCGCGTCGAGGGAGACGACCAGCTGCGTGCGCATCCCCTCGCCGTCGAGATCCCGGTCGAGCTCCTCGAGCTTGGCCGCGACGTCGTCGTGGCTCTCGAAGGGAACGTAGGCGTACAGCTCCGAGCCCAGCCACTCCGTGACGTCGATCTCCGCCTCGACCGTCACAGCCCCCTCGGGCGCCTCGGCGTCGTCCACGTCGTGGAAGGAGTCCGGGCGGATGCCGACGATGACGATCCCGCGGTCGCCGACCTTGGAGCGCAGGTCGTCGGTGAGCGGGATGTCGCCGAAGGGAGTCGAGACGGCCTGGTCCCCGACCGTCCCCGGCAGGAAGTTCATGGGAGGGGAGCCGATGAACCCGGCCACGAACAGGTTGACCGGCTGCTCGTACAGGGCCCGGGGGCTCGCGACCTGCTGCAGGACGCCCTTGCGCAGGACGGCGACGCGGTCCCCGAGCGTGAGCGCCTCGGTCTGGTCGTGGGTGACGTAGACGGTCGTCGTGCCGAGCGTGCGCTGGATGCGGGCGATCTCCGTACGCATCTGGCCGCGGAGCTTGGCGTCGAGGTTCGACAACGGCTCGTCGAACAGGAACGCCCGCGCCTCGCGGACGATCGCCCGGCCCATGGCCACGCGCTGCCGCTGGCCGCCGGAGAGGTTGGCCGGCTTGCGGTCGAGGTGCTCGTCGAGCTCGAGGATGGTCGACGCGCTGCGCACGCGGCGGTCGATCTCCTCGTGGCTGAAGGCGCCCTTCGTCAGCCGCAGCGGGAACGCGATGTTCTCGTAGACGGTCAGGTGCGGGTAGAGCGCGTAGTTCTGGAAGACCATCGCCAGGTCGCGGTCGCGCGGCGCCTTGTCGTTGACGAGCTCGTCGTCGATGCGCAGCTCGCCGTCGGTGATGTCCTCGAGCCCGACGATCATCCGCAGCAGCGTCGACTTCCCGCAGCCCGAGGGGCCGACGAGGATGACGAACTCGCCGTCGGCGATGTCCAGGCTGACGTCGTTGACCGCCGCGTAGCCGTCCCCGTACTCCTTGACGATGTTCTTGAGCGTGATGGCTGACATGACTACTCCTCCCGGGCCTCAGCCCTTGACGGCACCCTGCGTGAGGCCGGAGACGATCTGACGCTGGAACAGGAGAACGAGCACGACCACCGGGATGGTCACGACGACGGCGGCCGCGGAGATCGCGCCCGTCGGCTGCTCGAACTGGGAGGCGCCCGTGAAGAACGCGAGCGCCGCGGGGACGGGGCGCGCGGCCGACGTCGACGTGAGCGAGATGCCGTAGACGAAGTCGTTCCACGCGATGAAGAAGGCGATGAGCGCCGTCGTGAACACCCCGGGCGCAGCGAGCGGCACGATCGCGCGACGGAACGCCTGGTACGCCGTCGCGCCGTCGACCTGGGCCGCCTGCTCCAGCTCCCACGGGATCTGGCGGAAGAACGCCGTCAGGGTCCAGATGGAGATCGGGAGCGTGAGCGAGAGGTACGGGATGATCAGGCCGGGCCAGGTGTCGTACAGGCCGACGGTCCGCCACAGGTTGAACAGCGGGGTCACGATCGAGATGACCGGGAAGATCGACACCGCGAGCGACGTCATCAGGACGAGCTTCTTGCCCGGGAAGTCCAGGCGCGCGATCGCGTAGGCGGCGAGCGTCGCCAGGATCGCGGCGAGCACCGTCGAGATGATCGAGATGCCGATCGAGTTGCGCAGCGAGGAGAGGAACAGCTCCTGCGCGTCGCCGGCGAGGATCTGGGAGTAGTTCTCCAGCGTCGGGCTCGAGGGCAGGAAGGTGCCCGAGGTGAGCTCGGCGGCCGGCTTGAACGACGTCGCCAGGATCGAGGCCACCGGGAAGAGGGCGTACAGCAGGACGGCGGCGGTGATGAGCGTCCACCACAGGCGTTGACGACCGGTCAGCATGTCACTTCCCTCCCTGGGCGCCGGCGAGGTCGACCCTGAAGATCTTGATCGCCACGAAGCAGATGACGATGACGCACAGGAACAGCAGCACGGAGATCGCGGAGCCCATCCCGATCTGCAGCTGGCTGATCGAGGTGCGGTAGGCGAGCAGCGCGAGCACCTCGGTGTTGTAGGCGCCGTTGGTCATGATGAAGACGTTGTCGAAGATGCGGAACGCGTCCAGCGCGCGGAACAGCACGGCGACCATGATCGCGGCCTTCATGTTCGGCACGATGACGCGCTTGAACACCTGCCACGACGTCGCGCCGTCGACCTTCGCGGCCTCCTCCAGGTCGCCCGGCACCTGGGCCAGACCGGCGAGCAGGAGCAGGGAGATGAACGGCGTCGTCTTCCAGATCTCCGAGGCGATGATCACGAAGAGGCTGGTGGGCGTCGAGGCGAACCAGTTGAGGTCGGAGTCGATGCCGGGCACCCAGTCGAACCACGAGTTGACGTAACCGGTCGTGGTGTCGAACGCGTAGAACCAGGCGAAGGCGGAGACGACCGTGATGATGCCGTAGGGCACGAGGATCGCCGTGCGCAGGAGGCCACGGAGGCGCTTCAGCGCCCGGTGCATCACCCACGCGAGGCCGAAGCCCAGGACGAGCTCGATCCCGACCGTGACGATCATGATGATCAGGGTGATGCCCAGGCTCTTCCAGAACACCCAGTCCGTGAGGATCACGGCGTAGTTGCCGAGGCCGACGAACGTACGGTCGTCGGGCGCCGTGAGCACGTAGTCGAACAGCGACTCCCAGACGGCCTGCAGGATCGGGTACAGGGTGACGGCGAGCATGACGATGAACGCCGGACCGGCCAGCAGCCAGCCCAGGCGGGCCTCCGCCCGACGGCGGGCGCTGCGGCGAGGCTTGGTGCGGGGGCTCCCCGACGGTGACGGGGTGGGCGACGACGTCGTCGCCCGGGTCGTGGTGCTCACAGCAGCGCCTCCCCGGCGAGGATGGATTCGATGAGCTCGGTCGAGATCGTCGGGGTGTCCTCGTCGACCTGGTCGATCGGGTGCCAGGTGCGCTGCAGCCCGGCCGACAGCGTGTTGTAGAACGGCGTCAGCGGGCGCGGCGCCCCGGCCTCCAGGCTGTCACGGATGAGCGGCGCCATCGGGAACTCCTCCTGCACCGCCGGGTCGTCGTAGGAGGAGGTGGCCGACGGCGGGTTCCCGTCGCTGACGAAGTAGGCCGCCTGCTTCGCGGGGTCGGTGATGCACGCGATCGCGTCGTACGACTCCTCGACGTGCCCGCTGAAGGCGCTGACCCCGAGGTTGATGCCGCCGACCGGCGGCCGGGCTCCCTCGCCCTCGATCATCGCCGGGTACATCGCCCAGCCGAGATCGTCGAGGACGGCCTGGTCGAGCGAGCCACCGGCGACGGCGTCGTTGAGGGCGGGCCAGACGAACGGCCAGTTGACCATGAACGAGCCGGCGTCGCCCTGGAAGGACGCGAGGTTGGCGTTCTCGTCGGCCGTGGGCAGCCCCGGTCCCCCGAGACCCTCCTGGCCGATCGTGGACAGGATCCGCGCCGCCTCGGCGCCGGCCTCGCTGTCGAGCGTGACGTCGACGTCGGCCGCGCTGGTCGCCTCACCGCTGATGACCTCGCCGCCCGCCGAGACGACGAGGGAGTTCAGCCACACGGTCAGCGACTCCGCGCGGATCCCCTGGACGGCGAGATCGACGTCCTGCTCGCGGGCGACGTCGATCAGCTGGTCCCACGTGACGGGCTGCGACATGTCCAGACCCGCCGCCTCGGCCACCGACGTGCGGTACCAGAGCAGCTGCGTGTTCGACCAGAACGGGACCGTGACGAGCTCGTCCTCCCAGGTCGCCGTCTCGAGGGCGCCCTGGACGGCCTGCTCCTGGGCGGTGGCGGCCAGCTCGTCCGGGACCGGGGCGAGGAACCCGGCACGGGCCAGCTCGGGGATGTATGGCGGGTCGAGGCTCATCAGGTCGATCGAGGTGTCGTTGGCCGCCAACCGACGCGCGAGCTGCTCCCGCTGCGAGTCCGCGTCACGCGGAAGCAGAGCTGTCGCGATCGTGTAGGCGCCCGCCGCCTCCTCCGTGCACTGCTGCGCGATGAGGGCCTGACCCCCCGCGTCCGGATTGATGTACCAGGTCAGCTCGACCCCGTCGTCGTCGCCGCTCCCGCAGGCCGCGAGGCCCAGCGTGGCGGCCAGCGCGACGGCGACCGTCGCCACTGACTTCCTCATGACTCGTGCTCCGAACGTCGCCGCTGTCGTGTCGTCTTGGTTTCCCCTTGACCTCTACACAACCTCAGTAGCGCGACGGGCGCAAGGATCTTGTTCACGTCCCGGCACGACGACGGCGAGCGGCCCTCCTCGGGAGGGGCGCCCGCCGTCGTGGTCCGGACGGGAGATCAGAGGCGCGTCAGAGGTCGATGCCCTCCAGCAGCTCCGTGACGAGCGCGGCGACCGGTGAGCGCTCGGAGCGCGTGAGTGTGACGTGCGCGAAGAGCGGGTGGCCCTTGAGCGCCTCGATGACCGCCGCGACGCCGTCGTGCCGGCCGACGCGCAGGTTGTCGCGCTGGGCGACGTCGTGCGTGAGGATCACGCGCGAGCTCTGCCCGATGCGGGAGAGCATCGTCAGGAGCACGTTCCGCTCGAGCGACTGGGCCTCGTCGACGATCACGAACGCGTCGTGCAGCGAGCGGCCGCGGATGTGCGTGAGCGGCAGGACCTCGAGCATCCCGCGGTCCATCACCTCCTCCACGACCTCGGTGGAAACCATGGCGCCGAGGGTGTCGAAGACCGCCTGGGCCCACGGGTTCATCTTGTCCGACTCGCTGCCGGGCAGGTAGCCGAGGTCCTGGCCCCCGACGGCGTACAGCGGACGGAACACCATGATCTTGCGGTGCTCGCGGCGCTCCATGACGGCCTCGAGCCCGGCGCAGAGAGCGAGCGCCGACTTCCCCGTCCCGGCCCGCCCTCCGATCGAGACGATGCCGATCTCCTTGTCCAGCAGCAGGTCGATCGCGACGCGCTGCTCGGCGCTTCGCCCGTGCACCCCGAAGACGTCGCGGTCGCCGCGCACGAGCTGGATCTGCTTGTCGGCGGTCACCCGGCCGAGGGCCGAGCCGCGCGTGGAGTGCAGCACGAGCCCCGTGTGGACCGGGAGGTCGCGGACCGGGGCCGGGTCGCGCAGGTCCGCGATCGAGATGCGCTCGCTGCCCCAGAGCGAGGCGAGCTCGCCCTCGTCCAGGTCGACGCTCGCCATGCCGGTCCAGCCCACCTCGACCGCCTGCTGCGCCCGGTACTCCTGGGCGGCCAGCCCCACCGAGGAGGCCTTGACCCTCATCGGCAGGTCCTTGCTCACGACGACGACGTCCTTGCCCTCGGCGGCGAGGTTGGCCGCCACGGAGAGGATGCGCGTGTCGTTGTCGCCGAGGCGCAGGCCCGAGGGGAGCACCGAGGGGTCGGAGTGGTTGAGCTCCACCCGCAGCGAGCCGTCGCCGACGGGGACGGGGGCGTCGAGCCGGCCGTGCTTGATCCGCAGGTCGTCGAGCATCCGCAGCGCCGCGCGGGCGAAGTAGCCGAGCTCGGGGTGGTGGCGCTTCGCCTCCAGCTCGGTCACGACGACGACCGGCAGCACGACGTCGTGCTCCGCGAACCGGAACATCGCTCGCGGGTCCGACAGCAGGACGGAGGTGTCGAGCACGTACGTGACGCCCGGCACCCCCTCACCCGCCCCGGTCGGTACGGGGTTGATCTCGGTGCCTTCGCTCACGGTGGCTCCCTCCGGCGCCCGAGGGCGCCTGGTGGTCAGTCCGCGCAGACGCGCCGGAGCGCGTGCGGACCGTGCGAGGTGGGGACGGACGGCCGCTGGGGCCGTCGGCCCCTCCTGTCGAAGCAGTGCTTCACAGTGGCCTCCCGGCGAGCGGCTGGATGTCGCTCACGAGGGTGACGCTACGAGCCGTCGGGACCTCGCGCGCGACACGACACGCGCGTCGTCGGCGTGGCGCGGAAAGAGTTCACCTGCGCGAAACCGGCCGGCCCCCGGACGTCACCCGGCGGACCCGGGACGGGCGGGACCTCAGCGGCCGAGGCGACGCTCGCGGCTGGAGTAGGCGCGCACGGCGCGCAGGAAGTCCACGTGGCGGAAGTCCGGCCAGAACGCCTCGGCGAAGTAGAACTCCGTGTGGACGCTCTGCCACAGCAGGAACCCGCCGATGCGCTGCTCGCCCGAGGTGCGGATGACCAGGTCGGGGTCGGGCTGGCCCTTGGTGTAGAGGTGGTCGGCGATCTGCTCGACCGTGATCTCCTGCGCGACCTGCTCGAGCGTGACGCCCTGCTCGGCCCGCTCGCGCAGCAGGGACCGGATGGCGTCCGCGATCTCCTGGCGGCCGCCGTACCCGACGGCGACGTTGACGATCATGCCCTCGACGTCGCTGGTCAGCTCCTGCGCGGCGCGCAACCGCTGGGCCGTGGACTCGGGCAGGAGGTCGAGCGCTCCGAGCGCGTGGATCCGCCAGCGGCGCGAGGCGGCCAGGTCCGAGACGGCGCCCTCGATGATCGCGACGAGCTCGGTCAGCTCGGTGGGGTCACGGCGGAGGTTGTCCGTCGAGAGCATCCAGAGCGTGACGATCTTGACGCCGATCGCGTCGGACCAGCCGAGCACGTCGACGATCTTGTCGGCACCGGCGCGGTGCCCGTGCGACGGCGGGGCGTCGACCTGGCGCGCCCAGCGCCGGTTGCCGTCCATCATGATCCCGATGTGGTGCGGGACATCACCCTGGAGCAGCTCGCGTGCGAGACGACGCTCGTAGAGCCCGTAGAGGCCACCCGTCAGGCTGAACCTGCTCACACCACACCGCCTTCATCTCGTCGCGCTCGCACGATCACCGCCCACCGGCAGGTCCACCGCCGAGCCACGCTACCGCGCGCCGCACGCCGTCGTCCGCCGACGCGACGCGCCGCGTGCGTATCCCGCACATCCTCCCCACCGACCGCCCACACCGCAGCCCGGGAGCCCCCTCGTCCGTAACCTACGGTGGGGTAACCTACGGTGACGTAACCACGAGCGAGGACCGCATGCCCGCCAGCACTTCCCCGAGCGACAGCCCGGACCGCACCCCGTCCGAGAGCAGTCCCCGACTGACCGTCGAGTCGGCCGTCGAGCAGCTCGCCACCGCCGTCAAGCCGCTCCTGCGCGGCTGGATCCACGCCGGGATGTTCCCGTTCGTCGTGATCGCCGGCGTCGTGCTCGTCGTCCTGTCCCCCACGCCGACGGCGCGCTGGAGCACGCTGGTCTTCGCCGTCGCGACGACGCTGCTGTTCGGCGCGAGCGCCGTCTACCACCGGGGCACGTGGGAGCCGCGGACGCTCGCGATCCTGCGGCGCATCGACCACTCGAACATCTTCCTCGTGATCGCCGGCACCTACACGCCGCTCGCGGCGCTCCTGCTGCCGCCGACCCAGTCCCGGACGCTGCTGCTCGTCGTGTGGGGCGGCGCCCTCGCGGGGATCCTCGCGCGCGTGTTCTGGCTCGGGGCGCCCCGCTGGCTCTACGTGCCCATCTACCTGGCGCTCAGCTGGGTCGCGGTCTGGTTCCTGCCCTCCTTCGGGCGCTCCGGCGGTGACGCCGTGATGTGGCTCGTCATCGCGGGTGGCATCGGCTACACGGTCGGCGCCGCGGTCTACGCGTTCAAGCGGCCCAACCCCTCGCCGCGCTGGTTCGGCTTCCACGAGATCTTCCACGTCGGCACCCTGATCGGCTACACCTGCCACGCGATCGCGATCTACGTCGTGGTGCTCTCGCTGCGCTGACCCGACCCGTTGTCGGTGCGCTGGCCTAGGCTCGCGTCACCGGACCGGGAGGACCAGCATGGCGAAGACGACGACGTCGAAGAAGTCAGGCAGCACGAGCAAGAACAGCTCGGGCGGGACGAAGGACCCAAAGGCGAAGGGGTCGAAGGCGAAGGGCTCGAAAGCGAAGCCCTCGACCGCCGACGCCCGCCTCACCGCCCCGCTCGCACCGGTGCTCCAGCCCGGCGCGGGCTACTCGATCGGGGACGTCGACGCCGACGCGACCCCGGGCTGGAACGGCGACCGCTCCGCTGCCGAGGCCCTCACCACCACGCTCGGCGAGGAGCTCTCCGAGCTCCAGGAGCGGTTGTTCGCCGAGGGCCGCTCCGGCGGTACGCGATCGGTGCTGCTGGTGCTGCAGGGCCTGGACACGTCGGGCAAGGGCGGCATCGTGCGCCACGTGCTCGGCATGGTGGACCCGCAGGGTGTGACGATCCGCTCGTTCGGCGTGCCCACGCAGGAGGAGCGCGAGCACCCCTACCTGTGGCGCATCCGCAACGCGCTCCCCGCCGCCGGACGCATCGGGGTGTTCGACCGCTCGCACTACGAGGACGTGCTGGTGGTGAAGGTCGACGAGCTGGTCGACGCCGAGGAGATCGAGCGCCGCTACGACGAGCTGGTGGCCTTCGAGCGCGAGCTCGTCGACGCCGGCACCACCGTGGTCAAGGTGGCGCTCGTCATCTCTCCTTCGGAGCAGTACGCCCGGCTGCGGGAGCGCCTCGAGCGTCCCGACAAGCAGTGGAAGTTCTCGATGGGCGACCTCGAGACGCGCGCGAAGTGGCCGCTGTACACCGAGGCCTACGACCGCGTGCTCGAGCGGACCTCCTCCGAGTACGCGCCGTGGCACGTCGTCCCGGCGAACCGGAAGTGGTACACCAGGCTCGTCGTCACGCAGCTGCTCGTGGACGCCCTGCGCGGCCTCGACCTGGGCTGGCCCGTGGTGACGTTCGACCCCGCGGCGGCGCTTGAGGTCCTCGATGCGACGAAGGACGACCCGACGGCGCTGAGCGTGGCCGAGGTCGAGGCCCGCGCCGCTGCGGTGGAGGGCGGCGAGGAGTCCGTCAGCTGAGCGGGTGGACGCCGTAGCGGCGGTGGGCCAGCACGGGGCTCGCCGACCGCACGGCGGCCAGCTGCTCGAGGTCGACGTCGGCCACGGCGATCGCCGGCGTCGGCGCGTCGTCGGACACCTGCGACAGCACGATCCCGCGGGGATCGACGACGGCGGAGCCCCCGACGCGTCCGGCACCGGACTGCGAGGCGAGCGCCACGTAGGCGGTGCTCTCGATGGCCCGCGCCCGCGCGAGGACGCGCAGCTGGTCGGCCTTGCCCTCCCCCGCCGCCCAGGCCGCCCCGACCGCGACGACGTCGGGCGGACCGCCGTCCGCGTCCACGAGCGCCCGCACGGACTCGGGGAAGCGCAGGTCGTAGCAGGTGACGACGCCGAGCCGCAGCGAACCCGCCGCGGTGGCGACCGTGACGACGAGCGGGGCGCCCGCCGTCGCGGGGTCGCCGGCGTCGAGGACGTCGCTCTCCCTGGCGCCGTAGGCGTCGTAGAGGTGGACCTTCGTGTACCGCCCGAGCTCGTCACCGTCGGCGCCCACGACGACGGTGACGTTGTGGGCCCGGCCGGGCTCCGCCGTCGGGATCAGGAGACCGAGCACGACGGCGACGCCGAGCCGCGCCGCCAGGTCGCGGACCGCGGGGAGCAGGTCGCCGCCGTCGGGCAGGGCGAGGTCGGCGTCCACCGGTTCGGCCCAGCCCGAGGCGTACTCGGGCAGGACCACCACGTCGGCCGCGTGCGCGCCGGCCGCGCGCTCGACGGCGTCCAGCACCAGGTCGGTCGCGCCGCGGAGGCCCGGGGCGTCCCGGGCTGTGTCCAGCTGCGCGACCGCGACCCTCACCGGCGCGCGTCCGCCTGGTCGGTGTCGAGCTCGGTCTCGGTCGGCTCGGTCGGAGCCGGCACGGTCGGGGCCGGGTCCGAGGCACTCGCGGCGTCGGACACCTCGGCGTCGGCCGCCTCGCCGTCCGCCTCCTGGGCGTCCGCCTTCTCGGCCTCGGCCGCCTCGGCCGCGACGCGCGCGGCCTCCTGACGACGGCGCTCGTTGAGCTGGACCTTGCGCATGTTCTTGTTGAACGAGCGGATCAGCACGAGGAACGCGATGGCGATCGCGAACGTCACGAGGAACCCGAGCAGGCCGGGGGTCACGTCGTACTGGTCGGGGACCTGTGCCTGGGTCTGGGCGAGCACGACGCCCAGCCCGTCGACGCTCACTCGCGCACCCCGGCGAACAGGTCGTCCTCCATCGGCTCGGTCGGCACGGTGGAGGAGACGAGCTCGAACTCCTCCCACGGCCAGATGTCGGCCTCGAGGTCGCGCGGCACCGCGAAGAAGAACCCGTCGGGGTCGATCTGTGTCGCGTGCGCCAGCAGCGCCTGGTCGCGCTGACCGAAGTGGCGCGACGCGTCGACGCGGCAGGTGACGTTGCGGCCGCCCTCGCCGTCCCACTCCGCCAGCCAGGCCCCGAACGGGGACTCCAGGCCGCGGTCGGTGAGCGCGTCGTGCACGGCCGCCATCCGGCGTCGCGAGAAGGACGCGTGGTAGTAGACCTTCGCGACCTGCCACGCCTCGCCGAGCTCCGGGAACTGCTCCGGGTCGGCCGCCGCCTCGACCGCCGCCATTGAGACCACGTGGGTCATGATGTGGTCGGGGTGGGGGTAGCCGCCGTTCTCGTCGTAGGTGAGCAGGACCTGGGGCCGCTGCTCACGGATCTGCGCGACGAGCGCCGGGACCGTCTCGGTCAGCGGCGCGAGGGCGAAGCAGCCCTCGGGCAGCGGGGGCAGCGGGTCGCCCTCGGGCAGACCCGAGTCCACGAAGCCGAGCCACGTCTGGCGGACGCCCAGGGCCTGGGCCGCGGCGTCCATCTCCCGCCGACGGCGGGCGGGCAGGTCCACCAGGACCTCGGGGTCGTGCTGGAGCCGGGGGTTGAGCACGTCACCACGCTCGCCACCGGTGCAGGTGACGACGAGGACGTCGACGCCGTCGGCCGCGTAGCGCGCCATGGTGGCGGCGCCCTTGCTGGACTCGTCGTCGGGGTGTGCGTGCACGGCCATGAGCCGGAGCGGGGCCACGGGCCCTCCTTGCGTGCTGGGATCTGTCGGTCACCATCCTCCCACCTGGGGCAGACTGGTCGGGTGAGCACGCCCCAGGCCGCCGGCCCCGTCGACCGCGAGGCGAAGCTCGCCCGCCGGTACGGGTCGCGGCCGGCCACGACCGGCACGTCTCCCGGGCGCGTGGCCTGGATCGCCGCCGCGGTCATCGCGGCGCTGGGGACCGCCGTCGTTCTCTGGCTGGTGCTGGGAGGGCCGGGCGGTGGGGCGACCGTCACGGGCTCGAGCTACCAGGTGATCTCCGACTCCCAGGTCCGCGTCGCGTTCTCCGTCGTTCGCGACGATCCCGACGTCGCGCTCCGTTGCACCGTGCAGGCCCTGGACGCCAGCCACGCGCAGGTCGGCGTCACCCTGGTGGACGTCCCCGCGGGCGGCGCCCGCGCCGTTCCCCTCACGGTCGACGTCACGACCTTCGCCCGGGCCGAGCAGGCCGACGCCACCGCGAACGGGTGCGTCGCCGTCGGCTGAGGCATCTCGCACTACACTGGTCGTTTCGCCGTTCCCGTGGGGGGCGGCGTGTCGTCTACCAGTACGTGACGGTCCGCCGTCGCGCGCCCGGCCACCCGGCCCCGGCTCCGGCCGACACCGTCGTCGTGGATGCGACATCACCAAGCAAGGAGAACACCGTGTCCGGTACCACCTGGCTCACGCAGGATGCCTACGACCGCCTCAAGGCGGAGCTCGACCACCTCTCCGGCCCCGGCCGCGCCGAGATCACGGCGCGGATCGAGCAGGCCCGCTCCGAGGGCGACCTCAAGGAGAACGGCGGCTACCACGCGGCACGCGAGGAGCAGGGCAAGGCCGAGGGCCGGATCCGCCAGCTCACCGAGCTGCTGCGCACCGCCGAGGTCGGCGAGGTCCCGCCCGACGACGGCGTCGTCGAGCCCGGCATGGTCGTGACGGCCCTGGTCGGCGGCGAGGAGATGTCGTTCGTCTTCGGCTCGCGCGAGGTCGGCGGCGACACCGACCTCGACGTCTACTCCCCGTCGTCGCTGCTCGGCGACGCGATCAACGGCAAGAAGATCGGCGAGACCACGAGCTACACCACGCCGAAGGGCGTCGAGATCTCCGTGGAGATCACGGGCGCCAAGCCGTTCCACGGCTGAGCACCCACCTTTCGCGTCGGCGGCGGTCACCCCTCGGGGTGACCGCCGCTGCTGCGTCGCGAGGCCCTTCCGCTCACGTCGCGAGGCCCTTCCGGTCACGTCGCGAGGCCGTTCCGGTCACGTCGCGAGGCCCTTCCGGTCACGTCGCGAGGCCGTTCCGGTCAGCGCACGACGGCGTCGTAGCCGGACTCGCGCACGTGCTCCAGCACCTCGGTGCTGTGCCGCGATCCCTTCGTGACGACCTCGACGTCGACGGCGGTCTCGTCCACGCCGAGACCGGCACCCGTCCGCACGTGGCCGATCGTGACGACGTCGGCGTGCACCTGCGCGATCGCCTCGAGCAGACCGACGAGGCTCCCGGGCCGGTCGGACAGGTTGCACCGCAGATGCAGGTAGCGCCCGGCCGCGGCCATGCCGTGCCGGAACACCTTCCGCAGCACGATCGGGTCGACGTTCCCGCCGGAGAGGACGACGACGACCTTGCGTCCCGGCTCGGCCAGCCCGTCGAGCGTCTCCCCGCGGTGGGCGATCACGGCCGCGATCCCGGCGGCGCCGGCCGGCTCCACGACCTGCTTCGCGCGCTCGGCGAGCGACAGCACGGCGCGGGAGAGGTCGTCCTCGCTGACGGTGAGCGCCTGGGCACCGTGGGCCGCGAGCACACCGAACGGGACGTCCCCCGGCCGCGCGACGGCGATCCCGTCCGCCATCGTGCGGCCCGTGGCGACCGTCGTCGGGACGCCGCTCGCGAGCGACGCCGGGTAGGCGGCCGCCCGCTCGGCCTGCACCGCGACGACGCGCACGTGCGCCGGCACCGCCGCCGCGATCCCGGCCACGAGCCCGCCGCCACCGGTCGGCACGAGGATGGTCCCGACGTCGGGCACCTGCTCGAGAATCTCCAGGCCGACGGTGCCCTGGCCGGCCACGACGTCCACGTGGTCGTACGGGTGGATGAAGGTGCGCCCCTCGGCCTCGGCCTCCGCCGTGGCTCGCGCGAGGGCGTCCTCGACGCGGTCGCCGCCGAGCACCACGCGGGCGCCGTAGGAGCGGGTGGCCTCGACCTTGGGGATCGCGGCGTCGGCCGGCATGTGCACGACGGCGTCGATCCCGAGCCGTCGAGCGGCCCAGGCCACGCCCTGCGCGTGGTTCCCGGCGCTCGCGGCGACGACGCCGCGGCGGCGCTCCTCGTCGCTCAGCCGGGCCAGGCGGACGAGCGCTCCGCGCACCTTGAAGGAACCGGTGCGCTGGAGGTGCTCGCACTTGAGCATCAGCGGGTGGCCGGCGATCTCGGAGAAGGCCTCGCTGCCCTCGACCGGGGTGAGGTGCAGCAGGTCGTCGAGGACTTCCCGCGCCCGCAGGACGTCGTCGAGGGTCACGGGCGAGGCTGTGGTCACTCCCCCACCCTGCCACCGGGGCGCGACTGGTGGAACACCACGGCCCGGCCCGACGTTCCACCAGGTGGCGAAAGGAGCCCCCATGTTCTTCAAGCAGGCCCCCACCATGGTCACCGCTTCCGAGGCGCTGCCCGGTCGCGAGCAGCCGGCGTACTCCGTCCCCGGCACCCACCGTGTCCTCGGCACCCCGCTGCGAGGGCCGTGGCCCGAGGGCACGCAGGTGCTCTACGTCGCGATGGGCTGCTTCTGGGGCGAGGAGAAGCACTTCTGGCAGATCCCCGGAGTCGTCACGACCGCCGTCGGCTACATGGGCGGGTTCACCCCGAACCCGACCTACGAGGAGACGTGCACGGGCCGCACCGGCCACACCGAGACCGTCCTCGTCGCCTACGACCCCGCCGTCGTGAGCACGGAGCAGCTGCTCGAGGTGTTCTGGACGATGCACGACCCCACCCAGGTCTATCGCCAGGGCAACGACCGCGGCACCCAGTACCGGTCCGCGTTCTTCTGGACGACGCCGGAGCAGCAGGCGGCGTACGAGACCAGCCGTGCGGCCTACCAGCCGCGCCTCACCGAGGCCGGGTACGGCAAGATCACGACCGACGCCCGCGGCGCGGACGAGGCCGGACCGTTCTGGTACGCCGAGGGCTACCACCAGCAGTACCTGGTCGTGAACCCGACGGGCTACTGCCCCGTGCACGCCACCGGCGTGGCCTTCGCCCGCTGACCCGATCCTCGCGGGGCGGCGCCCGGGACGAGCCCGGGTGCCGCTCGAGCGGGCCGCTCCGTGACCGGGCTGCGCCCGCCGCCACCGTCGCGGGTAGCCTCGAGCGGTGCCCCGACTCGACAAGGCGAAGCTCGCCCCCAACGGCCTCAACGTGCGCATCCAGCGGATGCGGGTGGCGGGTGAGTACCTCCGGGTGTGGCGCATGAGCGTCGACGACGTCGAGCCCGACGCCGTCCGCCCCGGCCCCCGCCACACGTTCGTGCTGGTGCACGGCCTGGGCGTCTCCTCCTACTACTTCGAGCCGCTGGCCGCGCGGCTGGCGCGAGCCGGCGTCGTCTACCTGCTCGACCTGCCCGGTTTCGACGGCGTCCCGCACGCCGGGCAGGCCCTCGGGATCGGCGGGTTCGCCGACGTCGTCGCCGCCTGGTGCGAGCGCGAGGGCGTGCAGGACCCGGTGCTCGTGGGCCACTCGATGGGCGCCCAGGTCGTCGTCGAGACGCTGGCACGCCACCCCGAGCTCGCCACCCGCAGCGTCCTGATCGGCCCCCCGGTCAACGCCAGCGAGCGCAGCCCGGGCTGGCAGGTGCTGCGGCTGGCCCAGAGCTCGCTGCACGAGTCCTTCGGCACCCGCCAGCAGGCCATCGCCGGCTACCTGCGCTGCGGCCCGCACTGGATGATGCGGGTGCTGCCCGCACTGCTGGACTACCGGATCGAGGACCGCATCGCGGCCGTCCGTGCACGTCTGCTCGTCCTGCGCGGATCGTGGGACGGCATCGCTCCCCAGGGGTGGATCGAGGAGCTCACCGCGGCGGCCGCCCGCGCCTCCCACGCCGAGATCGAGGGCGCCTCGCACGCCGTCGTCTACGAGCACTTCGCCGAGACGGCGGCGCTCGTGCTCGCGCACGCCGACGGCGACGAGCTCGACGGCACGCACCTCGACGGGCACCACCCCGCCGCCTCCCCCGACGGCCTGGCGGTCGGGACCGAGGAGGAGGCGGCCGCCGTCGACGCGGAGGTGGACGCCGAGATCGCGGCGCAGCTCGGTGATCAGGTGGGACTCGCCGTCCCCAGCAGCGACTCCCAGCCGGGCGACTCGGAGCCGGGCGGCGGCGGGGAGGACGTCGAGCGGTGATCGCCCGACGCCGTGTCCCCGGCTGGGTCGCGCGCACCGTCGGCCGGATCGACGACTACCGGCACATCCTCGCCATCCAGCTCCGCGCGTGGCTGCGTCCGGACCCGCCCCCGTCGTTCGCGACCGGCGACGGTGTGCCAGTCCTGATCCTCCCCGGCATCTACGAGCCGTGGCAGTCGCTCGAGCGTCTCGCACGGGCGCTGAACGAGGCGGGTCACCCCGTCGTCGTCGTCCCCGAGCTGGGACGCAACCTCGGGGCGCTGCGCACCTCGGCCCGCGTCGTCGCGCGTCGGCTGCGCGCGAGCGGCACCGACCGGCTCGTGATCGTCGCGCACTCCAAGGGTGGACTGATCGGCAAGGCGTTGATGCTCGGCCCCATCGGGCACCGGGTGCTCGGCATGGTCGCCATCAGCACCCCGTTCGGCGGTTCGCGCCACGCCCGTTGGTTCCCCGACCCGACGGTCCGCCTCCTCAGCGACCTCGATCCCCACCTCGGCTCGCTGCGGGCCCGGCACGAGGTCGATCCCCGGATCGTGTCGGTCTACGCCTCGTTCGACCCGCACATCCCGGGCGGCAGCGCGCTGGCCGGGGCGGAGAACGTCGTCGTCGACGTCGTGGGTCACTTCCGGGTGGTCGACCACCCGCAGGTGCGGCGGGCGACGCTCGACGCCGTGGCGCGCTTCGCCGCGGGCCCCACCCGCGGCGTCTGACGGCCGCCCTCGCGGCGCCGCCTCCGCCGTCGCGCACCGCCACTCCAGCGGCACCCGGAATCGCTCCAGCGGCGATCCTCGGCCCGGCGACCAGCTCGCCGAGCGTCGTCGCAGGTCAGGGCGGTTCGCCCTCCCGCAACGGCGACCATCGCCGCTCCGGTGGTTCGGCTTGCCGCTGCAGCGGTCATGCGCCCGCGACGGCGAACGGGCGGGCCCGGGACCCCTGAGGTCCCGAACCCGCCCGTGATCGCGTCAGCAGCGGCGTCCGTGCCGGTCAGAACGACGGCGGCGTGCCCCAGATGCGGTCGATGTAGTCGCGCATCGAGCGGTCGGAGGAGAAGAAACCCGAGCGCGCGACGTTGAGGATCGCCGACCGGGTCCAGCCCTCGACGTCGGAGTACGCGGCGTCGACCCGCGCCTGGGCGTCGATGTAGGCGGCGTAGTCCGCCAGGACCATGAAGCGGTCCTCGTAGAGCAGGTTCGACACGACGGGCTCGAAGACCTTGCGGTCGCCGTTCGAGAAGGCGCCGGAGGAGATCAGGTCGATCGCCCGACGCAGGTTCGCGTCCGCCTCGTAGAACGAGCTCGGCACGTAGCCCTTGGCCTGGAGCGCCTCGACCTCGGGCTCGAGCATCCCGAACAGGAAGAAGTTGTCGTTGCCGACGAGCTCACGGATCTCGACGTTCGCACCGTCGTCCGTGCCGATCGTGAGGGCACCGTTGAGCGCGAACTTCATGTTGCCGGTGCCCGAGGCCTCCTTGCCGGCGAGCGAGATCTGCTCGGACAGGTCGGCCGCCGGGATGACCTTCTCGGCGAGCGTCACGTTGTAGTTCGGCGGGAAGATCACCTTGAGGCGGTCCTCGACGCGCGGGTCGGAGTTGACCGTCGCCCCGACGGCGTTGATCAGGTGGATGATCTCCTTCGCCATCTTGTAGCCGGGTGCGGCCTTGGCTCCGAAGATGAACGTACGCGGCGTGACGTCGGCCGCCGCGACCTCGCCGGAGATGATCCGGTCGTAGGTCGTCACGATGTGCAGGAGCTTGAGCGACTGGCGCTTGTACTCGTGCAGACGCTTCACCATGACGTCGAGCAGGTGGTCGTCGTGCACGGTGAAGCCGTCACGCTCGACGAGGACCTTGTTCAGGCGACGCTTGTTGGAGGCCTTCACGTCGCGGAAGCGCTCGCGGAACTCCTCGTCCTCGGCGAAGGACTCCAGCCCGCGCAGCCGCTCGAGGTCCGTCAGCCAGCCGACGCCGATGGCGTCGGTGATGAGCTCGGACAGCGCCGGGTTCGCGAGGCGGATGAAGCGGCGGGGCGTGATGCCGTTCGTGACGTTCGTGAACTTGCCCGGGTAGAACTCGTCGAAGTCCGGAAGCACCTTGTCGCGCAGCAGCTGGCTGTGCAGGGCGGCGACGCCGTTGACCTTCGAGCCCGCGACCGTGGCGAGGTAGGCCATCCGCACCGACCGCTCGGGGTGCTCGGCGATGATCGACATGCGACGGACGCGCAGCTCGTCGTCGCCGAACGCCTTGCGCACCTCGACGAGGAACTCCTCGTTGATCCGGTAGATGATCTCGAGGTGGCGCGGCAGCAGCTTGCCGAGCAGGTCGACCGACCAGACCTCGAGCGCCTCCGGCAGGAGCGTGTGGCAGGTGTAGGCGAAGCACTTCTGGGTGATCGCCCACGCGGCGTCCCACTCCAGACCCTTCTCGTCCACGAGGACGCGCATGAGCTCGGGCACGCCGATGACGGGGTGGGTGTCGTTGAGCTGGAAGATGATCCGCTCGGGCAGCTTCGTCAGGTCGAAGTCCTCGGGGAGCTGCTGGTCGAGGAAGTCGCCGATCGAGGCCGCGACGAAGAAGTACTGCTGCTGCAGGCGCAGCTCCTTGCCCTGGGGCGTGGAGTCCTCGGGGTAGAGCACCTTGGAGATGTTCTCCGCGAACGTCTGCGCGCGCACGGCCTCCTCGTAGTCGCCCGAGTTGAAGATCTTCAGGTCGAACGCGTCGGTGGCCTGGGCGCGCCAGAGGCGCAGCGTGTTCACGCGGCCGTTCTGGAACCCGGGAACCATGTAGTTGTACGGCACCGCGTTGACGTCCCACGCCGGGACCCAGCGACGGCGCTCGGTGCCGGCCTCGTCCGTGACCGTCTCGACCGAGCCCCCGAAGGAGATGCGGCGGGCGTTCTCGGGGTGGGGGAACTCCCACGGGGCGCCGAGGGCGAGCCAGGAGTCCGGCTGCTCGACCTGACGGCCGTCGACGAAGGTCTGGCGGAAGATGCCGTACTCGTAGCGGATGCCGTAGCCGATGCACGGCACGCTCATCGTCGCGAGCGAGTCGATGAAGCAGGCCGCGAGGCGGCCGAGGCCACCGTTGCCGAGGCCGGGCTCGACCTCTTGGGCTCGCAGGTCGGCGAGCGAGATGCCGCACTTCGCGAGGCCCTCCTCGACGGTGTCGGTCAGGTCGGTCGCGAGCAGCGCGTTGCCGAGCTGACGTCCCAGGAGGTACTCGGCCGAGAGGTAGGCGACACCCTTGGCCTGGGTCTCGCGCTGACGACGCATCGTCTCGGCCCAGCGAGCCATCAGGTAGTGGCGGACCGTCTTGGCCAGGGCCAGGTACTGGTCGTTCACCGTCGAGGCGGACAGGGCCACACCCTGACCGAAGTTCAGCTCGCGCAGGAACTCGCGCACGAAACCGTCCACCGAGCTCGGCGGGGCGGTCACGGGGGCGAGCGCCAGCGGGTGGCTCGCGACGAGGGTGGCGGCCGTCTCCGGCACCTCCTCCACGGGGACGTTCTCGGTCACGGGGCTGCTGGTCTCTGGCACGGCAGCCACGCTAGCGACTCCGGGGTGGCTTGGCACCCGACCCGGCGTGGCGCCCCACGTGCGCCACCTCACGTTCACCAAGGTGAGCGCTGCAAAACTTGCAACGGCCTTGCACCTTACTGTGACGCACCTCACATCCAGGGCCCGCCTGGGATCCGAGGCAGACTGGGCAGATGAGCGCCGCCCCCTCGCACGGTCCGACGCCCGACGGCGATCTCTCCCACGCCCTCCCCCAGGGCCGGGGCGCGGGCCCCGTCACCCCGACCTCCGCGTGGGGCGTGGTGGCGATGGCCATGGTGAGCGCGAGCGCCGTCGCCCTCCTCGTGATGCTGGAGCGGCCCGCGGGCTGGGCCCTCCTGGCCGCGGGCGTGGGCCTCGCCGTCGTCGTGGACCGGGTGCTCGCGCGGACCCTGACGATCGTCGCCGTCGGGCTCGTCGCCCTCTCCTCGATCAACCTCGCCGCCGACCTGACGAACGCCGGGATCGCGCGCTTCGCCGTCGTGCTCTCGTTCTCCGTGGTGGTCCCGGCGCTGCTGGCGCGGCGGTTCGTCGCGCGCGACGCCGTGACCTTCCCGCTGCGCACCGGCCAGCGGTGGTCACGGCCAGCCTGGCTGTACCTGATCTTCGTGGTGGTCGCGGGCTACCTCATCCTGCCCGCCTACTTCCTGCGCTCGGGCGCCTACCTCAACTGGCCGGCGATCGAGACCGGGAACGAGATCGGGCGGCTGTTCCTCGGCGTCAACGCGGTCGGCATCTGGGACGAGCTGTTCTTCGTCTGCATCGTGTTCGCGCTCTACCGCCGGCACGTGCCGCTCTGGCTCGCGAACGTGCTGCAGGCCGTCGTGTTCGTCTCGTTCCTGTGGGAGCTCGGCTACCGGTCGTGGGGGCCGCTGCTGACGATCCCGTTCGCGCTCATCCAGGGCTGGACGTTCGCGCTGACGAAGTCGCTCACCTACGTCGTCACGGTGCACCTGCTGTTCGACGCCGTCGTGTTCATGGTGCTCGTGCACGCCCACAACCCCCACCTGTTCGACATCTTCATCACGGCGCCGTGGTGAGGTCCTCGCGGATCGCGGGGCGGCTCAGACCTCGCGGGTCTCGGTCCACCTCAGCAGCCGCTCCAGCGGCCAGGTCGTGATGATCCGCTCCGCGGGCACGCCGCGCGCGGCCGCCCGGGAGTAGCCCAGCGCGAGCCAGTCGAGCTGGCCCGGGGCGTGGGAGTCGGAGTCGATCGCGAACAGGACCTCGGCGTCCAGCGCCAGGTCGATGAGATCGTCCGGCGGATCGCGTCGCTCGGGACGGGCGTTGATCTCGACGGCGGTGCCGTACTCGCGGCACGCCTCGAACACGATCTCGGCGTCGAACTGCGACTGCGGGCGGGTGCCGCGCGCGCCCTCGACCAGCCGGCCGGTGCAGTGGCCGAGCACGTCGAGGTGCGGGTTCGCGACGGCGCGGACCATCCGCCGCGTCATCGCGGCCGACTCCATGCGCAGCTCGGAGTGCACCGAGCCGACGACGACGTCGAGCTCCTCGAGGAGCGCGGGCTCCTGGTCGAGCGAACCGTCGTCGAGGATGTCGACCTCGATCGCCGTCAGCACCCGGATGCCGGTGCCCTCGTCCTCCAGCACGGCGTTGAGGTCGGCGACCTCCTCGATCTGGGCGCGCAGACGCGCGGGGCTGAGTCCGTTGGCGATCCGCAGCCGCGGCGAGTGGTCGGAGATCGCGACGTACTCGCGGCCCAGCCGTGCCGCCACCCGGACCATCTCCTCCAGCGGGCTCCCGCCGTCGGACGCGATGGTGTGCATGTGGAGGTCGCCGCGGGCGTGGGCGAACAGCTCGGCCCCGGCGACGTCGTCGGGCGAGAGCGTGGGGGTGGCCTCGGCGCGCGCCTTGGCCAGTGCGTCCGGCACGGACCCCTCCAGCGCGGAGACGATCGCCTTGGCCGTGGAGGCGCCGACGTCCGGGATCCGCTGCCAGGCGGTGGCGGTGGTGCCGAGCTCGGCGACCCGTTCGGGCGCGAGGGCCTCGACGGCGTCGGCCGCCTTCCGGTAGGCCTTCACGCGGTGGGTGTCGACCCGGGCGCGCTCGCGCCAGAACGCGATCTCGCGCAGCGCCTCGACGGCGGCCTGGCCGCCCGCGCCCGGGTCGTCACTCACGATGGCTCTGGAGCCTCGGTGCTCAGCGAGCGCCGATGATGTCGACGACGAACACGAGCGTGTCCGTGCCGCCGATGCCGGCGGCCGGCATGCCGCGCTCGCCGTAGCCCAGGTGCGGCGGGATGGAGACCAGGACGCGGGAGCCGATCTGCTTGCCCACGAGCGAGTCGTCCCAGCCGGAGATGACGGCGCCGACGCCGATCGGGAACTGGATCGAGGAGCCGCGGTCGTAGGAGTTGTCGAACATCGCGCCGTTCCAGACCTGGCCGTAGTAGTTCACGTCGATCGACTGACCGGCGCGCACCTCCTCGCCCGTGCCCTGCTCGAGGACGACGACCTCGAGCTCGGCAGGAGCGGCGGTCTCGGGGAACGTCAGGACGGGCTTGTCACCGAACGTGCCGGAGGCGGTGGGGAGGGTCGACATGGTCTGCCTTTCGAGCGGGGGGCCGGGCCAGCGCCCGGCGGTTCGGGTCCAGCCTAGTTCGACCCTCCGAGCACACCCGCGAGGAACTCCCGGTGCCTGGCCCAGCGCAGCGCCTCGCCGCCCTCGTGGCCGTTGAAGCGGTAGACGTCGATCGCGCTGCCGTCGGGGTGGCCGTAGTGGTTGTAGGCCGCGTAGACGGTGGACGGCGGGCACGTCAGGTCCATCAGCGCGACGGAGAACAGCGCGGGCGCGGTGGCCCCGCGGGCGAGACCGGCCACGTCGAAGTAGGACATCGTGCGCCGCACGCCCTCCTCGGCGCCGCGGTGCGTGCGGAGGTAGTCGGCGAGCTCGCGGTAGGGGTAGGCGTCCGTCAGCGTGAGGGCGCGGTCGATGTGGCTGAGGAACGGGACGTCCGGCATCGCGGCGACGAGGTCGGGCACGAGACCGGCGACCGCCAGCGTCACGGCCCCGCCCTGGGAGCCTCCCGCGACCGCGACCCGGGCCGGGTCGACCCCGGGGATCGTGCGGACGGCGTCGACCGCGCGGACGCCGTCGGTGAACAGTCGGCGGTAGAAGTGCTCGTGCGGGTCCGCGATGCCGCGCGTCATGAATCCGGGGACGCCCTGGCCGCCGGGGGCCGGGTCCGGCGTCGCGCCGCCCACGCCCCAGGTGGAGCCCTGACCGCGGTTGTCCATCACGAGGTGGCCCCAGCCGGCGGCGGCCCAGGCCAGGCGCTCGTGGGGAGCCCCGCGTCCGCCGCCGTAGCCGATGTACTCCACGACGGCGGGGACGACGGCGTCGCCCGTGGGGCGCAGGAACCAACCCTTGATGCGGTGGCCGCCGAAGCCGGAGAACGTGACGTCGTAGACGTCGATCGCCGTGAGTCCGGAGGCGACGGGGACGAGCGCGACGTCGAGGTCGAACGCCCGGGCCTCGGCGATGGTGGAGTTCCAGAAGTCGGCCAGGTCGGGCGGCGTCGCCAGCTCCGGTCGGTAGGTTTCCAGCTGCTCGGGCGGGAGGTCGAAGAAGGCCACCCGATCACCCTAGGACGGCGGGCGGCGCTCGGCGCGAGATGCGCCCGAACCGCAGGACCACCCCCGAGCAGCCCGCACCACCCCGGACCTCGCGCCTGCGGACGCGCGACGGCGCACGGCGCGTCAGGTGCCGAGGTAGCGGCCGGGCTTGTGGTTGAGCACGAGCACCAGGCTCAGCACCACGGCGCCGAGGGCCGACAGCGCGACGGTCGGCGCCGGCACGACCGTGAGCGCCAGGAGGATGACGCCGACGTCGAGCCCCATCTGCACGTAGCCGGCGCTCCAGCCGAGCCGGTCCTGCAGAGTGAGGGCCAGGATGTTGAACCCGCCGAGGCTCGAGCGGTGGCGGAACAGCATGAGGAGCCCGACGCCGGCGAGCAAGTTTCCGGTCACGATGGCGTAGATCGGGGTCAGCTCCAGCCCCGCCGTCTCCGCGAGCCGCGCGAAGGGATGGAGCGAGGCCAGCGCGGCCGCGAGCGCCACCGAGGCCGCGCTGCGGAGCGTGAACGACCAGCCGCGTGCTCGGATCGCGATCAGGAAGAACGGCACGTTCACCGCGAAGAACAGGAGGCCGAACGGTACCGGGAGCGCATAGCTGAGCAGGAGCGCCAGACCGGCGGTCCCGCCCGTCACGGCGTCGACGGACTGGAGCAGGCTGAGGCCGAGCGAGGCGATGAACGCCCCGGTCAGGATGCCGAACACGTCCTCCACGACGGTGTGGCGAACGACGGCGCCGGCCTCGGCGTACGGGGACGTGGCGGTCCGGGGGGCGGAGTCGGGCATGCCCCCACTGTCGCACCTCCGCGTGACGCGCACGTGTCGTCGAACGACGACGGCCGGCCCCCTTCCGGGGACCGGCCGTCGGTCACGCGTGCACCACCCGGGAGGGTGAGGGGTCAGTCGCCCCGCAGGATCGCGAGGAGGCGGAGGAACTCGAGGTACATCCAGATCAGCGTGACAGCGAGGCCGAACGCGGCCGACCAGGCGTAGCGGGCGGGGGCGCCGCGCTGAACACCGCGCTGGATGCCGTCGAAGTCGATCACGAGCGTGGCGGCGGCCAGGACGACGGCCGCGACACCGATGATGACGCCGAGCGGGATGCCCATGATCGTCACGCCGCGCAGGCCCCACGCGTTGCCCATCACGCCGGTCCACATGAGGACGAGGTTGACGAGCGAGAAGAGCGCGTAGCCCACGAGCGACACCATGACGATGCGCTGGAACTTGGGGGTGTTGCGCACCTTGCCGCTCTTGAAGAGCAGGAGCACGGCGGTGAAGGTGGCGACCGTGGCGAGGAGCGCCTGCATGACGATGCCGGACCACTGCGACTCGAAGATGAAGCTGATGCCGCCCATGAACAGACCCTGGAGGGCCGCGTAGGCCATGATCAGGGCCGGCGACGGCTCGCGCTTGAACGAGTTGACCAGGCCGAGGACCAGTCCACCGATGGCACCGACGAACAGCAGCGGCATCTGCAGGCCGGGCATACCGATCGCGGCCGGGCCGAACCAGTTCAGCGCGCCGAACAGGATGACGGTGCCCAGCACCAGGCCGGTCTTCATGATGACGTCGTCGTACGTCATCCGCCCGGTCTGGGAGGGCGAGGCCGCCGGCATGCTGTAGGCGTGCTCGAGGCGGTCCGTCGGGCCGGGGGTCAGCGTCTGCGTGCCCGAGGGCGCGCTGCCGTAGGCCGCGGCGCCGTAGGGCTGCTGCCCGGGCGCCGGCTGCGGGACGGCGGGGACACCGAGGGAGGCGCGCTGCTTGCGCGCCTTCTCGCTCTCCCCGAAGTAGGGATCGTTGCTGAAGTACGGGTTGCTCACGCGAGACTCCTGAGGTGTGGGCGTGTGCCGGGTGACACTGGGGAGAACGTTCCCCGATGCGTCTATGTTCCCAGACTCGACGGTCGGGGGCACCCGATCGGGCAGGTCGGGGCGAGATCTCAGGGACGCCGACCCGCCGTCGTCCCTCCCGGAGGGGACCGGCTCATCCCCGCGAGGGAGAGGCGTGCAGCCAAGATCCCCCTGTCGCCCGCTCCCCCGCGGACGGCGCGGGCCTAACGTCGAGGCATGAGCACGACACGCAGCACCACCGAGACAAGGAGCACCCGCCGATGATCGAGGCCACGAACCTCACCAAGCGGTACGGGACGAAGACGGCCGTCGACGGCGTCTCGTTCGTCGTCGAGCCGGGGACCGTCACCGGCTTCCTCGGACCGAACGGCGCCGGCAAGTCGACCACGATGCGCATGATCGTCGGCCTGGACGCTCCGACCTCCGGCCACGTCACCGTGAACGGCAAGCCGTACGCGGACCACGCCTCCCCGCTGCACGAGGTCGGCGCGCTCCTCGAGGCGAAGGCGGTCCACACGGGCCGCAGCGCCCGCAACCACCTCCGCGCCCTCGCCGCCACGCACGGCATGGGGGCCCGCCGCGTCGACGAGGTCATCGACATGACCGGGCTCGGCGCCGTCGCGAACAAGCGCGTCGGCGGGTTCTCCCTCGGCATGGGCCAGCGCCTCGGGATCGCCGCGGCGATGCTCGGCGACCCCCGCACGCTCATCCTCGACGAGCCGGTCAACGGCCTCGACCCCGAGGGTGTGAAGTGGGTCCGCACGATGGTGCGCTACCTGGCCGACGACGGTCGCACCGTCTTCCTGTCCTCGCACCTCATGAGCGAGATGGCGATCACCGCCGACCACCTCATCGTGATCGGCCGCGGACGGATCCTCACGTCCGGGCCGGTGCAGCAGGTCATCGACGCGACGTCCGGCACCTCCGTCACCGTCCGCTCCCCCGGCGCCTCCCAGCTCGCCGAGCTGCTCGCGGCCTCCGGCGTGAGCATCAGCGCCTCCGAGCCCGGCGTGCTCAGCGTCCGCGGCGTCGACGCCGCCGTGATCGGCGACACCGCCGCGCGCCACGGCATCGCGCTGCACGAGCTCACCCCGGTGCGCGCCTCCCTCGAGGAGGCCTTCATGACCCTCACGGCCGACGAGGTCGAGTACCACTCCGCCGGCACCCACGTCCAGGAAGGAGCTGCGGCATGACCGCGCTCAGCACCCCCACCGCCGCTCCGGCATCACGTCGGCCCTCGGCCACCGCCGCCGTCGGCCGCGTCACCTTCCTCCACCTCCTGCGCTCGGAGTGGATCAAGCTCACGACGCTCCGCTCCACGTGGTGGACCCTCGGCCTGACCGTGCTCGGCATGGTCGGCATCTCCGCGATCTTCGCCGCCTCGGTCTCCGCCCTGGCGGGGGACATGGGCGGCGCGGGCGAACCCGGCAGCGCCGGCAGCTTCGGCGCCTCGGCCATCACGTTCGGGTACTTCATCGGCCAGATCACGGTCGCCGTGCTCGGCGCCCTCGCGATCTCCGGCGAGTACTCCACCGGGATGATCCGCTCCACGATGGCGGCCGCCCCCGCCGCCTGGACGTGCTGGCCGCCAAGGCCCTCGTGGTCGGCGTCGTCGTGTTCGTCACCGGCGTCGTCGGCACGCTGCTCGCGTGGCTCGTCACGCTGCCGCTCCTCCCGGACGTGGCCGCCGTGTCGCTCACGGACGGCGACACCTGGCGTGTCATCGCGGGGACGGGCGCCTACCTCGCGCTCATCGCCCTGCTCTCCCTCGGGCTCGGCACGATCGTGCGCAACTCCGCCGGCGCGATCTCCGCCGTCCTCGGTGTGCTGCTCATGCTGCCGCTCGTCTTCACGATCCTCGGTGGCCTCGGTCAGGGCTGGGCGAACGACGTCATGGCCTACCTGCCGGGTCCGGCCGGCGAGCAGTTGATGGCGGTCGGTGGCGCCGCCGACGCGATGGCCGCGGACTTCGCCACGCTCAGCCCCGCGGTGGGTGGCCTGGTCCTGGCCGGCTACGTCGCCGTCGTGCTGGTCGTCGCCGGAACGCTCGTCAAGAAGCGCGACGTCTGAGCCCAGCCTCGTGACCGACTCCCGACCCGTGATCCCGGTGGCACCCCCGGTGCCGCCGGGATCCGGCACGCCCGCCGTCCCCCAGCCGGAGTTCACCGAGCTCACGACCCGACGGCTCGGTCCCGTCCGCGCGTACTTCGTGCGGCACCCGGTCGTCATGGATGTCCTCGTGATGGCCTGGTTCGGGGTTCCTGCGCTGTTCTCGGCGATGGTGATCGGCACCGACGTCCCCGGTTTCGAGCTCTCGCGGGCGCAGATCGTCACCGCTCTGGGCTGCATGCTGGCCGCCGCCGTCGCGCTCTGGTGGCGTCGCCGGGCACCGGTGGTGACGCTCGTCGTCATCACCGCGCTGGCCGCCGTCGCCGCCGTCGTCAGCCTGAACACCAACGGGCTCGAGCTCGCGACGGCGTTCTGCGTCTACGCGGTCGCGGCGTCCGGCGGGGCGCGCCGCTCGTGGGCCGCGTTCGGCGGGGCCACGCTCGTGCTCGTCGCGGCCCTGCTGTGGGGCGGCGCGGTGGTGGACACCATCGACATCTCCACGGACGACGGCATCCAGATCAGCACGCTGACGTACCAGATCACGGGTGCTGCCCTCATCCTGATCCTCAACCTCGTGGCGCTGGCGATCGGGACCGGCGTCTACAACCGGCGGCAGCACGTGAGCACCCTCATCGAGCGCGGCAACCGGCTCGCCCTCGAGCGCGACCAGCGCGAGCAGCTCGCCGTCGTGGCCGAACGGAGCCGGATCGCCCGCGAGCTGCACGACGTCGTGGCCCACTCCCTCACCGTGATGGTGACGCTGTCGGACGGCGCGGCCGGCATCGCCGAACGCGATCCCGCCCGTGCCCGCACCACCATGCTCGACGTCTCCGAGACGGGCCGGACGGCGCTGGCCGACATGCGACGGGTCCTCGGCGTGCTGCGCAACGAGGCCGGCGCGATCGACGAGCCGGCCGCCGGACCGGGGCTGCTGCAGCCCGCCCCGACGCAGGGTGTCGACGAGCTGGTGACCCAGTTCCGGGCCGCGGGGCTCGCGGTCGCCGTGGTGCACGAGGGCGCGGCCCTCCCCGGGGACTCCGGGCTGCGCCTCGCCGTCTACCGGATCGTGCAGGAGGCGCTGACGAACGTGCTGCGCTACGCGCCGCTCGCCAGCGAGATCCGGGTGCGGCTCGAGCGGACGGCCGACGCGGTCGTCGTCGAGGTGTCCAACACCTCCGGACCCGGCACCCACACCCCGGCCGAGGGTGGCGGCCGCGGGCTCATCGGCATGCGCGAGCGGGTCGCGGTGTTCCGCGGGACGCTCGACGCCGGGCCGACGGCGACCGGGTGGCGCGTGCGCGCCGTCCTGCCCTGGGAGGATGAGACGTGATCCGCGTGCTGCTCGTCGACGACCAGGCCCTGCTCCGCACGGGCTTCCGCCTCGTGCTGGAGACCGCCGACGACATCGAGATCGTCGGCGAGGCCGCCGACGGCGTCGTCGCCGAGCGGATGGTCGCGGCGCTGGACCCCGACGTCGTGCTCATGGACGTGCGGATGCCGAACCGCAACGGCATCGACGCGACGGCGGCGATCACCGCCTCCCACCCACGCACCCGCGTGCTGATCCTCACCACGTTCGACCTCGACGAGTACGCCTTCACGGGGCTGCGCGCCGGGGCAAGCGGCTTCCTCCTCAAGGACACCCGTCCCGCCGAGCTCATCGACGCGATCCGCGTCGTGGCCAGCGGGGACGCCGTCGTCTCGCCGCGGATCACGCGACGCATGCTCGAGCTCTTCGGCGAGCGGCTGCCCGCGGGTGTGGCGGGCGAGGACGCGGGCACCCACCCCGCGCTGCGCACGCTCACCCCGCGCGAGACCGAGGTCCTCACGGCCATCGGTCACGGCCTGTCCAACACCGAGATCGCACGCCAGCTCGTCGTCTCCGAGGCGACCGTGAAGACGCACGTGAGCAACGTGCTCGCGAAGACCGGATCGCGCGACCGGGTGCAGGCCGTGGTGCTGGCCTACTCCACAGGTCTGGTCACCCCCGGGTAACGTGCTCGGATGACCGAGACGTCGCCGCACATCGGGGTGCGCGAGATCACGCCGTCCGACGGCGAGTTCCTGGTGGACATGGTGCTCGAGGCCGCCAACTGGGAGACCGCGGAGGGCGGCGAGCCGCGCCTCAACCGACGCCACGTGCTCACCACACCGCGCCTGGCGCGCTACGCCAACGGCTGGGGTCGTCAGGGCGACCTCGGGCTCGTCGCGTTCGACCTCGACGGGCCGAGCGGGCTGCAGATCCCGGTCGGGGCCGCCTGGATCCGGTACTTCCCCAGCACCGAGCCCGGGTACGGGTTCCTCGAGCCGGGAGTGCCCGAGCTGTCCATGGCGATCATCCCCGGGCGTCGGCGGCTCGGGATCGGGCGGGCCCTGCTCGGCTCCCTGCTGGTGCGGGCCCGCGAGGGTGGGGCCCGGCGCCTCAGCCTGTCGGTCGGCGCGACGAACCCGGCGCGGCACCTCTACGAGCAGTCGGGGTTCGTCGTGGTCGAGGATCAGCCGCGCGACGGCGAGCTGGGGTCGTCCCTGACGATGGTCGCGGAGCTGGGCCCGGTGGCGTCCTCGACGGTCCCCAGCTCGTCCAGCACCTCCGCGACGGGCGAGGACGCGTAGCTGCGCGAGCGCACGACGTCGAGCGGCACGAGCGGGTCGACCACCGCACGCAGGTGCGGGAAGAGCAGGTGCGAGGCCTGTGCCGCGGCCTCGCGGACCGCCTCGGTGACCTCGTCGGCGAGCGCGTCCGGCGTGTGGACGACCAGCTCGTCGTGCAGGAAGAACGCCAGGTGGGGCGCCCGGTCCGAGCCACCACCCGCCGTCGCGGTGAGGACCCGGAGCCGCTGCCGCACCCCGGCCATCCAGGACAGCGCCCACTCCGCCGCCGTGCCCTGCACCACGAAGTTGCGGGTGAACCGTCCCCACTCGCGGGCCCGGGACCTCGCCCGGGACTCCTCCGCCTCCCCCGCGTCGACGCCGGACGCGTTCGCCTGCGCGTCGCGCCAGGCGGCCGAGGCCGGGGGCGAGCTGCGCCCCAGCCACGTCGTGACGACGCCGCCGGCCTCACCGGTGCGAGCCGCGCCGTCGACGAGCGCGAGCGCCCGGGGGTAGGCCCGGGCGAGGCGCGGCACGAGCATCCCCGAGGTGCCCGACGTCGAACCGTACAGCGCCCCGAGCATCCCCACCTTCGCGTGCTCGCGGGTGTCGACGACGCCCGCGTCCACCAGCCCCTGGTAAAGGTCGCCGCGCGCCCCCGCCTCGAGCATCGCCGTGTCCCCCGCCATCGCGGCGAGGATGCGCGGCTCGAGCTGGGCGGCGTCGACGATGACGAGCGACCAGCCCTCGTCCGCCCGGACGGCCGACCGGATGACCTTGGGCAGCGACAGCGCGCCACCTCCGCGCGAGGACCAGCGTCCGGTGACGACGCCGGAGGGCACGTAGTCGGACCGGAAGCGGTCCTCGCGCACCCAGGTGTCCATCCAGGCCCAGCCGTTGGCCGACGCCAGGCGCGCAAGGCTCTTGTACTCCAGCACGACCGGCACGACCGGGTGCTCGTTGCCCTGCAGCTCCCACTTGCTCGTGGAGGAGACGTCGAGGCCGTTGCGGCGCAGCTCGCGCAGGAGGTGGGGCTGGGAGTCGGGGTTGAGGCGCGGGGCGTCCAGGATCGTGCGGATCTCGGCCGCGAGGCGCTCGAGCGTCGTGGGTCGCTCGCCCGTGCGCGGGCGGGGTCCCAGCAGCCGCTCGAGGGTGGCCTCGTGCTCGGCGCGCGCGAACGGGAGCCCGTCGTGGCGCAGCTCGGCGGCGGCGAGGGCCCCGGAGGACTCGGCCGCGAGGAGCAGCTGCAGGCGGCGCCGGTGACCGGGCTCGGCGACGGCGTCGAGCGCGGCGAGCTGACGCGCGTGCTCGGCGGCGACGTCGCGTCGGGCATCGGGGCGTGGGGCGCCGCCCCCGACGAGGTCGAACAGCGTCGCGCCGAGGTCCTCGGCGTCCGGGATCGCGGCGGCCGAGCCGAGGTCGCCGTCCCAGTGCTCCCACGGGTCGGGCTCCAGGGTCGGCCAGGTGCGCACGGCGACGCCGGCGGGGAGGAGGGTCGAGCCGCGCAGGATGGCGCGGGTCAGCCGCAGGTCCCAGCAGCGGTTGATGCGGACGCCCGCGGCGAGCAGCGCCGGGTAGTGGCGGAAGGTGGAGTCCCAGACCCAGCGCACGCCGTCGGGCTCGGCCTCGCGCGCGGCGACGAGGGCGGGGAGGTCGGCCGGGGCGACGCGGGCCGGGGCGAGGTCCGGGGTGGTCAGGTCGGTGACCGTGAGGTGCCCGTCGGCCTCGTCGAGGAGCAGGTCGCGGTGCACGCCGCAAGCGTGCCACGACGGACCGACAGCGGCGCCATCGCCGCCACCGCGGCGGCGAGCGTCACGGCCGTCGTCGCGAGCGCCGCGGACCGGGTGGGTGCCCCCGACGGGACTCGAACCCGCACTGCGCCGGGTTTAAGCCAGCTGCCTCTGCCAGTTGGGCTACGGGGGCGCCGTCGAGCCTAGCGGTCGGCCGCCGTCGCCTAGCGGTCGGGCACCGTCGGGCGCAGTCGGGAACCGGCCGCGGCCTCGCGATCGCCTCCCTCTCTGCGGACGACCCTCGCTCTATGCGGACAGAACCGGCTCGCCGGAGCCGGCCCGAGCGTCGCCGCAGGTCACAGGGTCGGGCCGCGGCGCAGCTGCCGCGTCGTCCGCAGAGAGCGAGGCCGGTCCGCAGAGAGCGAGGGTCCGGCTCCTGTCCGCCGCCCGAGCCGGTGCGTCGCGGTGGACGCCGATCGGCCGGCGGCCCGGCAACGCGAACGGCGGGCCCCACCCGAAGGTGGGACCCGCCGTCGTGGCCTGCGTGATGCGGTGCGATCAGCCGATCGCGGGCGGCTGCGGGACGTTGTCGCGGCCGGGCGCAGCCGCCGACGCGGCGAGGAACTCCGCGCGCGGGGACGTGACGCCACCGAGGGCCACGGGCTCGCGACGGAAGAGCAGCGCCGTCGTCCAGTCGAGCATGATGCGGACCTTGCGGTTCAGCGTCGGCATGGCCCACAGGTGGTACGTGCGGTGCATGAACCAGGCGACCGGGCCGCGGAGCTTGACGCCGAAGATCTGCGCCACGCCCTTGCCCAGACCGAGCGAGGCGACCGTGCCGAGGTTGGCGTGGACGTACTCGTTGGTGGGCTCGTCGCTGAGGAAGTGGACGATGTTGTCGCCGAGGTGCTTCGACTGACGCACCGCGTGCTGCGCGGTCGGGGCGCAGAACTTGCCGTCGCCCTGGGCGACGTCGGGCACCGCGGCGCAGTCACCGGCGGCCCAGGCACCCGGGACGATCGCGCCGTTATCGTCGATCACGCGCAGGTGGGTGTCCGTGGTGACGCGGCCCATCTTGTCGAGCGGGAGGTCGCTCTGCTGGAGGACGGGGTTGGCCTTGACGCCGGCCGTCCACACGATGGTGTCCGAGTCGAACTCCTCGCCCGTGGACAGGACGACGTGGCCGTCGACACAGCTGTTCAGGAACGTCGAGAGCTTCATCTCGATGCCGCGCTTGCGCAGCTGCTCGAGGGCGTACCCGCCGAGCTCGTCGCCGAGCTCCGGGAGGATGCGGGCCGTGGCCTCGACGAGCACGAAGCGCAGGTCGTCGGGCTCGATCGAGTCGAAGTCGCGGCAGGCGGCTCGCGCCATGTCCTCGACCTCTCCGAGGGCCTCGATGCCGGCGAAGCCGCCGCCGACGAACGTGAAGGTGAGCATCCGCTGACGCTTGACCGGGTCCCACGTGGACGCGGCCTGGTCCATGAGGCCGAGCACCTGGTTGCGGAGCGCGAACGCCTCCTCGACCTGCTTGAAGCCCATGCCGACCTCGGCGAGGCCCGGGATCGGGAGCGTGCGGGCGACGGCGCCGAGCGAGATGACGAGGTGGTCGTAGCGGACCCAGTAGGCGTCGCCCTCGGCCGGCGTGACCTGCACGGCACGCTGGCCGTGCTGGATCGCGGAGACGCGGCCGTTGACGACCGTGGTGCCCTTGAGCTCGCGACGGTGCGGCGCGACGACGTGGCGCGGCTCGATCGAACCGGCCGCCGCCTCGGGGAGGAACGGCTGGTAGGTCATGTACGAGCGCGGGTCGACGACGACGATCGCGACCTCGCGGCGGCCCATCTGCTTGCGCAGCCGGATCGCCGTGTAGAGGCCGACGTACCCGCCGCCGAGGATCAGGATGCGGGGGGTCTTGCGCCCGCTCGCCACGCGCTTGGTACCTGCAGTCGAGGAAGTCACGCCACGAGTTTAGGGGGGCCTCATCGAAGGTCCTAGGTCGGGACCTTGTGTCACTAGACACACCGGGCCCGATGGGCCCGTCGCGAGGCCCTTCGGGTTACGTCGCGAGGCCCTTCGGGTCACGTCGCGAGGCCCTTCGGGTCACGTCGCGAGGCCCTTCGGGTCACGTCGCGAGGCCCTTCAGGTCACTCCGGGTCGGTGACGTCGGCCCGCGTCGCCCCGAGCGCCTCGACCAGGGCGTCGGCGTCGAGCGAGATCCCGACGCCGTGTCCCCCACCCCCCAGCGAGATCGGGCCGCGCACGCGCTCGTCGGCGACGACCGGCCACGCCGTCGTCGAGCCGAGCGGCGTGATCGTGCCTCGCTCGTACCCGGTCGCCGCACGGGCGGTCTCGGCGTCGGGCATCGAGAGCCGGCTGACGCCGAGCGAGGACCGCAGCTTCGGCCACGAGATCGACCGGTCGCCCGGTACGAGGACGAGCAGGTAGTCGTCCTCGCCGCGGCGGACGACCATCGTCTTGATGAGCGACGACGGCGCCACCCCGCGCGCCGCCGCAGCCTCCGCCAGCGAGCTCACCCGGCCGTGCCGCCGGATCTCGTGGGCCAGCCCCAGCGTCTCGGCGGCCTCACGGGCGCGACGCTCGCCGTCGGTCTCCTCGCGCATGTGCTCCATGGCTCGACCCTACGGCGTGCCCGACCGCGGGGCCTCGGCGTCGGTCGGGGTCTCCGTCGTGCCGGGCGCGGTGGCGCCGTCGGGCACGGAGGCGCCGTCGGACGCCGGTGCCTCGCCGGACGCCGGCGTCTCGGTGGGCGCCGGCGCCGTGAGGGTCGCCGCGCGGTTGTCGTCCACCGGGACCAGCGTCCCCGCGGGCCAGACGGGCAGGGACTCCGTGCTGCCGGTCCCCGCGAACGGGCGCCCGGCGTCGGACCAGCGCACGTCCGCGGCGTCGATCCAGACGTAGGGGTAGACGTTCAGCGCACCGGTGGCGGTCAACGCCCCGGCGGGCACCGGCCCGTCGGCGTAGCCGGGGCCGGCGGCGCGCCACTCGGCCCACGACGTCACCCCCACGTCCTCCGGTCCCGCGAGGACCACCGGCCGACCGTCCTGGTCCACGACCTGAGCGCCGTCGATCGGCTGACCGTCGGGGCCGAACACGAAGAGGTTCGACGCGGACTCGCCGTCCACGACGACGCCGTTCGTCGCCATCCCGACCGGCGCGTTGGCCATCCCGTCGGAGTAGCCGGTGCTCCACGCCTGCTCGATCAGGGACGAGCTCGTGGACTGCGAGAGGCCGACCAGGCAGGCGATCGCGCCGACCCCGCCCAGCACGATCCCTGCGCGACGGGGCCAGCGGCCCTGACCGAACCGTCGCTGACCCCACCAGACCGACACCGCGACGAGCGCCAGGGCGACGACCCACCCCAGGAAGGTCGCGGGCCAGAGGCGCCAGCTCCCCCACCCGAGAACGTTCGAGACGATCATCGCGAGCGCGACGCCGCGTGCGAGCCACCACACGGGTCGGAGCGAACGCAGCAGCGCCGCGCCCTCCCGCGACCAGCGGTGCCGGGCGACGGACGCGGCCACGCGGTCGCGCACGTCCGCGACGAACGACCGGAAGCTCACGCGGTGGTGGGCTCCGCCGTCGTCGTCCTGCTCGGGCACGACGACGTCGGCCGCTGCCGCGAGCTCCGCGGCGTAGGCCGCGGGCGGACCGAAGCGCGCATCGACGTCGTCGACGGTGAGTGCCGTGAGGTGGGCGGCCGGGTCCTCCCCGTCGGGCGCGACGTCGAGCAGCGCCTCGGTCAGGTCGGCCTCGAGGCCGTCGGTGAGGTCGTCCAGCACGTCGGGGTCGACGCCGGACAGCGCGGCGCGCACGCGGGCGGCGTAGAAGGTGACGGCCTCGGATCGGATCAGGGTGGACATCTCAGGCCTCCGCGTCGACGAGAAGATCGGACATGGTTCCGGCGAACTCGCTCCACTGCTTGGCCTGGTGCGCGAGCGCGGTCCGGCCCTGCGGCGTGACGCCGTAGTACTTGCGGTGAGGCCCCTCCTCGGAGGGGACGACGTAGCTGGTGAGGGAGCCGCTGGCGTAGAGCCGGCGCAGCGTCCCGTAAACCGAGGCGTCGCCGACCTCCGTCAGGCCCGCGGCGCGCAGGCTCCGCACGACGTCGTAGCCGTAGGAGTCCTCGCGCTGCACGACCGCGAGCACGGCGACGTCGAGCACCCCCTTGAGCAGCTGGCTGTTGTCCATGAACCCCTCCGAGCTCGACCGCGGTGCCGCACGACGCGGCCGGACCTTCGCGAGACACACTAGCGCGCTTTGCACAGTACTGCGCAAGGGGCGCCACCGCGTGCCGCGGTGGTTCGGTTCGAGTCGTTCAGCGCAGGCTGAGGGCGATGCCGTCGAGGATGTCGTGCTCGCTCGTGACCACCGACAGGAGCGCTCCCCCGACCTCCTGGACGTCCGAGAACACGCGCGAGACGATCTCGAACCAGATCAGCGCTCCCGCGCCGATGACGTCGATGCGGCCCGGGTGGACGTACGGCATCTCGACCCGCTCGGCGCGCGTGGCGGCGAGCAGGTCCTGCGCGGCCGCGAGCACGATGCCCGTGGGCTGCACGGCGCCGTCGATGGCCTCGCGGTCGTAGGCGGGCAGGCGCATGGCGTGCGCCGTCGTCGTCGTGATGGTCCCCGCCACACCGATCAGCGTGGCCGTGCGGCCGAGCGGGACGACGGCGGCGGCCCGCTCCAGCGCCTCGCGCGCGTCGACCGCCGCGTCCGCGATCTCGGCCTGCGTGGGCGGATCGGAGTGCAGGTGGCGCTCGTGCAGCCGGACCGAGCCGATGTCGAGGGAGATCGCGGCCTCGGGCTCGCTCTCGCCGAGGACCAGCTCGGTCGAGCCGCCCCCGAGGTCGACGACGAGATAGGGCCCGGGATGGTGGTCGGCGACGACGCTGACGGCGCCGGCGAAGGACAGCCGCGCCTCTTCCTCGCCCGAGACCACCTCGGGATCGACGCCGAGCGCCGCCCGGACGCCGGCGACGAACTGCTCGCGGTTGCGGGCGTCGCGGGTGGCCGAGGTGGCGACGAAGCGCACACGCTCGGCACCGTGCTCCGCGATGAGCACGGCGAACTCTCGGGTGGCGGCGAGCGTGAGCTCGAGCGCCTGCGGGTCGAACTCGCCCGTGCGGTCGACCCTCCGCCCGAGGCGGGTCACGCGTCCCTCGCGGATCACCTCCGTGGTCCGGCCGAGGTGGGGCTCGACGTCCGCCACCAGGAGTCTGATGGTGTTCGTCCCGCAGTCGATGGCAGCTACCCGAGTCACCTGGACACCCTATGACGGGGCGCTGACATCCCGACCGCGCCGTCCGGCTCCCCGCGATGTCGGTGGGGTGTGCGAACGTGTGTTCGTGTCCACGATCGCGAGCACCGGCCGAGCGAGCATCCTGCACGCCGACCTCGACTCCTTCTACGCGTCCGTCGCCCAGCGCGACTCCCCGTGGCTGCGCGGGCGCCCGGTCGCCGTCGGCGGCGGGGTGATCCTCGCCGCGAGCTACGAGGCGAAGCGGCGGGGCGTCTCGACGCCGATGTCAGGGCGCAAGGCTCGATCGCTGTGTCCCGGGCTCATCGTCGTGCCGCCCGACTTCCCCGTCTACACCGAGGCGAGCCGGAAGGTCTTCGACATCTTCCGGCGCACCACTCCCCTGGTGCAGGGGATCTCGATCGACGAGGCGTTCCTCGACGTCGGGGGGCTGCACCGCATCGACGGCTCGCCCGTCGAGATCGCCGCGCGGGTGCGGCGGCTCGTCGCCGAGGAGGTCGGGCTGCCGATCACGGTCGGGGTGGCCCGCACGCCGTTCCTCGCGAAGGTCGCGAGCCAGGTGGCCAAGCCCGACGGGCTCCTCGAGGTGCCGCCCGACGGCGAGGACGCGTTCCTGCACCCGCTCCCGATCGAGCGGCTCTGGGGCGTGGGCGAGGCGACGGCGTCGCGGCTGCGATCCTTCGGCCTCACCACCGCGGGCGATCTCGCCGCGCTGCCGGAGCACGTGATGGTGGGGCTCCTCGGCGGCGCCGGCGGCCGGCACCTGCACGCCGTCGTGCACGGCCTCACGTCCACCGAGCTCACGATCGGGGCGAGGCGATCCTCCATCGGGGCGCAGCGTGCGCTCGGCCCGGGACCGCACGAGAGCGAGGCGGTGCACGCCGCCCTGCTCGGACTGGTGGATCGCGTCAGCCACCGGCTGCGCGAGTCGAACAAGCTGGCGACGTGCGTGATCCTCCGCCTGCGGTTCGGGGACTACACGAAGGCGTCGCGCTCGCACACGCTGGCACAGGCGACGGGCTCGACCGTGCGGCTCGCCGATGCCGCCGGCACGCTGCTGCGGCAGGCGTCGGGGGTCGTCGCGGCGCGCGGGATCACGCTGGTCGGGGTCGCACTCACCGGTCTCGTGCCCGACGCCGTCGAGCAGCCCGAGCTCTCGTTCGAGGACCTGCCGGTGGGGACCAGCCCCGCGCTCGGCGCCGGGGTGCGGGACACACGGCTTCTCGACGCGGCGGTCGACGGGCTGGGCGAACGCTTCGGGTCGGGCGCGCTGACGCGTGGGAGCCTGCTGCGCTCGGGCGAGGGGTTCAGCGCACCCCTCCTCCCCGAGGGGGACGGACCGTGAGCCGGTGGTCAGCAGGTGCAGCGGGTCGGCGACCAGCTCGACGCGATGAGGTCGAGCGCCTCGTCGCCGAAGGGGTTGACGCCGCGGCCGCGCGCGAGGCTGTGGCCCACGAGCACGTGGAGGCACTTGACGCGGCCCGGCATCCCGCCGGCCGAGATACCGGCGATCTCCGGCACGTCGCCGAGCTCGGCGCGTGCGGCGAGGTAGTCCTCGTGGGCCCGGCGGTAGGCGGCCGCGAGCTCGGCGTCGCCCGGAAGTCGGTCGGTCATCTCGGTCATCAGGCCGGAACCCTCGAGCGTGGAGACCGAGGAGACGGCTCCCGGGTGCGTCAGGTAGTACGACGTCGGGAACGGCGTGCCGTCCGGGAGCCGGGGGGACGTGCGCACGACGGTCGGCCGCCCGCAGACGCAGCGCGCCGCGATCTCGACGACGCCGCGGGGCTCGCGCCCGAGCTGCTCGGCGACGGCCGCCAGGTCGGCGGGGTCGACCGGGGGGAAGGTCGCGGCGGCCGCGGTAGAAGCGGCGGAGGCGCCCGTGGTGGTGGGGCCCGTGGCGGTCGGGCTGACGCCGTCGACGTCGACGGCGTCGCTCACGGGACGCGGACGGGCGTCGGTCCCCGGGATGTCACGGTGCGCGCGCGGGAGGGTCTCGGCGGGATCGGTAAAGCTCACGTCGTTCATTCTCCCCCACCGGACCGAGGGGTTCGGTGGGGTGCAGCGCGACGTCGACGACGGCGGAGCCTCAGCCTCCGGCCGGGGCTGTTCCGTCGGCGGGCGCGTCGGTGGCCGGTGCGTCCGGGGACGGGGTGCCGGCCTCGGCCTCCTCCGCGGCGGTCGCCTGCTGCGCGGCTCCCGCGACCTCGACCGATCCCCAGATCGTGGAGTACCACGGCAGCGCCGAGGCGGTCGCGTACGCCGGCCGCGCCTCGTTCTGGGCGGCCAGCTCGGCCATCGGGTCCTCGCCGGTCACGGTCTCGGGGTCGACCACCTTGTAGACGGTCTCGCCCGGATCGACATAGCTGAAGCGGTCGCGCGCCTGCGACTTGATGTACTCGGGGTCGGCCCACTGCTCGAGCTCGTCTTGGAGCGTCTCGACCCTCGCGTTGGTGTCGGCCAGCCGGGCGTTGACGTCGCGCAGCTGCTCCTGCTGGGACACGTAGGCGCGCAGCGTCGGGGCGAGCACGATGAACGCGACGAGGAGCACGAGGGCGAAGCCGGCGGTCCGCAGCGTGATCTGGCGCGGTTCGCCCTGGTCCCCGCCGCGTCCACGTCCACGTCCGCCGCCACCCGCACGGCCCGATCCGGAACCCGAGCCGCCCCGTGTCGTCGACCGAGCGGTTCCGGAGCCTGCTCCGGTGCTGGAGCGCGGGGACGTGCCGACCCTGCCCGCAGGACGGGACGAGCTGCGGGGGCCGTTCCGGCGCGCGCGGGCGCGACTCGAACGGCTGCGGGACGGACACTCACCTCGCCATGGTGCCTCACGCCGTCGCGGATCCACGCGAAGCCGCGCCGCCGGGACGGGAGACGGGGCGCGCCCTGTGCGACCGGAAGCACCCCGAGAAGGTCAGGAAGGACCCCCTCGAACGGCAACAACTACCCCCTGGAACGTCAGGAAGGACCCCCTCGAACGGCAGCAAGGACCCCCTCGAACGCCGAGGGCCCCGGCCGCCGCTGGCGCGGCGGGCCGGGGCCCTCGGGTCACTGCGTGGTGGTGCTCAGCCCAGGCGGGGGAACGTCGAGCGGCCCGCGTACACCGCGGCGTCGCCCAGCTGGTCCTCGATCCGGAGGAGCTGGTTGTACTTGTTGATGCGCTCGCCGCGGGCGGGCGCGCCGGTCTTGATCTGGCCGGCGTTCGTGGCGACGGCGAGGTCGGCGATCGTCGTGTCCTCGGTCTCGCCCGAGCGGTGGCTGATCATCGCGGTGAAGCCGCTGCGCTGCGCGAGCGAGACGGCGTCGAGCGTCTCGGTGAGCGTGCCGATCTGGTTGACCTTCACCAGCAGCGACGTGGCCGACTTCTCGGCGATGCCGCGGCTCAGGCGCTCCGGGTTGGTCACGAACAGGTCGTCACCGACGATCTGCACCTTGTCGTTGACCTGCGTGACGAGCTGCGACCAGGAGGCCCACTCGTCCTCGCTCAGCGGGTCCTCGACGGACACCAGCGGGTAGTCGGCGACGAGCGAGGTGTAGTAGGCGATCATCTCGTCGGGCGTCTTGGTGCCGCCCTCGAACGCGTACGCGCCGTCCTTGAAGAACTCGGTGGCAGCGACGTCGAGCGCGAGGCCGAGGTCCTTGCCGGGCTCGAAGCCGGCCTTGGTGATGGCCTCGAGGATGAGGTCGAGGGCCTCGCGGTTGGAGCCGAGGTTCGGCGCGAAGCCACCCTCGTCACCCAGGCCGGTGGCCAGGCCGCGCGACTTCAGCACGGACTTGAGGGAGTGGTAGACCTCGGCGCCCCAGCGGAGGGCCTCCTTGAAGGTCGGCGCGCCGTAGGGGGCGACCATGAACTCCTGGATGTCGACGTTGGAGTCGGCGTGCGACCCACCGTTGAGGATGTTCATCATCGGGACGGGCAGGACGTGCGCGTTCGGGCCGCCGATGTAGCGGTAGAGCGGCAGGTCGGCGCTGTCGGCGGCGGCGCGGGCGACGGCGAGCGAGACGCCGAGGATGGCGTTGGCGCCGATCTTGCCCTTGTTCGTGGTGCCGTCGAGGTCGAGCATGGTCTGGTCGATCTCGCGCTGGTCGGCGGCGTCGAAGCCCAGGACCTCGGGGGCGATGACGTCGAGAACGGCCTCGACCGCCTCCTGCACGCCCTTGCCCAGGTAGCGGCCCTTGTCGCCGTCACGGCGCTCGACGGCCTCGAACGCGCCGGTGGAGGCGCCGGACGGGACGCCCGCGCGAGCGGTCGTGCCGTCGTCCAGGCCGACCTCGACCTCGATGGTGGGGTTGCCGCGCGAGTCAAGGATCTCGCGGGCGTAAACGGCCTCGATCGTGGCCATAGATGCTCCTCGGGTAGGTCATCGTGGGGCCGAGGACGTGTTGTCGACGGCCCGGAGCTCGCCCGGTGACGGGCTCACTGCCCGTGCCTCAGCCTAGGGGATGCCGTGCGTCACCCGGACGGGACGTTCGTCACCCGGGCACCTCGCCCGGGCAGGTCACGCGGGACGATCGCCCGCGCGCTCGTCCTCGGCCTCGCGAACCTGACGCCCCAGGCCCCGCACCTGCGCGCGCAGCGCCGACTCGGCGTCCACACCGAGGGCCTGCGCCCGCGCGACGACGGCGAGCAGCTCGGCTCCCACGTCGGCCGCGGCGGTCGCCTCGGCGTCGGCCGGATCGGCGTCGAAGTCGGGCCCGACGGCGATCCCCGCCCGCTGCGCCCGGCCCAGCACCTTCTGGGCCCGCATCAGCGCGGGCAGGTGCTCCGGCACGCCGTCGAGCACCGACGTGCGGACGACGGCGCCCTCCGCCGGCCCCTTCGCCGCCCGCTCGGCCGCCTTGATGTCGTCCCACATCGCCAGGACCGCGGCGGAGTCGTCGGCCGCCACGTCCGCGAACACGTGCGGGTGGCGACGGCGGAGCTTGGCCGCGAGGCCCTCGGCGACGTCCGCGACGTCGAACCCGTCCGCCTCCTCCTGGGCGATGCGGGCGTGGAACAGGACCTGCAGGAGGAGGTCACCGAGCTCTTCCGCGAGCGCCGCGGAGGAGCCACCCTCGGCGACCTCCGCCACCTCGTGAGCCTCCTCGATCGCGTACCGCGCGAGGGAGGCGTGCGTCTGCTCGGCGTCCCAGGGGCACCCGCCCGGGGAGCGCAGCCGGTCCATCACGGCGACGGCGTCCAGCAGCGCCCGCGCCGCCCGCTCCGTGTCGAGCCGACGCGCCGCTGCGGTCACCCCAGGTCCTCGGTGTCGTCGTCGAGCACAGGGAGCACGTTCCAGTGCTCGAGCGAGCGCACGCCCCGGTCGTAGCCGAGCACGCAGCGCGCCGCCGTCCCGAGCGCGAGCCGCTCGGCGACCTCGGCGTGCAGGTCCAGCCACACCGTCGTGAAGATGCGCAGCAGGTGGCCGTGGGCGACGAGGAGCACGTCCTCACCGGCGAGCAGCGTCGGCTCGATCCTCGCGATCACGCGGGCGGCGCGTGCCGCGACCTCCTCGACGAGCTCGCCGGGGCCGGGCTCGGCCGGCCGCTGCTCGGGGGGAACGTCCGCCGTCCCGCTGATCGTCACGGGCACCCGGACCCCGCCGGGCAGCACCGACCAGGGGCGGCCGAGGTTCTCACGCACCTGCGTGCGCGTCAGCCCCTCGACGGGTCCGTAGTCCCACTCGGCGAGGTCGGGCTCGACGAGCGCATCACCGTGTCCCACGAGCTCGGCGGTCCGACGGGCGCGCCCGAGCGGCGAGGTGAGCACGAGGGAGAAGTGACGTCCCGCGAGCGCGATGCCGGTGGCGCGCGCCTGGGCCTCCCCCGCGTCGGTGAGCGGGATGTCGCTGCGACCGGTGTGGCGGCCGGCGCGGCTCCACGCCGTCTCGCCGTGGCGCACCAGCACCAGCTGGCCGGGGATCACCTCGGGCGAGGTCACGACGTCGGTGCCTCGGCCGCCGTCGGGATCATCCAGGGCCAGGGCTGGGCCACCACGGCGCCGGCCTCCCACGCACCGAACCGGGGATTGACCTCGACGTCCAGGTCCGCGATCTCCGCCAGCATCTCGTCGAGCGTGTCCTCGGCTGCGGGGTCCTGCTGGAGCTGCTGGATCACGATGCTCTGACGCACGAACGTGACGATCTGCTCGGAGTAGTCCCACTCGCCCAGCTGCAGCTCGGCGGCGGAGTCGTCGAGCAGCTGCACGGCCTGCGCGTGGGAGAAGGCGTACCCGTCCTCGGCGGCCACCCGCAGGACCGTCGGTGCGGCGATCATCGAGTTCAGCGCCCCCGCCGGGGCGACGGTGCCGGTCGACAGCTGGGACAGCTCGTCCACGAGGGTGGCGACCTGGGCCTCGGTGACCCGCTGCCCGTCCACGGTGGCCGCGGTGCCCGGGCGGCCGCAGCCGGTCAGCAGCAGAGCGGCGGCGAGGGGGACGACGGCGAGACGTGCGCTTCTTCGCACAACAACCTCCGGTGGTGGCGGGCAGGAGTCCGGCTCGATCCTAGCCTCGCCCCCACCCCGGTCGCCGCCCTATCGGCTCGCGGCCGCCGTCGCCGCCGCCACCGCGACGTCCCCGCCGATCACACCCTTGAGCACGCCGGTCACCCACTCCAGCAGGGCGCCGTCGCGCTGCACCTCTCCTCCGAGCCGCGCGGTCATCGGCGCGGGCACGAGGATCGTGCGGATCGCGGGCTTGAGGATCGCGCGCGGGTAGAGCCGCTTGAGGCGCAGCTGCGCCGACTCGGCGAGGTCCACCGGCGCGAACCGGATGAACTGCCCCTGGATCGTGATGCCGGTGACGCCGTGCTCCCGGGCCAGCGTCCGGAGCTCGGCGACGGCGAACAGCAGCTCCACGCTCCGCGGGACGGGGCCGTAGCGGTCCGTGAGCTCGTCGCGGACCGCCGCGACGTCGGCAGGGCCCGCGGCCGCGGCGATCTTCGTGTACGCCTCGAGCCGCAGGCGCTCGTGCGGCACGTAGTCGTGCGGGATGTGCGCGTCGATCGGCAGCTCGATCGTGACGTCGGCGAGCTCGGCCACGTCCTCGCCGCGGTAGCGCATGACGGCCTCGGAGACCATGCGGATGTACAGGTCGAAGCCGACGCCCGCGATGTGGCCCGACTGCTCCCCGCCCAGCAGGTTGCCCGCGCCACGGATCTCGAGGTCCTTGAGCGCGACGCGCATGCCGGCCCCGAGGTCGGTGTTGGCGGCCAGCGTCGCGAGCCGGTCGTGCGCCGTCTCGGTCAGCGGCTTCTCCGGCGGGTAGAGCATGTAGGCGTAGGCGCGCTCGCGGCCACGGCCCACGCGGCCGCGCAGCTGGTGCAGCTGGCTCAGCCCGAGCACGTCGGCCCGCTCGAGGATGAGGGTGTTGGCGTTGGAGATGTCCAGGCCCGTCTCCACGATCGTGGTGGAGACGAGCACGTCGGACCGCTTCTCCCAGAAGTCGAGGATGACCTGCTCGAGCTGGTGCTCGTTCATCTTCCCGTGCGCGACGGCGATCCTCGCCTCGGGGACGAGCTCGGCCAGGTGCGCCGCGGTCCGCTCGATCGACTCGACACGGTTGTGCACGTAGAACGTCTGGCCCTCGCGCAGCAGCTCGCGACGGATCGCCGCGGTGATCTGCTTGTCCTCGTAGGGCCCGACGAAGGTGAGGACGGGGTGGCGCTCCTCGGGCGGCGTCGCGAGCGTCGACATCTCGCGGATGCCGGTGACGGCCATCTCCAGGGTGCGCGGGATCGGCGTCGCGCTCATCGCGAGCACGTCGACGTTCGTGCGCAGCTGCTTGAGCGTCTCCTTGTGCTCGACGCCGAACCGCTGCTCCTCGTCGATGATCACCAGACCGAGGTCCTTGAAGTGGACCTCCCCCGTGATGAGGCGGTGCGTGCCGATGACGATGTCGACCGACCCGTCCTTGACGCCCTCGCGGACGGCCTTGGCCTCGGTGTTCGTCTGGAACCGCGAGAGCCCGGCGACGTTCACCGGGAAGCCGGCGTAGCGCTCGGAGAACGTCTGCAGGTGCTGCTGCACCAGGAGCGTCGTGGGCACGAGGACGGCGACCTGCTTGCCGTCCTGCACCGCCTTGAACGCGGCCCGGACGGCGACCTCGGTCTTGCCGTAACCGACGTCGCCGCAGATCAGGCGATCCATCGGGACCGACTTCTCCATGTCGGCCTTGACCTCGTCGATCGTGACGAGCTGGTCGGGCGTCTCGATGTAGGCGAACGCGTCCTCGAGCTCGCGCTGCCACGGGGTGTCCGGCCCGAAGGCGTGGCCCTGCGTCGCCATCCGCGCCGAGTAGAGGCGCACCAGCTCGCCCGCGATCTCCTTGACGGCCTTGCGGGCGCGCGCCTTGGTGTTCTGCCAGTCGCTGCCACCCATCTTGGACAACGACGGCGACTCCCCGCCGGTGTACTTCGTCACCTGGTCCAGGGCGTCCGTCGGCACGAAGAGCCGGTCGCCCGGCTGGCCGCGCTTGGAGGAGGCGTACTCGATCACGAGGTACTCGCGCGTCGTCGCGTTGGCCGCGGCGCCGCCGACCGATCGCTGCACGAGCTCGATGAAGCGGCCGACGCCGTGCTGCTCGTGCACGACGAAGTCGCCGGCGCGCAGGGCGAGCGGGTCGACGACGTTGCGACGGCGCGGCGCCAGCTGGCGGCGGTCCCGCGTGCTCACGCCGGCGCGGCCGGTGAGGTCGGCCTCGGTGAAGATCGCGAACCGCGCCTCGGGCGCGACGTAGCCGCGACCGATGACGGCGGTCGTCACGTGCACGACGCCGGGCTCGAGCTCGGTGTCGAGGTCGGCGACGAGGCGCGCCGGGACGCCGGCCCCGGCGAGCTGCTCCGACAGGCGACGGGCGGGACCCGCTCCCTCGGTCACGAGGACGAGTCGCCAGGACTCTTTCGTGAGCTGCGCGACGTCGACGATCGCGCGCTCGACGTCGCCGCGGTAGCCCTCGACGTCGCGCGCGGCGAGGCGCAGCGTGGTCGTGGCGTCGTCGGTGATCGGGTCGGACGGGTCCGACGAGAGCTCGCCGTCCTCGAGCGCTGTCAGCTCCTGGTCGCCGCCGAAGTGGGTCAGCGTCCACCAGCCCAGACCGCGGCGCGCGGCGGTCTCGCGGGCGTCGGCGATCGTGAGGAAGCTGGCGGCCGAGAGGTCCAGCGGGACGGAGCCGCCGGCGGCGGCCGAGGTCCAGGCGGCGGCGAGGAACTCGTGCGTGGTGGCGACGAGGTCGTGGGCACGACGGCGGATCCGCTCGGGGTCGGCGAGCACGAGGAGCGAGTCGTCCTCGACGAGATCGAGCACCGGCACCATGCGGTCCACCAGCGCGGGGGTGAGCGACTCCATGCCCTCGACGGCCATGCCCTCGGCCATCCGCTCGAGCATGTCGACGGCGCCGGGCAGCGTGTCGCGCAGCTCGAGCGCGCGCTGCCGCACCGCCGGCGTGAGCAGCAGCTCGCGGCACGGCGGGGCCCACAGGCCGTCCTCGGCGATCTCGAGGCTGCGCTGGTCGGCGACCGCGAACCAGCGGATCTCCTCGATCTCCTCGCCCCAGAAGTCCAGTCGCAGGGGGTGGTCCTCGGTCGGCGGGAAGACGTCGAGGATCCCGCCGCGCACCGCGAAGTCGCCGCGCTTCTCGACCATGTCCACGCGCGTGTAGGCGGCGGCGGCCAGGGCGTCGACGAGGGACTCCATGCTCCGCTGCTCCCCCGCCCGGGCGCTCACCGGCTCGAGGTCGCCGAGACCGGCGACGACGGGCTGCAGCAGCGCGCGGACCGGGACGACGAGCGCCCGGATCGGGCCGGCCTGGGCGCGGGCGGCGTCTCCGGTGCGGGCCTCGACGCCGACGGGGGCGTCGTCGACCTCGGGGTGGGCCAGGCGGCGCATGACGGCGAGTCGGCGGGCGACGGTGTCGCTGCGGGGGCTGAGGCGCTCGTGCGGGAGCGTCTCCCAGGCGGGCAGGACGGCGACGTCGTCGCTCGGCACGTAGGCGCGCAGCGCGGAGGCGAGCTCGTCGGCGTCGCGCGTGGTCGCCGTCACGACGACGAGCGGGCGCGGGCGGTCGGCCTGCAGCAGCGTCGCCAGGAGCGGGGCGCGGGTGCCGGCGGGGGCGACGATCTCGAGGTCGCCGCCGGCGCGGAGCGCGAGCAGGGACGCGGGGACGGCAGGGTCCTCCGCGAGGATCGGGAGCGTGGCGGTGAGCTTCACAGTCGGTTCCGTTCAACAGCGTGCGGGCAGCACGAACAGCCCGGAACCCGCCAGGGCGGGGGTTCCGGTCGCGAGGTCCAGTCTACGTTTCACCGCCGACATCGGGGGTCGGCGGGCGGTGGATCCGGTCCTCGACCGCGCCCTCAGTCCTTCGTGTTCCAGACGTTCTGCGAGGCCAGCAGCCCCTGCGTCACGACGTCGCCCACCGCGTCCGCCGCGAGCTGCAGCGTCACGCCGAGCTCCTCGCGCTGGGCGGCGGGGAAGTCGGACAGCACGTAGTCGGCCGGATCCATCCGGCCGGGCGGGCGGCCGACACCGACCCGCAGCCGGGCGTAGTCGCGCGTGCCGATCGAGGAGCTGATCGAGCGCAGGCCGTTGTGCCCGCCCTCGCCGCCGCCGCGCTTGAGCCGCAGCTGGTGCTCGGGGATGTCCAGCTCGTCGTGCACCACGAGGAGGTTCTCGGCGTCGACGTCGTAGAACTGCATGAGCGCAGCCACCGGGCCGCCGGACGTGTTCATGTACGTGGCGGGCCGCGCCAGGATCACGCGCGGCCCCGGGACCCCGCCGGGCAGCGTGCCGAGCCGGGCGTCGAGGACGGCGGCGCGCGCCTTGTGCTGCGTGAACGAGCCGTTCATCCGCGATGCGAGCACGTCGAGCACCATCGCCCCGACGTTGTGCCGGTTGCCGGCGTACTTCGAGCCGGGGTTGGCCAGGCCGACGACGAGCCAGACGGTGTTCACGAGGTGCTCCGATGCGGTTGCGGGCGGGCAGTGCCGACGGGGTCAGCGGGTGGTGGAACGCCGACGGCGTCCGGGCACAGGCCCGGACGCCGTCGACACAGCCGTGGGTGGAGGCTCAGGCCTCCGCGGCAGCGGCGGACGCGGCCGACGCGGCGGCGGCAGCGGCCTCGACGGCGGCCTCGTCGGCCTCGTCCTGGGCGCTGGCGCGCGGCACGGTGATGAGGACGACGGGCGACTCGTCGTCGATCTCCGTCGTGGTGCCCTCGGGCAGGACCAGGTCGGACACGCGCACGATCGCGCCGTCCTCGAGGTCCGTGATGTCGACGACGATCTGCGTCGGGATGTTGGTGGCGAGCGCCTCGACGGTCAGCGTCTGCAGCTCGACCGAGTGGATCGTGCCCGGGTAGGACTCGCCCTCGGTGACGACGTCGACGTCGACCGTGACCTTCTCGCCACGACGGACGAGGAGGAGGTCGATGTGCTCGATCTCGTTCGTGACGACGTCCTTCTGGACGTCCTTCACCAGCGCGAGCTCGGTGCCGCCCTCGATCGCGAGCTCGAGCAGCGCGTTCGAGGTGTGCTTCACGATGAGGAAGGTCTCGTGGCCCGGGAGGGACAGGTGCACCGGGTCGGTGCCGTGGCCGTAGAGCACGGCGGGGATCAGGCCGGCGCGACGGGTGCGGCGGGCCGCACCCTTGCCGAACTCGGAGCGGGGAGTGGCGGTGATGGCCTCGGCCATGGGTTCCTCCTGGAGAGCAATGGTGATCGGGGGCTCTCGGCGAGAAGGGCGGGGGCGCGGTCGAGCGCAGCAGGGACGAGCCCCGTCACCGGAGCGTCCCAGCCGCGTCGATCACGGACCCGCGGGTCCCTCGCCGAGGCAACCTGGCAATCTTACCCGATCTCGCCGTCGGGCCCCACCGCATCCGCGGCAGACCCCACCGCGGCCCCGTCAGGCGTTCGTGCCGAAGTCCTCGCGCATCGCCGGCCCCGTGCGGACGAGCTCGGCCCGGTAGTCCACCGCCCACTCCCCGTAGGGCCGCGAGGCGAGGGACTCGTTGGAGAAGCGGAGGTCGTCCGTCAGCTCGGTCACGCAGAACGACGGGATCTCCAGGTCGGTGACCGGGCCCGAGCGCTCGCACTCCGCGACGATCAGGGGGTGGTTCGCGCCGCCGAAGACGTCGATCGACCACCCGTCGCCGCCGACCCACAGCGAGTAGCGCGTCTTGCACATCGCCATGCCGCCGCGGCGGATCATCTCGACGGCGACCGTCGGGTCCACCTGGCGCTCCGACTCGTACCGCGTCCCGCCGACCGACGGACCCTTGACGGTGACGCTCCCCATGGACATCCGGTGCCCGTGGGCCGCGAGGACGTCGAGCGGTCGGCTGCTGCCGTCCAGGTCGGCCTCGACCTCGGAGGCCTGGACCCGCACGCGCAGCGCGTACCCGGCGTCGGCCAGGAAGTAGGACTGGACGATCAGGGTCGGCGCGTCGCGCAGGGCACGGGGGAACTCGGCGACGAAGAACCGTCGCTCGAACTCGAAGTCCTGCGCCGCCTCGAGGTCCTCGGTCTCACGGGGGGTGTCCACGTCCTCATCCTCACCCACGGGGCGGCGGACCGCCCGCAGCCGCGACGGCGGTGCGCCCACTCCCCCGGTGACGGACCCCGTCAGGCGTTGCCGTCGAACAGTGAGGTGACGCTGCCCTCGTCGAACACCTCGCGGATGGCGCGGGCGAGCAGCGGCGCGATCGACAGCACGGTCAGGCCCTCGAACCGCTTCTCGCGCGGGATCGGGAGGGTGTCGGTGACGACGACCTCCTGCGCCCCGCACTCCGCGAGGCGACGGGTGGCCGGGTCGGACAGCACGCCGTGCGTCGCCACGATGGTGACGTTGCGGGCGCCGTTCTCCTTGAGCACCCGGACCGCCTCGGCGATCGTGCCGCCGGTGTCGATGAGGTCGTCGACCAGGACGGCGTCGCGGCCGGCCACGTCACCGACCACACGGTTGGCCACGGACTGGTTCGGCCGCGTGATGTCGCGCGTCTTGTGCACGAACGCGAGCGGGCAGCCGCCGAGCTTCGCGGCCCACTGCTCAGCGACGCGGATCCGGCCGGCGTCGGGCGAGACGACCACGACGTTGGACAGGTCCACGCGGGTGCGGACGTAGTCCACGAGGGTCGGCATCGCGAACAGGTGGTCCACGGGGCCGTCGAAGAAGCCCTGGGTCTGGGCCGCGTGCAGGTCGACCGACATCAGACGGTTCGCGCCGGCCGTGCGGAACAGATCGGCCATCAGGCGGGCCGAGATGGGCTCGCGGCCGCGGTGCTTCTTGTCCTGCCGCGCGTACGGGTAGAAGGGCATCACGGCGGTGATCTGCTTGACGGACGCGCGCTTGAGCGCGTCCACCATGAGCAGGTGCTCCATGACCCACTGGTTGATCGGCGCGGTGTGGCTCTGGAGCACGAAGGCGTCGGCCCCGCGCACGCTCTCCGCGAACCGCACGTAGATCTCGCCCGAGGCGAAGTCGTAGGCGGTCGTCGGAACGAGGTCCACACCCAGCTCCGAGGCCACACGCTCGGCCAGCTCGGGGTGGGCCCGGCCCGAGATGAGAACGAGTCGACGTTCTCCGAACGTTGTGATGCCACTCATGCCGTCGCGCCCTTCACGTTGCTCGTCAGATGTCTGACGGGTCTGACTTGACCGGCTCCGACGAGGCGTCGGCTCCGGACGATTCTGCTGCTGCCGCCTGGTCGCGCGCCGCCGTCGCCGCCCTGGCCGAGCGCGAGCCCGGTCGACGGCGGATCACCCAGTCGGGCAGGTTCTTCTGCTGACCGCGCTCGACGGCGAGGTCGCCCGCCGGGACGTCGCGCGTCACGGTCGACCCGGCGGCGACGAACGCCCCCGCACCGATCGTGAGCGGCGCCACGAGGACGCTGTCGCTGCCGACGAACGCGCCGTCGCCGATGGTGGTGCGGCTCTTGGTGGTGCCGTCGTAGTTCGCCAGGATCACGCCGGCGCCGATGTTGGCGCCCGCCCCGATCTCGGCGTCGCCGACGTAGGACAGGTGCGGGATCTTCGTCCCGGCCCCGACGACCGCGTTCTTGGTCTCGACGAAGCCGCCGATCTTGCCGCCGGCGCCGAGGTCCGTGCCCTCGCGGAGGTGGGCGAACGGTCCGACGGTCGCGCCGTCGGCGATCCGGGCCCCGAGGACGTGGCTGCGGACGACGCTCGCACCGGCCCCGACGCTCGAGTCGCGCAGCGTCGTGTCGGGTCCGACCGTGGTGCCCTCGCCGATCGTCGTCGCGCCGTGCAGCTGCACGCCGGGCAGGAGGGTGACGTCGCGCGCGAGCTCGACCGTCACGTCCACCCAGGTGGAGGCGGGGTCGACCACGGTCACGCCCTCGCGCATCCACGCGGTGACCATGCGGCGGTTGAGCTCGGCGCCGAGCGTCGCGAGCTGCACGCGGTCGTTGACGCCCTCGACGATGATCGGGTCGTCGGTCTCGATGGCCCGCACCGGGCCGGTCGCCCGGGCCAGCGCGAGCACGTCGGTCAGGTAGACCTCGCCCTGGGCGTTCGACGTCGCCCCGCTGGCGGGGTCCTGCAGCGTGGTGAGCGCCGCGCGCAGGACGGCGGCGTCGAACGCGTACACGGAGGTGTTGATCTCGTCGATCGCGCGCTCGGTCTCGTCGGCGTCGCGGTCCTCGACGATCCGCAGCACCGAACCGTCGGCGTCGCGCACGATGCGGCCGTAACCCGTCGGGTCCGGCACGCGGGTGGTCAGGACGGTGACGGCGTTGCCGTCGGCGGCGTGGGCCGCGAGCATCTCGCCGAGCGTCCCCGCGTCGAGCAGCGGGACGTCACCGGCGAGGACGACGACGGCGCCGTCGACCTCGGCCTGGGCGTCCAGCGCCGCCAGCGCGCACCAGGCGGCGCGGCCGGTGCCCTTGACGTCGTCCTGGTCCGCGATCGTGGCGGCGGGGTCGAGCTCGAGGGCGTGGGCGGCGACCGCCTCGCGCTCGTGCCGGACGACGACGGCGAGGCGCTGCGGCTCGAGGTCACGGGCGGAGGTCAGCACGTGGCCGAGAAGGCTCCGACCGCCGATGGCGTGCAGCACCTTCGGGGTGGCCGACCGCATCCTCGTGCCTTCACCTGCGGCGAGGACGATCACGGCTGCTGGGCTCGGGTGACTCACGAACGCTTCTCTCCCCATGTCGACACTCGGGCGGGCCAACTCTAGCCCGTGGCGCACCCGCCCTCCGCCGCCCGCCGGACGTCGAGGCGGTGGGGAACGGTCGGGATGCGAGGCGCCGGAAGGGCTGGACGCCGCGGCTCCGCCCCCAGGATTCGAACCCGGACTGCACGGCACCAAAGGCCGGCGTGCTGCCATTACACCAGGGCGGACCGCGGCCGGGCCCGGCCCGGCCGCCCGACGATTCTGCCCCATGGCCCCGCCACCTCCGTGGCAGACGGCATGATGGTCCCGTGGAGTCCACCAGCGCGCCCGAGCAGCAGCCGTCGGAGCCGCTGCGTCCGCGGCCCCGTCGGACCACCCGCGCCCGCATGACGGCCCGCGAGCGACGCGCCCAGCTGCTCGACGTCGGACGCGCCCTGTTCGCCGAGCGCGGTTTCGAGGCCACCAGCGTCGAGGAGATCGCCGCCCGTGCCGACGTCTCCAAGCCCGTCGTGTACGAGCACTTCGGCGGCAAGGAGGGCATGTACGCGGTCATCGTCGACCGCGAGGTCGAGCGCCTCACCAGCATGCTGACCACGGCGCTCGCCCCCACCCGGCACCCCAAGGTCATCGTCGAGAGCGCGGCGCTGGCGCTCCTGGACTACATCGAGGCCAACACCGACGGGTTCCGCATCCTCGTGCGCGACTCCCCCGTCGCCCAGGCCACCGGGACGTTCTCCTCGCTCATCGGCGACGTCGCCACGCAGGTCGAGCACCTTCTCGCCGAGCAGTTCGCGAGCCGGCGTCTGGACACCTCCACCGCCCCCATGTACGCCCAGATGCTCGTCGGGATGATCGCCCTCACGGGGCAGTGGTGGCTCGAGGCCCGCTCCCCCGACAAGCGCGAGGTCGCCGCCCACCTGGTGAACCTGGCCTGGAACGGTCTGGCCGACCTGCAGCCCGACCCGACCCTGCGCGAGCGCACCCGCCACTCCTAGCCCGACCCCCGCTCGGGAGCCGCCCGCCGACCGCGCGCGACGCCACTCTCTCTGCTGTCGAGATTCTCGACGTCGAGAGGTTAGGCTCCCCTCCATGACCGCCGACGTGGGTTCCACCCCCGGGCGCCAGGACGAGGTCGACCTCATCGTCCGCGCGTGGAGCGAGGTGCTGCCCACGCTCGACGTCGAGCCGATGCACGTCTTCTCCCGCCTGCACCGCCTCGCCGGTCGCATCCAGGACCTGCGCCGGGACGCGTTCAGCGAGCACGGCCTCGCCGTGTGGCAGTTCGACGTGCTCGCCGCACTGCGCCGGGCCGGCGCCCCCTACGAGCTGACCCCCGGCCGGCTCGTGACCGAGACACGCGTCTCCTCCGGCACCATGACCAACCGCATCGACCGCCTCGCCGAGCGCGGACTCGTGGCCCGACGCGGCTCGTCGGGCGACCGGCGCATCGTGCTGGTGCGGCTCACCGAGGCGGGCACCGCCGCCGTCGACGGAGCGGTCGCCGACCTCGTCGCCCGCGAGCGCGCCCTGCTCGAGACCCTGCCCGACGGCGGGGCCGCGGACCTGGCGGCGCTGCTGCGCGGCGTCCTGACCCAGTACACCGACACCGCGCAGGAGACCGCATGAGCACGCCGTCGCCCACCGCCCCCCTCGTCGTCGCGCTCGGGGACCGCCGTCCCCGGATCTCCGCGACGGCGTGGCTCGCGCCCGGCACCGTCGTCGCCGGCGCCGTCACCGTCGGCGAGCACGCGAGCGTCTGGTACTCCGCCGTGCTGCGCGGCGACTGCCACGAGATCGTCGTGGGCGCGCGGACGAACCTCCAGGACGGCGTCGTCGTCCACGTCGAGGACTCCTCCCCCACCCTCATCGGCGACGACGTCTCGGTCGGCCACCGGGCCGTGCTGCACGGCTGCAGCATCGGCGACGGGGTCCTGGTCGGCATGAGCGCGACCGTGATGTCCGGCGCGGTGATCGGTGCCGGCTCGATGGTCGCGGCCGGGGCGCTCGTCACGCCGGGGAAGGTGGTCCCGCCCGGCGTCCTGGTCGCCGGCGTCCCCGCGAAGGTCGTGCGCGACCTGACCGACGAGGAGAAGGCGCACCTGCGGCACAACGCCGCGCACTACCTCGAGCTCACCGACGACCACCGTCGCGCGCTCGAGGGTCGCTGACGTCGGGCGCCACCGCCCGCGCCGATAGGCTGGTGTCCCGATGGCACACCTCCTCGGCGCCGAACAGCTGCGCCTGAAGTTCCCCAACCGCATCGTCCTGGACGGCGTCTCCCTCGGACTGTCCGACGGCGACAACGTCGGCCTCGTGGGTCGCAACGGCGACGGCAAGTCCTCGCTCATGCGCCTCCTCGCGGGCAAGAACGAACCGGACTCCGGCCGCGTCACCATGCGCCGCGGGGTCACGGTCGGCATGCTCGACCAGACCGACTCGCTCGACCCGACCGAGACCGTCGGCCACGCGATCGTCGGCAACGCCCCCGAGCACGAGTGGGCGTCCGACCCGCGCATCCGCGACGTGATGTCCGGACTCGTCACCGACGTCCCCTGGGACCAGCCCGTCGAGGCCCTCTCGGGCGGGCAGCGCCGTCGCACCGCCCTGGCGGCCCTGCTCGTGCGCGACCTCGACGTGCTGCTCCTCGACGAGCCCACCAACCACCTCGACGTCGAGGGCGTGACCTGGCTGGCGGCCCACCTCAAGGCCCGCTTCGCGACCGGTCAGGGCGCGTTCGCCGTCGTGACCCACGACCGGTGGTTCCTCGACGAGGTGACCACGACGACGTGGGAGGTGCACGACGGGATCGTCGAGCCGTTCGAGGGCGGGTACGCCGCCTACGTGCTCGCGCGCGTCGAGCGCGACCGGCAGGCCTCGACCATCGCCGCCAAGCGCGCCAACCTCATGAAGAAGGAGCTGGCCTGGCTGCGCCGCGGCGCACCCGCCCGCACCGCCAAGCCCAAGTTCCGCATCGAGGCCGCGAACGCCCTGATCGCCGACGAGCCGCCCGTGCGCGACACCGTCGCGCTGACGCGGATGGCCACCTCGCGGCTGGGCCGCGACGTCGTCGAGCTGGTCGGGGCGAGCGTCAGCTACGACGGCAGCCGCGACGTCCTGCACGACATCTCCTGGCACCTGGGCCCCGGCGACCGCGTCGGCATCCTCGGCGCCAACGGCGCCGGCAAGTCCACGCTGCTCGGCCTGGTGACCGGCGACCTCGACCCGACCTCCGGCCGCGTCAAGCGCGGCAAGACGGTCAAGGCGTCGTGGCTCTCGCAGGACCTCAAGGAGCTCGCCGGCGTCGCCGACAAGCGCATCACGGACGTCATCGCGCCCTACCGGGTGGCGTTCACGTCCGCCTCGGGCGACGAGCTCACCCCCGGCCAGATCCTCGAGCGGCTCGGCTTCACCTCCGCGCACCTGGCGACCCCGGTCAAGGACCTCTCCGGTGGTCAGAAGCGCCGCCTGCAGCTCGTGCTCGTGCTGCTCGGCGAGCCGAACGTCCTCGTGCTGGACGAGCCGACCAACGACATGGACACCGACATGCTCGCCGCGATGGAGGACCTCCTCGACGGCTGGCCGGGCACGCTGCTCGTCGTCTCGCACGACCGGTACCTGCTGGAGCGCGTGACCGACAACCAGTACGCGGTGCTGTCCGGGCCCGACGGCGGCACGCTGCGCCACCTGCCCGGCGGCGTCGAGGAGTACCTCGCGCTGCGGGCCGCCGAGGCGGCGGGCACCGAGCGCCGCGGGACGCCCGGGACGGCGGCCGCCACCGGGTCGGGTGCGTCCTCGGCCGGCGGTGGGTCCGGGGCCGGCTCGTCCGCCGCGTCCGGCGCCGAGCGCCACGCCGCCCGCAAGGAGCTCGCCTCGCTCGAGCGCCGGATGGAGAAGCGCTCGGGCGACGCGGCGAAGGTGCACGACGCGATGGCCGCGCACGACCCGTCGGACTACCCCGGCCTGGAGAAGCTCGCCGCCCAGCTGCGGGAGATCCAGGCCGAGGTCACCGAGCTCGAGGAGCGGTGGATGGAGCTCGCCTCCGACTGAGGCTGCCCCGTGGGGCGACGCGCGTCAGCCGGGGCGCCGCGCGTCAGCCCAGGCGCCGCGCGACCACCACGTTGTCGCCCAGGTCCCAGGTCTCGCCGTCGCGCACGACCTCGCGCCGTCGCACCTCGGCGGTCTCGACCACCCAGCCGTGGTCGGGCAGGCCGAGCGTGGTGAGCTCCTCGTCGAGCGTGGGCATCGCGTGGTGACCCGGTCCGTGGTGGCCCTGCTCGCCGTCGGCCGGCGGGACGCGCGGGGTCATGCTCGCGTGCGAGACGAGCACCAGCCGCCCTCCGCGCGCGACCGCGCCCATCGCGCGCCGCAGCACCTGCTCGCGCGGGAACGCCTCCCAGTCCTGGAGGAACTGTGCGCTGACCAGGTCGTAGGTCCGCTGCGGCTGCCACGCCACGAGGTCGCCCTGCACCCAGGTGACCCCTTCGACGCCGCGCTCCTGCGCCGCCGCCCGACCGCGCTCCAGCGCCGTCGCCGAGATGTCGACGGCGGTCACCTCCCACCCGCGCCCGGCCAGCCACAGCGCGTCGCCGCCCTCCCCGGCCCCGAGGTCGAGCGCGGCGCCGGGCTCCCACGCCGCGGCGACGTCGCCGAGGCTCGCGTTGACGTGGCCGGTCCACTGCGGACCCGCGCTCTCGCCGTAGCGCTCCTCCCACCGACGCTCGCGGTCGACGGCGAGGGCCCGCGCCTCGGCGACGTCCAGCTCGAGGAGCTCGGAGTTGATCATCACCCCGGCCTGGAAGCCCTCCGCGATGGCCACGGGGACGGTCGCGGCAGGGTTGACGACGTTGCCCGCGGCGTAGAGCCCGGGCACGCTGGTGCGGCCCATCACGGCCTGCACGACGGTGAACCCCTGCGGAGCCTCGACCGTCTCGGCGCCGGCGCCCACCAGCAGGGCGTCCAGCGGTCGCATCGTCGACCCCGTGAAGATCGCCTCGACCGGGTAGTGGCGACCGCCGGCGACGACGGCGCGCACGGCGTCGTCCGTGACGACCACCTCGGCCACGGGCTCGGTCACGACCCGCACGCCGCGCGCCGCGAAACCGGCCAGCGTCTCGGCGTCGAGGTCCCCGGCCAGATGGCTGAAGAACGTGACGTCCGGGCTCCACTGCCGCAGCATCGTGGCGTGGTGCACCCCCATGGCGCTCGTGGCGACGACGCCGAGCGGCCGCCCGGCCACCTCCGCCCCGTGGCAGTACGGGCAGGCGTTGACGTCACGGCCCCAGCGCTCGGTCAGGCCGGGGACGGCGGGCAGCTCGTCGACCAGGCCGGTCGCCACGAGCACCGCCCGCGCGGCGAGCGTGCCGCCGTCGGTGTGCACGCGGAACAGGCCGTCCTCGCCGCGCAGGTCGAGCCCGGAGACCGCGGCGGGTCGCACCACTCCCCCGTAGGAGGCGACCTCGCGGCGGCCGATCTCCAGCAGCTCCAGCGGCGACCGGCCGTCGTGGCCGAGCACGCCGTGCATGTGGCCGGCGAAGCGGTTGCGCGGCTGTGCGCCGTCCAGCACCAGCACGCGGCGCTGGGCGCGCGAGAGGGTGAGGGCGGCGCTGAGGCCGGCGGATCCCCCGCCGACGATGACGACGTCCCAGGACGTGGGGTGCTGCTCGGTGTTCTCCATGACCCGAGCATGCATGGCAGGATGTCGAGCCAGCAAGCGCGTTTGCGGAATCAGCAAGCGCCCCCCGACTCCCGGAGGCGATCGGTGACCGACCCCCGCATCGACGAGATCGGCCCGCGCCTGCGGGCTGCCCGCACGGACGCCGGCCTCACGCTCGAGGCGCTGGCCGAGCGCGCCGGTATCTCTCCCAGCACGCTCTCCCGGCTCGAGAGCGGCAAGCGGCAGGCCAACCTCGAGCTGCTGCTGCCACTCGCGCGCGAGCTGCGGCTCGGGCTCGACGAGCTCGTCCCGCCGGCGGTGCCGGATCCACGCGTGCGCCGCAAGGCCCACACGCGCGACGGCGTCACGATGGTGCCGCTCGCCCCGGAGGGCTCCCCGGTCCAGACCGTGAGGATCACGTTCGAGCCGGGCCCGCCGCCACCGAGCCTGCGGACCCACGACGGCTACGAGTGGCTGTACGTGATCAGCGGCCGGCTCCGCCTGCAGCTCGCCGAGCACGACCTGGTGCTCGGTCCGGGCGAGGCCGCCGAGTTCGACACCCGCACCCCGCACGCCCTCAGCTGCCACGGCGAGACCCCGTGCGAGCTCGTCGCGATCTTCAACGCCGCGGGCGAGCGGATCCACACCCGGGCAGCACCACGGTCGCGGCTGCCGCGGTCCGCGACCACGGACGAGGGTGACGGCCCGCAGGAGGACTGACGGTCAGCGGGCGACGCCGGGCTCCGCGGCGGCGATCGCGGCGAACTGCGTCACGGTCAGCCGCTCGCCGCGCAGCGTCGGGTCCACCCCGGCCGCGCGCAGGATCGCCTCGGCCCGAACCGGCGATCCCGCCCAGCCGGCGAGCGCGGCGCGCAGCGTCTTGCGTCGCTGGGCGAAGGCCGCGTCGACGACGGCGAAGGTCGCCTCGCGCGTGGCCTCCCCCGCGGGCGGGTCGCGCCGAACGAGCCGGACGAGCGCGGAGTCGACGTTCGGCGTCGGCCAGAAGACGTTGCGACCGACGGAGCCGGCGCGGGTCGCCTCGGAGTACCAGGCGGCCTTCACCGACGGGATTCCGTAGGTCTTGGAGCCGGGCGGCGCGGCGATGCGGTCGGCGACCTCGGCCTGGACCATGACGAGCACCTCGGCCACGTCGGGGAAGCGCTCGAGCATCGTCAGCAGCACGGGGACGGCGACGTTGTACGGCAGGTTCGCCACCAGCCGCGTGGGCACCACGCCGTCGATGCTCGGCAGCTCGGTGATCTCGAGGGCGTCGGACAGGACGACCGTCAGCCGGTCGGCGCAGCGCGGCGCCTGCCGCGCCACCGTGGCCGGCAGCCGCTCCGCGAGCAGCGGATCGATCTCGACGGCCACGACGGCCGCCCCGGCGTCGAGCAGCCCGAGCGTGAGCGAGCCGAGCCCGGGACCGACCTCCACCACGACCTCGCCCGCCCGGACGCCCGCGACGCGGACGATCCGGCGCACGGTGCCGGGGTCCGTGACGAAGTTCTGCCCGAGGGCCTTGGTGGGGCGCACCCCGGTCAGTCCGAGCAGCTCGCGCACGTCCGCCGTGGTCAGCAGGTCGACGGCGAGGGCGGGATCGGGGTCGGGCGCGGGGGCATCGGTCACCCCGCGAGCCTAACGACCGGGACGGACCCCGAGACGCACGACGGCGGGGCCCACCTCGTCGGTGGACCCCGCCGTCGGCGTGGCTGCGCGCTGCGGACCGGGCCGGTCAGCGCCGTCGAGCGCTCAGAGCAGGCCGAGCTTGCGGGCGCACGCGGGCCACTGTCCCCAGCCCGAGCGGGCCTGCAGCGCCTGGGCGCGCTCGGTCTGCTCGGAGGCGGACGCCTGCGACGGGAGACCCGAACCGCCGACGGACTGCCACGTGGAGACGGTGAACTGGTACAGGCCGTGGTACTTGCCGTTCGAGCTCACGATGCTCGCGTTGCCGCCGGACTCGCACTTCGCGAGCTGACCCCAGACGTCGCCGCTCGCGACGGGAGCGGCCGGCTCGGCCGGGGCGGGGGCGCTGCCGGAGCCCGAGGACGAGCTCCCGCCGGCGCTGGCCCGCGGCGTCGCCGCGACGGGCTTGGGCTTGGGCTTCGTGCCGACGGCGGTGACCTTCTCGACCATGGCGACGGTGGTCGCCTCGCTGGTGAGGTCGGCGGAGATCTCGACGCCGTCGCGCGTGGTGACGGCGTAGCGGCGCTCGATGTTGCCGTCGACCCCCTCGGTGGTGACCGTCGTGGTGCCGACGAGGAGCGTGGAGTCCTCCTCCTCCCGGCTGGTGAAGGGCACGGCCTCGTTCTCGACGCGCTCGGCGACGACGACGCGGACGATCGTCACGACGGAGGTGCCGTCCGCCTCGCTCGAGACCGTGATCTCGTCGAGGTCGGCGAGCGTGAGGCCGAGGCCCTCGAGGGCCTCGTGCAGCGTGGTGCCGGGGTCGAGCTCGAGCTCCTGCGTGCCGCCGTCGACGGTCAGGCGCGTGTTCTCGCCCAGCGGCAGGTCCATCTCGGTGCGACCGGTCGACCGCGAGACGGCCATCTGGACGTCGCGCCCCTCGAGGTTGAACGCGGCGAGCGCGGCACCGGCGTCGTCCGCCGTCGTCCACAGCACGTCCTGCTGGCCGTCCATGACGATGTCGACCGGCACCGCCCGCAGGACGCTCACGCCCTCACCCTCGCGGAGCGGGGAGTCGAGGGAGGGGACGACCTCGTCGTGCTCGCCGAGCGTGATGTCGTTCTCCACGAGGAAGCCGGCGACGCTGCCGCGGAACGAGCTCGAGGCGACAGCCTCGCCGTCGACGTCGAGGGTGACGACCTTGTGGGCGTGGGCGGCGACCGCCCCACCTGTCCCCAGCACGACGACGAGCGCGGCCACCAGGCTGCCGACCAGCACGCGGCGGGGCCGGCGGGGCCGGGTCTCCTCCGCGGCGCCGGCGAGCGGCGCCTCGTGCTCGGGGCCGTCGTCGCGGGCCTGCGCCAGCTCGTCGGTGCGCTCCGTCGCGGTCTCGGCGACGGGGGCGACGACGGCGGTGTCCTCGGCGTCGGGCGTCTCGGGCGTGGTGGGGTCGGTCATGGAGCTCCTGGGCAGGCGCGTCCCGGGGTCGCGGGGGTGGGTTCCACCGCGGCGAGCCTCCGGCTGGCTGAGGGCCTGCCGTCCGGGGCGGCCCGCGCGCTACCGTAACCGAATCGTTATCGACCGGTCGACCGTTGGTGGCAGGCCTCACAGCGTCGCCGCGGCGCTATCGTCGCCGCGTGCCCACTCCGACATCCCCCTCGTGGAACCTGCACTTCGAGATCGACGACGGCGTCGCCACCGATCCCGCACGCCCCCGCACGCGCGTGGGCCCGGTCCCGCAGGAACCGCACCACGGCTGGAGCGGCGGGTTCGGCCCCGCCCTCGCGTGGAAGCACTGGCCCCGCAACGGCGTGACCGGGCTGCCGATGATGCACGCGCTGACGCTCTGGCTCCCCGCGGAGTTCCAGCGGGCGGGCAGCGAGCACCCCGGCCTGGCCTACTTCGCCTCGAGCGGGGAGTCGATGCCCACCGAGCAGGTGCAGGCCGACCCCGGCTCCGATGATCCGTTCCTCGCCGACCTCGCGCGGGCGGAGGACCACCCGATGCTGCGTCGCCGCACCGACGTCCTGGACGCCGAGCACGCCCTGGTGTGGCTCACGGCCGACGAGCTGGCGCGCGGGCCGCGCGCGCCCGCGCCCGACGTCCGACGCCCTGGGGAGCACAGGCACGACTCCCAGCTCAACGCGTGGGACGACGCGGGGCGACACCGCCGCATCTGGCTGGCTCCGCGCGCCGACCCGAACGGCGGCCTCGCGCCCCGCGAGTCGTGGGAGAGGTCGTCCGAGGACGGCTACGTGAGCCCCCGGGACGAGCACTCCCAGCTCGTGGAGTGGGCCCGGTCGCTGCACCTGGTCAGCCACCTCGGCGGAACGAGCTTTCCGGTGAACGAGCTGCCGACGGGTCTGACTCCCTGGTACCTGGAGCTCGAGGAGATCGGGTTGCTGAACTTCGGCTCCGGCAACGCTCAGATCGACCTGGAGTCCGGGGCGTTCGGCTGGTCCTGAGTCCTGAGCGGCTCAGTACCAGTTCTTGCGCTTGGAGTGGTCCCACGCGCCGCACGGGTTGCCGTAGCGACCCTCGATGTAGTTCAGGCCCCAGGTGATCTGCGTGGCCGGGTTGGTCTGCCAGTCCGAACCGACGGAGGCCATCTTGTTGCCGGGCAGCGACTGCGGGATGCCGTAGGCACCGGACGACTTGTTCTTGGCGAGGTGGTTCCAGTTGGACTCCTTCTGCCACAGGGAGTCCAGGCACGACCACTGCGCCGAGTCCCAGCCGCGCGCCGAGAGCAGCTCCTGGGCGATGGCCCGGTTGCTGCCGGGGTCGGCGGGGGTGAGCGGAGCGGCAGGCTCGGCCGGGGTGGCCGGAGCGGGCGTTCCGGAACCGGAGGTCGTGGCGCGGGGCGCCGCCGCGACGACGGGCTTGCGGGTGCCGACCTCGACGATCTCGGTGACGGCGGTCGAGGTGCGCACCGCGACGACCGTCGTGCGGGAGACCTCGACGCCGTCGACGAGGCTGACCTCGGACGTGACGCGCTCGTCGCCGTCGACGCCCTCCTGGACGACCCTGGTCTCGCCCTCGAGCATCGTGGAGCTCTTGCGCTCCTCGACCTCGTGCGGCGTGACGACCTGGTCGGTGACGTAGGTGGTGGTGGCGCGCCCGACGTGGATCTGGGCGCCGACCTCCGGGGCGGCGGTCAGGTCTCCGGTGACCTGGTCCTCCCAGCCGAGCGCGACGCCGGCCTCGGTCAGCGCCTCGCCGAGCGTGGCGGCCGCGGTGGTGATCTCGGTCGTGACGCCGTCGACGACGAGGGTGAACGTGACGCCCTCGAGCAGCGGGTCGCGGGCCTGCGAGCGGGACGCGGGCACGACGTGCTGGACGTCCTGCGCGGCGAGCGAGCTGGTCATCGGGACGTCGGCGCTGCCGTCAGCGATGTCGGCCTCGACCGCCTCGCGGTCGACCACCACCTCGGCGGCGCTGTCAGCCGCGAGGGCGGCGTCGCCCTGGACCTGGGCCACGACGACCGTGGCGGTCCCGGTCACGAGGGTCCCGAGAATCAGCGTGTGGAGGCCGATCTTGACCCCGCGACGTGCGTTGCTCACCTGGTAGTTGCTCCTCACCGGCCGGCGTCCCGGCACCCGGCGACGATAACGGAACGGTCACGGAATCGCGAGGCGCCCCGGCGCGGCGGGCGGCGACACACCGGGCGGTCCGTCACCACGGGCCGTAGAGGTCCACGGCCGTCGCGGTCGTCACGGCCGCGACGTGCGCGACGGACTCGTCGCGGACGCGGGCCACCTCGCGCAGCGTGTGCGGCAGCAGGTAGGGCCCGTTGGGGCGGCCGCGGTACGGGTGCGGCGTGAGGTACGGGGCGTCCGTCTCGAGGAGGAGCCGCTCCAGCGGGGCGACGCGCACGGCGTCGCGCCCGTCGTCGTTCGCCCTGAACGTCACCGGACCGGCGATCGACAGGTACCAGCCGTTCTCGACGCACACCCTCGCCATCGCCGCGTCGCCGGAGAAGCAGTGGAAGACGGTCGCGTCGGGGGCGCCGTCGGCGAGGAGGATCTCGACCACCTCGGCGTGCGCCTCGCGATCGTGGATCTGCAGCGGCAGACCGAGCTCCTTCGCCAGGGCGATGTGGGCCCGGAACGACTCGCGCTGGGCAGCGCGGCCGCGCTCGCCGCCGCGGAAGTGGTCCAGCCCCGTCTCGCCGATCGCGCGCACCCGGTCGGTGCGGGCGGCTCGGGCGACAGCGTCGATCGCCTCGTCCAGGCTCAGCTCGTGCCGGGCGCGGGGGTCGGGGTCGAGCCCGTCGGGGGCAACCTCGTGGATCCCGGCGTGCAGCACGGCCTCGTTGGGGTGGATCGCGACGGCGAGCACGACCTCGGCGTGATCGCGCGCCAGGGCGAGGCCCGGCTCGATCGCGTCGACGTCGCACGCGACCTGGACGAGGCGCGTCACGCCCGCGGCGCGCGCCCAGGCGATCTCCTCGGACGCCGTCGGGACGGCCTCACCCTCGGGGAGCACGTCGACGGCGCTGAGCAGGTGCGTGTGGTTGTCGACCAGCTCGACGCCGTCGCCCAGCGGTTCGGGCGGCGGCGGCCAGCCCTTCTCGCGCTTGCGAGCCACGAGGCTAGGCCTTCATCCGCTCGATCTCGGCGTCGATCGCCTCGTCGGTCAGCTTGGTGAACACCGGGCTCGGCTTGGCGACCTCGGTGCCGGGCACGACGGGCGCGCTGCGCCACGGCGCGAGGTCGGTGCCGAGGCGGTAGTCGCCCGTGATGACCGGGTAGTGGCGCTCCTCGTCGTCGAGGTCGGTGACCTCCTCCAGCCGCGGCATCGGCGCGAGCGTGCCCGCCCCGCCGAACAGCTCGTGCACGGCCTGCGAGCTGTGCGGGAGCACGGGCGCCAGCAGCACCGAGCAGTCCGCGACGGCCTGGACGCAGGTGTGCAGGACGGTCGCGAGGCGGTCGCGGTTCTCCTCGCCCTTGAGCGTCCACGGCTGCTGCGCGGAGACGTACCTGTTGACCTCGCCGACCACGCGCATCGCCTCGCCGACGCCGGCGCGCAGGCGCTGGCCCCCGAGGAGCTGACCGACGCCGTCGAACGCGGCGCTCGTGGTGGCGAGCAGGGCTCGATCCTCGGGCTGCACGTCGACCGGGGCGGGGACGGCGCCGAAGTTCTTGTGCACGAGCGTCGCGGTGCGGTTGACGAGGTTGCCCCAGCCGGCGACGAGCTCGTCGTTCGTGCGGCGCGCGAACTCGGGCCAGGTGAACTCGGAGTCGCTCGTCTCGGGCCCGGCGGCCGCGATGAAGTAGCGCAGCGCGTCGGGCTGGAACCGCTCGAGCATGTCGCGCACGTAGATGACGTTGCCGCGGCTCGTGGAGAACTGCTCGCCCCCGACGTTGAGGTACTCGCTCGAGACGACCTCGGTCGGCAGGTTGAGGTCGCCGAAGAAGCCCGGCTGCCCGCCGCGCGAGCCCTTGCCCGAGTAGGCCAGGAGCTCGGCCGGCCAGATCTGGGAGTGGAACGTGATGTTGTCCTTGCCCATGAAGTAGTACGACCGGGCCGTCGGGTCGTTCCACCACGCGCGCCAGGCCTCGGCGCCGGTCGAGTCGAGACGCCCGTCGCCGCCCGCCGCGATGTCCTTGCGGCGCGCCCACTCGATGCTGGCGCTCAGGTAGCCGACGACGGCGTCGAACCACACGTACAGGCGCTTGCTCGGGTTCTCGCTCCAGCCGTCCAGCGGCACCGGGATGCCCCAGTCGATGTCGCGGGTCATGGCGCGGGGGCGTACGTCCTTGAGCAGGTTCTGGCTGAAGTTCAGGACGTTCGGTCGCCACGCGGTGCGCGTGCCGAGCCAGGCGGCGATCGCGTCCGCGAGCGCCGGCAGGTCGAGGAAGAAGTGCTCCGTCTCGATGAACTGCGGGGTCTCGCCGTTGATCCGGCTGCGCGGCTCGATCAGCTCGCTCGCGTCGAGCTGGTTGCCGCAGTTGTCGCACTGGTCGCCTCGCGCGCTCGGGTAGGCGCAGATCGGGCACGTGCCCTCGATGTAGCGGTCGGGCAGCGTGCGGCCGGTGCTCGGCGAGATCGCACCGCGGGTCGTCTGCTCGACCATGTAGCCGTTGGCGTGCACCTGGCGGAAGAGCTCCTGCGCCACGGCGTAGTGGTTGCGCGTGGTGGTGCGCGTGAACAGGTCGTAGGTGAGCCCGAGCTGGGTCAGGTCCTCGGCGATGACGCGGTTGTACCGGTCCGCGAGCGCCTGCGGGGCGACGCCCTGCTGCTCCGCCTGCACGAGGATCGGCGTGCCGTGCTCATCGGTGCCGGAGACCATCAGCACGTCGTGGCCGGCCATGCGCGAGTACCGGCTGAAGACGTCGGAGGGAACGCCGAACCCGGCGACGTGACCGATGTGCCGCGGGCCGTTGGCGTAGGGCCAGGCGACGGCGGAGAGGATGTGGCTCACGGGGGTCCAGTCTAGGCGGGCGGGGCGCGTCGGCGCGGCCGGTCCCGCTACGGCGCCACGTAGCCGGGGATCTGCTCGACCGCCGTGTAGACCGGCAGGCCACGCTCGCGCGCGATGCGCACGTCGGTGTCGGCGCCGGAGGACTCCCCCGGGAGGCGGAGCACCGCGTCGCAGTGCCGGAGCAGCCGCGCCGCCGTCTCGTACATGACGTCCGCGTCGCCGACCTCGCCGACGGCCTCCAGCTCGCGCAGCACCGGCAGCGCGACCCACTCCCCGATCATCGGCACGTGACCCGCCCGGAAGATCGGCGCCGAGGCCTCCTCCAGGCGGGCGAGGTTCGCGGCGATCAGGGCGGGGTCGCCACCGGTGCCGGAGCGGTAGGGGCCGGCGATGAGGATGAGCTGCGGAGTCGTCATGGCGCCATCTCACCACAACCGTGCAGAATCGTGCAAGACTATGAAGTAATGCGATGCGGCGGGTGAGACCCGCCGAGGCTCACGAGAGGATGGCCCCGTGCTCACAGCCGAACGTCGCGCCCACCTGCTCGCCGTCCTCGCCCGCGACGGCAAGGTCGTCGCCAAGGCCGAGGCGGCCGCCCTCGGACTTTCCGAGGACACGATCCGCCGGGACCTGCGCGACCTCGCCGACGAAGGTCTGGTGCAGCGCGTCTACGGCGGCGCCCTCCCCGTGGCCCCGGCGGCCCAGCCGTACTCGGCGCGCACGATGATCGCGACGGCGAGCAAGGAGCGGGTGGCCCGGCGTGCCGTCACCCTCGTCGAGCCGGGGATGACGGTCGTGCTCGACGGCGGCACGACCGCCCTCGCTCTGGCCCACGCCCTTCCCTCGCACCTTCGAGCCACGATCATCACCCCGAGCCCGCTCGTCGCCGTCGCCCTCGCGGAGACCACCGACGCCGAGATCGTCCTGCTCGGCGGCGTCCTCCACCGTCACTCGCTCGTCGTCGGCGGGGCGCTGGCGGCCGAGGCGGTCAGCGGCCTGAGCGCCGATCTCTTCCTGCTGGGCGTCACGGGCGTCCATCCGGGCGCCGGACTCACCACGGGCGAGATCGAGGACGCGGCGACCAAGCGCGCGATCGCCGGCCGGAGCGCGGCCACCTACGTGCTCGCGAGCGCCGAGAAGCTGGGCGCCGCCTCGCCTCACCGCGTTCTCGAGCTCGGCGAGATCGCCGGTCTCGTCACCGACGGCGACGAGCACCCGGTGCTCGGCGAGCTGCGGTCGGCGGGGGTCACCGTCCTGGGGTGAGGCCCCCAACCCCGCGCCGACGTCGCCGCCTGCCGCCCGCGTCAGTAGGTGAGGCGCAGCAGGCGGTCGTCGTCCGGGCCGGGAGCGCCACGGCCGTCCGTGTTGTTCGTCAGCACCCACAGCCCCCGCTCACCGCCGGCGACGACGGCACGCACCCGTCCGAGCTCGCCCTCGAGGTAGGCGCGCGGCTCCCCCGTCGCCCGGTCGTCGCCGTCGAACGGCACGAGCCACAGCCGCTGCCCGCGCAGACCCGCGAGCCACACGCCGGACGGCGTCACCGCCAGCCCGCTCGGGCTCGCCACGTCGGTGGCCCAGGTGGCGACGGGATCGACGAAGCCGTCGTCCGTGCCGCCGTCGCCCTCGACGTCCGGCCAGCCGTAGTTGCCCCCGGGCTCGATGCGGTTGAGCTCGTCGAGGTCGTTCTGCCCGAACTCGCTCGCGTACAGGACGCCCCCGGCGTCCCAGCCCAGCCCCTGGACGTTGCGGTGTCCGAGCGAGAGCACCGGCGAGTCCGCGACGGGGTTGTCCGGCGCCGGCTCACCCTCGAGCGTCACGCGCAGGATCTTCCCGCCGAGCGAGTCGGGGTCCTGGGCCAGGGAGGGGTCGCCGGCGTCGCCCGTGGAGACGTAGAGGTGGCCGTCGGGACCGAACCCGACCTGGCCGCCGTTGTGGGTCCGGGCGCGCGGGATCCCGTCGACCACCGTGGTGAGCTCACCGAGCTCTGTCCCGTCGAGACGCCCGGTGAGCACCGCGTTGTCGGACTGCCCCGTCCGGTAGACGACCAGGGCCGTCCCCCCGTCGCCGGCCGGCTCCGGGGCGACGGCGACGCCCAGCAGGCCGCCCTCGCCGCCGGGGACGGTCTCGTCGGCGAGGGTGTCGGCGCCCGGCCCCGTCACGTCCGTCTGCGAACCGTCCGGTCCGACGACGACGAGCCGCGCCTCGTCCCGCAGCGTCACCACGAGACCGCCCTCCGGCAGGGGCGCGAGCCCCCACGGCTGCGCGAGACCCGTGGTGACGACCTGGTCGACCGTGACGGTCTCGACGGGTTCGGACGGCTCGGACGGCTCGGTCGTCGGGTCGGGGCTCGCGTCGGAGGTTCCGCTCGCGGTCGGTTCGCTCGCCGGTTCGCTCGTCGGTTCGCTCGCCGGTTCGCTGGTGGTGGCACCGGTCGACGGGCTCGCACCGGCACCGTCCCCCGCGGTCGAGCAAGCGGCGAGGGTGAGGGCGAGCGCGACAGCGACGGTGACGACGGCGGAGGTTCGGGTCATCCTCCATGGTCACCCGATCGGCCGCCTCCGGACCAGGCCGCAGTCGTTCCGCTCTGATCCTTCGCCCGGTCGGCCGAGCAGGGTCAGGTCGTGAACACCCGGATCTCGAGCGTCAGGCGTCCGCCCTCGAGCGACGACTCGACGGTGCGGAACACGCCCTCCTCGTCGCCCTGCCCGTCCCACGCGTCCTCGCTCGCGGCGACCGGGTCCTCCGCGCCCTCCGGCAGGAGCAGGGTCGCCTCGAGGTTCCAGTCCTGGAAGGCGGAGTAGGAGGAGTCGAGCACCTCGGTGCCCTCGGGCAGGTCGAGGCCGCTGATCTGCTCGATCTCCGTGATCGGGAGGTCGATGCACGCGGACCGGTCGCACGACGCGGTCGGTTCGTCGTCCTCGCCGGCGCCCGCGCACGCCCCGAGCAGGCCCGGGCCCAGCAGCACCGCGACGACCACCGACGCACCCCGTCGGCGACCGACGGGCCGCTCCCTCGCCCGCACGCGCGTCGCCGCCGTCATCCCATCGTCTTCTGGCCGTCGATCGTCTCTCGGATGATGTCGGCGTGCCCGGCGTGCTGCGCGGTCTCGGCGATGATGTGGGTCAGCACCCGTCGCGACGTCCAGCGCGTCCCCGGCTCGAACCACGGGGCCTCGGGCAGCGGCTGCGAGCCGTCGAGGTCGGGCAGCGCCAGCACGACCGCCGTCGTCTCCTCCGCGCACCGCGCGTAGTCCTCGAGCAGGCCGGCGAGGGTGTCGCCCTCCAGCATGTGGTGGCCGGCCCACCAGTCGCCCGCGGCCGCCTCGTCGTCGCCGCCGATCATGAACGCGATCCAGCTCCGCTCCGTCGAGGTGACGTGCTTGATGAGCCCGCCGATGTGCAGCTCGCTCACCGTGGGCGTGAGCGCCGCCTGCTCGTCGGTCAGCCCCTCCGCCGTCGTGGTCAGGAACCAGCGGTGGCGCGCCAGGCTGTCCAGGAGGTCAGCCTTCTCGCTGCCGGGTGCCGGGGTCGTGTCCGTCATGGTGGAGCCTTCCTCGAGGAGGTGAGATCGCGAAGGTAGCGCCGACCTCCGACACGACCGAGGGTTCGACGACCCTCAGCCCTGCAACCGCGTCAGACCGCGCTTGATCGAGCGCGTGGCCTGGCCGATCCGGTGCTCGTTCTCGATGAGCGCGAACCGCACGAAGTCGTCGCCGCCGGCGCCGAACCCGACCCCGGGCGAGACCGCGACGTCGCACTCGCGGATCAGGTGCGTGGCGAACTCGATCGAGCCCATCTCGGCGTACGGCTCCGGGATCCGCGCCCAGGCGAACATCGTCCCGCGGGGTCGGTGTATCTCCCAGCCCGCGCGCGACAGCCCGTCGACGAGCGCGTTGCGGCGCGACTCGTAGATGCGCGAGAGCTCGGCCGGGTACTCGTGCGCCTCGTTCAGCGTCACGGTGGCGGCGATCTGGATCGGCTGGAACGTGCCGTAGTCGAGGTAGCTCTTGAGCTGGGTGAGCGCGGCGATCACGTCCGTCCGGCCCACCATGAAGGCCACGCGCCAGCCCGCCATCGAGTACGACTTGGTCAGCGAGTAGAGCTCGACGGCGACCTCCTTCGCCCCCTCGCACTGCATGATCGACGGCGGCTGCCACCCGTCGAAGCACATGTCCGCGTAGGCGAGGTCGTGCACGAGGGCGACGTCGCGCTCGCGCGCCCAGTCCACCAGCCGCTGCAGGTCGGCGAGCTCGACCGTCGTCGTCGTCGGGTTGTGCGGGAAAGACAGCACGACGACGCGCGGCTTCGGCGCCCCCAGCTCCCACGCCTCGATGACGCGGTCGATGTAGCCGGAGCCGTCGTCGCCGTCACCGACGGGCACCTGCAGGGTGGACGCCCCGGCGAAGTACGGCCCCCAGATGTGGATCGGGTAGCTCGGCGTCGGCACGATCGCCGTGTCGCCCGGCTGGAGCAGCACCCACATGAGGTGGCTGAAGCCCTCCTTGGCACCGATCGTCGAGATGATCTCGCGCTCGGGGTCGAGCGTGACGCCGAACCGGCGCATGTACAGGTCGGCCACGGCCTCGCGCAGCTTCGGGATCCCGCGCGAGGAGGAGTAGCGGTGGTTGCGCGTGTTGTGGGCCGCCTCGGCCAGCTTGTCGACGGCGATCTGCGGGCTCGGGAGGTCCGGGTTGCCGAACCCGAGGTCCACCACGTCGCGACCGGCTCGACGGGCCTCGACCTTGAGACCGTCGATGATCGTGAACACGTAGGGCGGCAGGCCCTGGATGCGACGGAAGTCCATGGCCAGACGGTACTCGTTCCCGCACCCCGGGCGTCCTACCGAGCCACGGGACGAGCGCCTAGCCTGGGGGGATGAGCCGAGCACTGATCGTCGTGGACGTCCAGCCGACCTTCTGCGAGGGCGGCGCCCTCGCCGTCGAGGGTGGGAACGCCGTCGCCGAGGCGATCGCCGCCTTCGCGGAGACCCGCCGGAGCGACTACGCCCTGGTGGTGACGACGCAGGACTGGCACATCGACCCCGGCGCCCACTTCTCGAGCGAGCCCGACTTCATCGACTCCTGGCCTCCGCACGGCGTCGCCGGCACCGACGAGGCCGAGCTCCACCCGGAGCTCGCGGGGCTCGCACCGGACATCAGCGTCAAGAAGGGCCAGTACGCCGCGGCCTACTCGGGCTTCGAGGGCGTCGACGCCGACGGCGCCGCCCTGGGCGACCTGCTGGCGGCCGCCGAGATCGACGAGGTCGACGTCGTCGGGCTCGCCGAGTCGCACTGCGTGCTCCGCACGGCCCTCGACGCCCTGGACGAGGGCCTCGCGGTCCGCGTGTTCACCGACCTCACGGTGCCGGTCTCCCCCGAGCAGGGTGAGGCCGCCCGCGAGCTGATGGCGTCCTCCGGCGTCGTGCTGGTGCCGAGCACCCAGGCCTGATCCGGTGCGGGCTCGTCGTCAGCGGGCGGCGAGCGCCGCCTCGTAGACGTCGCGCTTGGCCAGTCCGTGGCGCACGGCGACCTCGGCCGCCGCGTCCTTGAGTCGGGTTCCGTCAGCGACGGCGGCGAGCACCTCGGGGGCGACGTCCGCGGCCGTGACCGATCGCCGCGCCGGGTCCGCTCCGGCGACGACGACCGTGATCTCGCCGCGTACGCCGTCGGCGGCCCACGCCGCCACCTCGCCCAGACCGCCGCGACGCACCTCCTCGTACGGCTTGGTCAGCTCGCGGCACACGGCTACGAGGCGCTCGGGCCCGAACGCCTCGGCCATGTCCGCCAGCGTGGCGGCGATCCGGTGCGGGGACTCGAAGAACACCATCGTGCGTCGCTCGTCGGCGAGCTCGGCGAAGGCCCGACGGCGCTCCCCCGCCTTGCGCGCGACGAAACCCTCGAAGCAGAACCGGTCGCTGGGGAACCCGGAGACGGCCAGAGCGGTGAGCACCGCGGACGGACCGGGCAGCGCCGAGACCCGTACCCCCGCCTCCTGCGCCGCAGCGGCGACGCGGAAGCCGGGGTCGGAGACGGACGGCATCCCGGCGTCGGTGACGACGGCGACCGTCGCCCCCGCCTGCGCGCGCTCGACCAGCTCGACGGCGCGCTCGCGCTCGTTGTGCTCGTGGTAGCTGACGACGTGTCCCGTCGGATGCACACCGATCCGCCGCAGCAGCTGGCGAAGCGTGCGGGTGTCCTCCGCGGCGACGACGTCGGCCTGGCCCAGCAGGTCCCGCAGGTTCTCGGTCGCGTCCCGCGAGCTGCCGATCGGCGTCGCGGCCAGGACGATGCGGGACAGGCCTCGCCACCGCAGCGGACCGGGTTCGACGGCGTCCTCGGGCGCGCCCTCCTCCGGGGTCGACGCCGCGTCGAGGTCGTCCGCCGTCGCGTCATCGTCGTGCGTGGTGCGGCCGGCGGTCTCCCGCGCGGCGTCGTCGCTGTCTGCTCGGGTGCTCACCCGGCCATTGTTCCCCGGTCCGGCCCGGCACCGCGCCCGGCGACGGAGGGGTCGACCTAGACTCGGCGGGTGAGTGACTCCCCCCGGCCCGACCCGGCCCCGCTCTCGCCGTACGTCCTCGATCCCCGGGCCGCCGGGCTGGAGGACGACGGTGACGCCGCGCGTTCCCGACCGGCGGAAACGGCCGACGGGTTGTCCGAGCCCGGTGTGCGCACGAGGGACGACGCCGCTGTCGAGGACGGCACGAGCGCGTGGGCCAGCGCCGACCTGGCAGGGACCGAGCCGACGACGGTCGAGGCGGCGCCGCCGGAGCCCGAGACCCGCACCGCGTCGGAGCACCTCGCGCTCCTGCTCCCCCGCCTGGTCGACCGCGTCGAGGGCAGCCGCCTGTGGGGCTGGATCGCCGCACTCGCCGTGACAGCCGTGGCGGCGGTGCTCCGGCTCGTCGCCCTCGATCGCCCGGCCCGCGTCGTCTTCGACGAGACCTACTACGTCAAGCAGGCCTACTCGCTGCTGACGCTGGGCTACGAGGGTGACTGGGCCGACGAGCAGGACGAGGCGTTCGCCGCCGGCGACTACTCGGGTCTCTCGGAGACCCCCGACTACGTGGTGCACCCCCCGCTCGGCAAGTGGCTCATCGCCATCGGCATGAGACTCCTCGGCACCGAGTCGATGGTCGGTTGGCGGATCTCGGGTGCCGTGGCCGGCATCATCGGCGTGCTGCTCGTGGTGCGCATCGGGCGGCGGCTGCTCGGCTCGACCCTGCTGGGGGCGACGGCGGGGCTCCTCCTCGCCGTCGACGGCATGCACATCGTCATGAGCCGCACCGGCATCCTCGACATCTTCGTCTCGACGTTCGTCATCGCCGCGTTCGGCACGCTCCTGCTGGACAGGGAGCAGTCCCGACGGCGGCTCGCCACGCGCGTGGCAGGGCAGCTCGCCGAGCACGGACGCCTGCGCGACCCGTGGGGCCCTCGGATCGGTGTGCGGTGGTGGCTCGTCGCGACCGGGGTCCTGCTCGGTCTCGCCTGCGGGGTGAAGTGGTCCGGCATCTACGCGGTCGCCGTCTTCGGGATCCTCGCGGTGGTCTGGTCGGTGTTCGCCCGCCGGGCCGCCGGGGTCCGGCTGTGGGTCGGCGCCGGCCTGGTGCGGGACGGCGTCTCGAGCTTCGTCGCCCTGGTCCCGACCGCGGTGCTCACCTACGTCGCGGGCTGGGCGAGCTGGTTCGCCAGCGACGGCGCGTACAACCGGCGCTGGGCCCAGGACGTCAACGCCGTCGCCGCTGTGCCCGAGCGAACCTGGATGCCCGACGCCCTGAACTCCCTGTGGCAGTACCACCTGCAGATGTGGTCCTTCCACCAGGGGCTGGACTCCGAGCACACCTACTCCTCCCACCCGGTGGGCTGGCTGCTCCAGGTCCGACCGACGTCGTTCGCCTGGAAGCGGCTGACCGACGCCCAGGGCAACGAGACCGGCGACGTCGAGGTCGTCCTGGCACTCGGCAATCCGATCGTGTGGTGGGGAGGTGCGATCGCCCTGCTGGTCGTGCTGTGGTGGGCCCTGCGCCGCCGGGACTGGCGCGCCTGGGGCATCCTGGCGGGCTACGCCGCCATGTACCTCCCCTGGTTCACCTACTCCGCACCCTTCGCGAACCGGACGATCTTCACGTTCTACACGGTCGCGTTCGCGCCCTTCGTCGCACTCGCGCTGGCGTACGCCCTCGGGAAGGCGCTCGCTCCCGACGGTGCCGGTACCCGCGCCCGACGTCGCGGCTACTGGATCCTCGGGGGCGTGGTCGGTCTCGCGGTCGTCGTGGCCGCGTTCTACTGGCCGATCTGGATCGGTCACCCCGTTCCGTACGAGTTCTGGCGCTGGCACATGTGGATCCCCTCGTTCTCGTCCCTGAGGGTGGGCTGGGTCTAGCCTGGTCTTCCAGACACCTCGACGAGGAGGGTTGCGATGGTGCACCCGCGGATGTACGACGACGACGATCCCGTCCTCCGACGACTGCGCACCGTCGCACTGGCGTTCCCGGAGGCGACCGAGGTCGAGGCGCACGGCAGACCTACGTTTCGCACGACCAAGGTGTTCGCCTACTTCGGGGGCTCCGTTCGCGGCAAGGCAACGGGGGACAGACGGGACCACGCCCTCCTGCTCAAGCTCCCCGAGGCCGAGCGACAGGCCCTGAGTGACGACCCCAGGTGCTTCGAGCCCGCCTACCTCGGTCCGAGCGGGTGGCTCGGCCTGGACCTCGACCTCGAGGGCCCTGACGGGGTCACCGAGTGGTCCGAGGTGGCCGAGCTGCTGGACTCCTCCTACCGGGCGACGGCGCCGGCGCGGCTGACCGTGGTGCTCGACGACGCGGTGTCCGCCGGCAGCGACCCCGTCACCACGGCGCGCGCGGCACACCCGGACAACGACGCCACCTAGCTCTGCTCCCCCGCAGGCAGCCACGGGGCGCCCACCCCTGCTGAGTGCTGGGTTGTTGCCGGTGACACGCCGGTGGTGGCGTCAGGAAGTCAGCACTCAGCAGCAAGGCCCAGGCGCGCCCACCCCTGCTGAGTGCTGGGTTGTTGCCGGTGACACGCCGGTGGTGGCGGCAGAAAGTCAGCACTCAGCAGCAAGGCCGAAGCTCGCCCTCGCCCGCTGAGTGCTGAGTTGCTGCCGGTGACACGCCGGTGGGGGCGGCAGGAAGTCAGCACTCAGGACAGGGTGACCACCGCGCTGGGCGTCCGGTGAACCTGCCCGGGAATGGCGAAAGGCCCCACCCTTGCGGGTGGGGCCTTTCGAATGGGTGTTCGGCGGTGTCCTACTCTCCCACCCCGTCTCCAGGGCAGTACCATCGGCGCTGAGGGGCTTAGCTTCCGGGTTCGGAATGGTGCCGGGCGTTTCCCGCCTCGCTATGGCCGCCGTAACTCTGTCGAACTGTCAAACACAACCCCACCCAACCCAGGCAGTACCCGGGTCGGGGGTGTGTTGGTGGTTCGGGAACCGCACAGTGGACGCGTCGCAACATATTTTGAGCTTGTTGGTGTGGTGAAGTGATCGGCTTATTAGTACCGGTCAGCTCCACGGGTCTTTAGTCCCCGCTTCCACTTCCGGCCTATCACCCAGTGGTCTACTGGGAGCCTCTCCACTCTCAAGGAGTGATGGAAACCTCATCTTGAAGCAGGCTTCCCGCTTAGATGCTTTCAGCGGTTATCCCTTCCCAACGTAGCTAACCAGCAGTGCTCCTGGCGGAACAACTGGCACACCAGAGGTTAGTCCGTCCCGGTCCTCTCGTACTAAGGACAGCCCTTCTCAAGTTTCCTGCGCGCGCAGCGGATAGGGACCGAACTGTCTCACGACGTTCTAAACCCAGCTCGCGTGCCGCTTTAATGGGCGAACAGCCCAACCCTTGGGACCGACTCCAGCCCCAGGATGCGACGAGCCGACATCGAGGTGCCAAACCATGCCGTCGATATGGACTCTTGGGCAAGATCAGCCTGTTATCCCCGGGGTACCTTTTATCCGATGAGCGACGGCGCTTCCACAAGCCACCGCCGGATCACTAGTCCCGACTTTCGTCCCTGTTCGACCTGTCAGTCTCACAGTCAAGCTCCCTTGTGCACTTACACTCGACACCTGATTGCCAACCAGGCTGAGGGAACCTTTGGGCGCCTCCGTTACATTTTGGGAGGCAACCGCCCCAGTTAAACTACCCACCAGGCACTGTCCCTGGTCCGGATCACGGACCGAAGTTAGATGTCCAAAACGACCAGAGTGGTATTTCAAGGACGACTCCACCCCTACTGGCGTAAAGGTTTCACAGTCTCCCACCTATCCTACACAAGCCGTTTCGAACACCAATACCAAGCTATAGTAAAGGTCCCGGGGTCTTTCCGTCCTGCTGCGCGTAACGAGCATCTTTACTCGTAGTGCAATTTCGCCGAGTTCGCGGTTGAGACAGCGGAGAAGTCGTTACGCCATTCGTGCAGGTCGGAACTTACCCGACAAGGAATTTCGCTACCTTAGGATGGTTATAGTTACCACCGCCGTTTACTGGGGCTTAAATTCTCAGCTTCGCCTTGCGGCTAACCGGTCCTCTTAACCTTCCAGCACCGGGCAGGCGTCAGTCCGTATACATCGTCTTGCGACTTCGCACGGACCTGTGTTTTTAGTAAACAGTCGCTTCTCCCTGGTCTCTGCGGCCCTTGCACGCTCACCACAGCAAGTGTGGATCACGCTCCGGGCCCCCCTTCTCCCGAAGTTACGGGGGCATTTTGCCGAGTTCCTTAACCACGATTGTCTCGATCGCCTTAGTATTCTCTACCTGACCACCTGAGTCGGTTTGGGGTACGGGCGGCTAGTACCTCGCGTCGAGGCTTTTCTTGGCACCATAGGATCACCATATTCCCGCGTTCGCGGTCACCATCACCTCTCGGACTGTATGCACAACGGATTTGCCTATCATGCGTCCTACGGGCTTGGAAGGAGTCAACCATCGCTCCAACTGGCTACCTTCATGCGTCACCCCTGTTAATACGCTTACCTACTACCGGTTCAGGTCCCACGCGCCCCTACCCGATGCAACCCGAAGGTCACGGTGGGAAGGATTGGGTGGTTAGTATCACCGGGCTCGGTATGGGCGGTACTTCGCCGGTACGGGAATATCAACCCGTTGTCCATCGACTACGCCTGTCGGCCTCGCCTTAGGTCCCGACTTACCCAGGGCGGATTAACCTGGCCCTGGAACCCTTGGTCATTCGGCGGACGGGTTTCTCACCCGTCTTTCGCTACTCATGCCTGCATTCTCACTCGTGTAGGCTCCACCACTGGATCACTCCGCAGCTTCACTGCCCACACGACGCTCCCCTACCCATCCACACGACTGAACCACGAAGGCTTGTCTACAGTGTGAATGCCACAGCTTCGGCGGTGTGCTTGAGCCCCGCTACATTGTCGGCGCGGAATCACTTGACCAGTGAGCTATTACGCACTCTTTCAAGGGTGGCTGCTTCTAAGCCAACCTCCTGGTTGTCTGGGCAACTCCACATCCTTTCCCACTTAGCACACGCTTGGGGGCCTTAGCTGGTGATCTGGGCTGTTTCCCTCTCGACTATGAAGCTTATCCCCCACAGTCTCACTGCTGCGCTCTGGCTTACCGGCATTCGGAGTTTGGCTGACGTCAGTAACCTGGTAGGGCCCATCGGCCATCCAGTAGCTCTACCTCCGGCAAGGAACACGCAACGCTGCACCTATATGCATTTCGGGGAGAACCAGCTATCACGAAGTTTGATTGGCCTTTCACCCCTACCCACAGGTCATCCCCCAGGTTTTCAACCCTGGTGGGTTCGGTCCTCCACACGGTCTTACCCGCGCTTCAACCTGCCCATGGGTAGATCACTTCGCTTCGGGTCTAGAGCACGCGACTGAATCGCCCTATTCGGACTCGCTTTCGCTACGGCTTCCCCACACGGGTTAACCTCGCCACGTACCACTAACTCGCAGGCTCATTCTTCAAAAGGCACGCCGTCACCCCAACTAGGGAGGCTCCGACGGATTGTAAGCAAACGGTTTCAGGTACTATTTCACTCCCCTCCCGGGGTACTTTTCACCTTTCCCTCACGGTACTTGTCCGCTATCGGTCATCAGGTAGTATTTAGGCTTAGCAAGTGGTCTTGCCAGATTCACACGGGATTTCACGGGCCCCGTGCTACTCGGGAACACTCACAGAAGACCATGCCATTTCGTCTACGGGGGTCGCACCCTGTATCCCCACCCGTTCAAGAGTGTTCGACTATGACACGCTTTTGTAACTCCTTCGCACTTGCGGCAGCAGTGCTAGTAAGGTCCCACAACCCCGCATGCGCAACCCCTGCCGGGTATCACACGCACACGGTTTAGCCTGATCCGCTTTCGCTCGCCACTACTCACGGAATATCTCTTCCTGCCGGTACTGAGATGTTTCACTTCCCGGCGTTCCCTCCACACACCCTATATATTCAGGTGCAGGTCACACGACATGACTCGTGCGGGGTTTCCCCATTCGGAAATCCTCGGATCACAGCTCGTTTGCCAACTCCCCGAGGCTTATCGCAGGCCACAACGTCCTTCTTCGGCTCCTGATGCCAAGGCATCCACCGTTTGCTCTTAAACACTTGACCACAAAAGATCAAAGATGCTCGCGTCCACTGTGCAGTTCTCAAACAACCAACCCCACCCACCACCACCACCCACCCCAACAGAGATGACCAGTGACAGCGAGGGCCAGAAACAACCACCCGACCGCGCCAGCGTCACCACCAGCACAACCCGTGTGTTGCCTCAGGACCCAACAGTGTGCCCCCCACCGCAGCCCCAGCCCCCCAGACCCCCCATTGAAGGAGCCGGCAGACCAGACACGATGAAAGAGTGAACCTGATGTTCCACCCAAGAGTCACAGGCAACCCCACCATCGAGATGATGATGTTCGACCTGCCACCCACACCCCACACCCCGAACAGCTCAACCCTCCACCCCCCACCACAGCAGGAAGCATCAACGAGCGAGCACGAACAAGCAGTGCAGAAGAAAGTGAGCAGCCAACGTTGACTCCTTAGAAAGGAGGTGATCCAGCCGCACCTTCCGGTACGGCTACCTTGTTACGACTTAGTCCTAATCGCCAATCCCACCTTCGACAGCTCCCCCCTACAAGAGGTTGGGCCACTGGCTTCGGGTGTTACCGACTTTCATGACTTGACGGGCGGTGTGTACAAGGCCCGAGAACGTATTCACCGCAGCATTGCTGATCTGCGATTACTAGCGACTCCGACTTCATGGGGTCGAGTTGCAGACCCCAATCCGAACTGAGACCGGCTTTCTGGGATTCGCTCCACCTCGCGGTATCGCAGCCCTTTGTACCGGCCATTGTAGCATGCGTGAAGCCCAAGACATAAGGGGCATGATGATTTGACGTCATCCCCACCTTCCTCCGAGTTGACCCCGGCAGTCTCCTATGAGTCCCCACCATCACGTGCTGGCAACATAGGACGAGGGTTGCGCTCGTTGCGGGACTTAACCCAACATCTCACGACACGAGCTGACGACAACCATGCACCACCTGTACATGAGTGTCCAAAGAGACCACCATCTCTGGTGGCTTCTCAAGTATGTCAAGCCTTGGTAAGGTTCTTCGCGTTGCATCGAATTAATCCGCATGCTCCGCCGCTTGTGCGGGCCCCCGTCAATTCCTTTGAGTTTTAGCCTTGCGGCCGTACTCCCCAGGCGGGGCACTTAATGCGTTAGCTACGGCGCGGAATCCGTGGAAACAGACCCCACACCTAGTGCCCAACGTTTACGGCATGGACTACCAGGGTATCTAATCCTGTTCGCTCCCCATGCTTTCGCTCCTCAGCGTCAGTAACGGCCCAGAGACCTGCCTTCGCCATCGGTGTTCCTCCTGATATCTGCGCATTCCACCGCTACACCAGGAATTCCAGTCTCCCCTACCGCACTCTAGTCTGCCCGTACCCACTGCACGCCCCAAGTTGAGCCTGGGGATTTCACAGCAGACGCGACAAACCGCCTACGAGCTCTTTACGCCCAATAATTCCGGACAACGCTTGCGCCCTACGTATTACCGCGGCTGCTGGCACGTAGTTAGCCGGCGCTTCTTCTGCAGGTACCGTCACCCGAAAGCTTCTTCCCTACTGAAAGAGGTTTACAACCCGAAGGCCGTCATCCCTCACGCGGCGTCGCTGCATCAGGCTTTCGCCCATTGTGCAATATTCCCCACTGCTGCCTCCCGTAGGAGTCTGGGCCGTGTCTCAGTCCCAGTGTGGCCGGTCACCCTCTCAGGCCGGCTACCCGTCATCGCCTTGGTAGGCCTTCACCCCACCAACAAGCTGATAGGCCGCGAGCCCATCCCAGACCAGAAACCCTTTCAACAACCCGACATGCATCAGGAAGTGATATCCAGTATTAGCCCCGGTTTCCCGGAGTTATCCCAGAGTCTGGGGCAGGTTACTCACGTGTTACTCACCCGTTCGCCACTAATCAGGAATGCAAGCACCCCATCATCGTTCGACTTGCATGTGTAAAGCACGCCGCCAGCGTTCGTCCTGAGCCAGGATCAAACTCTCCGTCAAAAACTAACCCCACCACACCCGAAAGCACGACGGGAATCATTTAACGACAATGATCCAAGCAAAAACCCGAACAACCACAACCCCCAAAGGAAGCCATGACGCCCGGCAAAACAAAAACAGTCAACCAAACCCCACAACGCATGCCCCGAAGGACCGCGCCACAGAACCCGGCCAACAAATGGCATCAAGTTCACAAACACACTGTTGAGTTCTCAAACAACACACCACACCAGTCCATCCACACCCCAAACCCTGGGGCCCGGACCAACCGGGGCAACTTCTCCAACTTACACCCCCCAAGCCACTCCGTCAAACCAACGGCCTGACCAGATCCAGCTCAAGGGTGACCCCGCGACAGTGGAACCGCTTCAGCGGCTCTTCGCTTGGGATTCACGGTCAGCCCCGGCCCTCTCGGTCCGGCTCGCTTCCCCGTGTGACAAGAACATTACGTCAGGGTGACCGATGTGGCAAATCGGCGTGATCACTGGGTTCCGCCACGCCTCGACGCCGGCTCCCGCTCGCTGGCCCGGTGCGTCGGCGAGCTCGGCCGGGCCGTGGCGACCACCTGGAGCCAGTCTCACGCACCCGCCTGACGATGGCCGCCTGGGCCTCGGGGGATCGCCACGTTCGCGGTCAGGTCCGGCCGCGCCTTGCGGTTCGAGCGGCCCCTACCTTGCTGGTGCGTCCCCCTGCGGATCCGCTCCCCCACTGATGCGCTCCCCCACTGATGCGCTCCCCCACCAGAGGACTCGTCCGCCGCACCGAACGCGCTGCCCCGTCGCAGCGGTCTGGATGCTCGATGGTCGCCGTGATCTCGGTACCCGGCGGGCGCAGTGGTCGCAGCCGTCCGAGTCCTGCGGTCCGGGCGTCGAGCGCCGACCGCCGGCAAACCGGTCACCGCCCCGGAGAGGGGAACCCCCGCCCGCGGCGACCGGAACCGCGAGCTCGAGACCCGACCACCGCTGCGCCACGTCCGGTCCCGGACCACACCTCGGACCTCTGGGATCGGCCCCGATCCCCCGACACCCCCGGCCTCCCCAGGAACGACAACAGCCTGCCCGGCTGAGCCGGACAGGCTGTCGTACTGCGGGTGGAGCATAGGGGATTCGAACCCCTGACCTCTTCGATGCGAACGAAGCGCGCTACCAACTGCGCCAATGCCCCGATGCTCTTCGGGTTACCCCCGGTTGAGCGGGATCAAGACTAACACTCGGACGGTCCTGAGCCGAATCGGCGGAAGGACGCGGCTCGTACGCCGCGTCCGGCCCCGCTCAGGCCCCGACCGCCCTGCGCCGGGCGAGGACCGCCCGAAGATCGATGCCCTCGTCGATCGAGACCTCGAGGGAGACGTCGGCCTCCGCCGTCGTCGGCGCGACGGGAGCCTCGTACGGAGCAGCCTCGCGGCGCACCGCGACCGGCTTCAGCGTGTAGGTGGGCACCGGCACCGGGACGGGCGTCCAGGACCCCGCCACCGCCGGCTCCTCGACCTCGGCCACGACCTCGACCGGCTCGGGCTCGGCCTCGACCGGGACCTCCACGGGAACGTCGTCCGTCTGCCAGCTCAGTCGGCCGGCCGCGGCGTCGCTCGGGGCGGCGTCGGGACGCGCAGCGCCCTCGGCCGACAGGTGCGAGCGCAGCTGCGAGGGCGAGTAGGTCGGACCCGCGGCGCGGGTCGCCCGCGGCTCGGTGAGGCTGGTGGGAACCTGCGCCCACTCCGCACGCTCGGCCCTCGCCGTCCGGACACCGAGCCACAGCACCGCTGCGAGCACGACCGTCGGGAAGGCGGCGAGCAGGAAGGAGAACTGGGCGAGCGCGACGGCCGCCCAGGAGATTCCGGAGACGAGCACGAGCGCCACGGTCAGCACGAGACGGCGCCGCGCTGCGGCGGCCTGCTCTGCTCGGCGTGCGGCGAGGGCAGCACGAACCGCCGCCACGCGACGCGCCTCGTTGGCGGTTCGGCGGTCTGCCATCCCGGTGGGACGGTTCACGGTGAGCTCCTCACCTCGCGGGCCTGGGACGGACGGTGAGACGACGAGGGCCCTGGTGCTCGGCAGTCGCGTCTCCTGGCGGGGTCGTCCCCCGGCACCGCCACGTGCCACGACCCGCAGCTCCTGGGAGAAGCGGTCGTCCACGCAGCTGTCACCGGCCGCCTGGCGCCGTCGCACGAGCGACGGCACGAGGTAACCCAGGATCAGCATGACTGCCGCCGCAATGACGTACCCGGCGAAACTCACGAGGTAGACGGTAGGTGCGGGGTTGCACGCGACGGCGCAGGTCGCCGGGCGTGTCGGCAACCGGTCCCGAGATCGCGTCCGACCGCTCCGTCTGTAAGCGGGCCCTAGCCGACCGCGGGCCGTGCCATCGCCCGGGCGACGGGGACGAGGCCCTCCGGTGCCTCCCGGACCGTGAGTGCGAAGGTCCGATGGTCGGCCCACTCCCCTGGATGTGGAGGTACGCGCGCCGCAGACCCTCGTCCCGGAGTCCGAGCTTCTCCACCACCCGCAGGCTCGCCCGGTTCTCGGGCCGGATGTTGATCTCCACCCGGTGCAGCCCGAGGGAGAAGAAGCAGTCGTCCACCGCCATCGCGACGGCGAGCGGTGTGAGTCCGCGACCGGCCACGTCGCGGGAGATCCAGTAACCGATCGCGGCCGAGCTGAGCGAACCGTGGGTGATGTTCGAGACGGTCACCTGACCGACGATCGCGCCGGCGTGCTCCATCACCCAGGGGCGCGAGACGCCGGTCCTGGCCTGGCGGTTCACCTCCCGCACGTACTGCCCGAAGGTGAGGGGCGAGACCGGCGATCCAGGAGGCAGCGTCGCCTCCCACGGCGCGAGCCAGGAGGCGTTCCGGGCTCGGACGCGTCCCCACTCCTTGGCGTCCCGTCGGCGGAGCGGCCGCAGCACGAGGTCGCCCTCCACGAGTCGCGTCGGCCACATGAGCGCTCACCCTAGCGGCCACCTCGGCCGCGTCCACGGGCTGGTCGGAAACGCGGTGCTCACGGGTCCGCATCGATCCGTGCGACAGTGGTCGGGTGACCGGCAACGACGCCCCCACCCTGTCCACCCCTGCCACGGCAGATGCCTCGGACCTCCTGGCCGACCCGCACTCCTCCGCGGACTCGATCCTCGCGATCGAGCTCCTCGAGGACCGTAAGGACGACCTCCGTGCCGTGATCAAGGAGCGCCGGGCCCAGCTCGACGCCCGCGCGCTCGCCTCAAGCGCCGACGAGATCGCCCGACGCTCGATCGAGCTCGCGGCCGCTCTCGGCCTCGAGGCCGGCGAAACCGTCGCCGCCTACGTCTCGCGCCGGCACGAGCCCGGCACGCTGCCCGCTCTCGAGGCGCTGCACGCGGCCGGCTTCGAGGTGCTCGTCCCGGTGCTGGGTCCTGCGCTCGACCGGTGCTGGGGCGTGTTCACCGGGACCGACGACCTCGCGCAGCTCGCGCCGGGGCGGCCGCTCGAGCCCCGGGGGGCCTGCGAGGAGGCGCCCGCGCTGGGCCGCGCCCGCCTCGTCCTCGTCCCCGCCCTCGCGATCGACGACGACGGCGTGCGGCTGGGACTCGGCGGTGGCTGGTACGACCGCGCCCTCCTCCACGCCGACCCGGACGCCTCCGTCTACGGCGTCGTGTACGACGGCGAGGCCCACCACCCCACCCTCCCCCGCGCACCGCACGACATCCCGGTGCGCGGTGTGCTGACGCCCACCTCGTCGTGGCCGCTGCCTCCCGCGTGACGGCGTAGAATTGGCACTCGGATCGAGAGAGTGCCAGCCGACGGACCGTCGGCCGGACTGACGCCGAGGAGCCCCATGCCGACCTACGCCTACCGCTGCACGGAGTGCGGGCACGCGTTCGACATCTACCAGTCCTTCACCGAGGACTCCCTGACGGTCTGCCCCGAGTGCGCGGGCAAGCTCCGCAAGGTGCTCTCCCCTGTCGGCGTCGTCTTCAAGGGTTCGGGCTTCTACCGCAACGACTCCCGCGGCACGTCGACGTCGAGCGAGTCCTCGGGGAGCTCCTCCACGAGCGGGTCGTCCTCGGGCGAGTCGTCCAAGGGCGAGTCCTCCAAGGGTGAGACGTCCAAGCCGAGCACCCCCTCCCCCAGCACGGGCTCCGGCTCCACCTCGGGCGGCGCCTCGTCGTCGTCGAGCGGCACGTCCGGCCCCGGTAAGGCCGCCTCCAGCTGATTCCCCGGCGCGCGCTGTCCCCAGGACCGCGCCGCGTGCGTTCGTCCCCATCGGCGCCCGTTCGCAGGGCTGCGTCGGCGAGTCCCTGGCTACCGTCGGCCGATGACGACGGCGATCACCACCTCATCCCGGCGGCGACGCCTGCGCTCGATCCTGTGGCGCTGGCGTCCTGCGCTCGTCGCCCTCCTCGTCGCCGTCGCCGCGTGGTCCGCGCTCGGCGCGCTGCGTCCCGCGCCCCCGCCGTCGGTCGATCTGGTCGTCGCGACGGCGGACCTCCCCGCCGGGCACCTGCTGGCCGACGCCGACGTCGGCACCGTCTCGATCCCCGTCTCCGCTGCGCCGGCCGCCGCGCTCCGGCTCGGTGCGGACGCCGTCGGGCACCGCCTGGCCCATCCGGCGGGTCGGGGCGTCCCCCTGGTGCCCTCCGACCTCGTCGACGGCGGCGCGTGGTCCTTCGCCGAGGACGGCGAGCTGGTGGTTCCCATTCGGCTGGCGGACCCGGCCGTGCCCGACCTGCTCCCGACGGCGACGCCGCTCCACCTGGTCTCCGCCACGGGCGCCGGCTCGACCCTGCTGACGGATCGGGCGCGCCTCGTCGCGGCCGTCCGGGAGGAGACGACGACCTCGGTGCTCGGCGGCGGCGAACACTCCGGGACGCTGCTCCTGCTGGCGGTTCCGCAGGAGGTCGCTACTCTCGTCCTCGACGCCAGTGCGGGCGGTTCCCTGACCGTCGCCCTCGGGACGGGGGACTGACCACGCTCCACGTACCCAGGAGGCACCATGACCACCCCCAGCAACAACTTCAACAAGGCGACGAACGCGATCCGCGAGCGCTCCGGATTCCTCAACGGATTCAAGGAGTTCATCTCCCGCGGCAACGCGGTCGAGCTCGCGGTCGGCATCGTCATCGGCGCCGCGTTCACGTCCGTCGTGACCGCGATCGTCGAGGGTCTGATCAACCCGCTCATCGGCGGCATCTTCGGCAAGCCGAACCTCGACAACATCTGGACGATCTCGCTCGGCGACGCCGCGATCATGCCCGGCATGGTCCTCACCGCGCTGCTGAACTTCCTCATCGTCGCCGCCGCGATCTACTTCATCGTGGTGCTCCCGCTGAACACGCTCGCCGCCCGCCGCAAGCAGGGCGAGGAGCCCGAGCCCGCGGCCCCGGCCGAGGACGTCATCCTGCTGCAGGAGATCCGCGACCTCCTCGCCTCGCAGGCGAAGCCTCGCCCGTGACCGTGCGCGGCTGACCCCGCGCCACCTGCACGACCAACAGCAACGGCCGCCCGGCTTCGAGCCGGGCGGCCGCTGCTGTCTGTCTCTCAGCCCCAGTGGGGCGGGCGCTCCCGCAGGATGCGGTCCTCGTCGTCGCCGCCACCGTCGCCCCAGGCGCGGTCGTCGTCCTCCCACGCGCGCTCCGGGATGACGGGCTGCGAGGCGACGATCTGAGCGGCCGTCTCCGGCGTGCGGGGCGCCGGAGCGCTCTCGTCGTCGCACTCCTCGGCGGCCCCGGTCCCGCCGGGCTCCTCCGCCGCTCCGCCCTCGGTCACGGGCTGCGCCGGAACCGCCCCGAGCACCGCCGTCGACACCTCCGGAGCGTCCTTGCCGTCGACCTCGTCGGCGGTGCCGTCCGGCAGGTTCGACCCGTCCACGTCCACGTCGTCGGCCTCAGCCTCGGCCTCAGCCGCAGCTTCGGCCTCGGCCTCGACGTCCGCCCCCCCGACGGCGGGCACCGCCACGGCGTCGGGATCGACGACGTCGTCCTCGATCGGGTGCTCCTCCTCCACGAGCGGGGGCGGCGAGACGTTCGGCGTGAGCTCTGCGGAGCCGCCGCGGGCCCTGACCCGGTCGGAGACGACGTCGAGCACGCGCTGCGCCGCGGCGTCGGGATCGAGGAACACGTCCAGCGACGCGAGCACGACGACGTCCCACCCGCGGCGCTCGAGGCGCTCGACCCAGTGCCGGTCGCGCACGCGCAGGCTCGGCGTCGAGACGTAGACGTCGGTGTCCGACAGGATCGCCACGCCGAGCTGCTCGGACAGGTGCGGGTGGCCCACGGCGAGCGGGATCCGCACGCCGCCGTCGGGTCCGTAGTCCGCCGCGACGGTCAGACCCATGCGCCACAGCCGGTCGGCGAGGTCGACGAGCAGCGGGTCCGGCGACCCCTCCCGCTCCCCCGTCTCGACCTCGATGTCGCCCCCGGCCGCTGCGAAGGCGAGCAGGTCGGCGAGCATCCGCGAGCCGCTGGCACGCAACCGGTTGGAGTCGAGCTCGGAGGGGGCGATGCAGCTGGTCACGACGAGCCGGCCCCGGCACGCGTCGATCGCGTCGACGAGCAGCGAGACCCCGTGCTGCGAGCTCACGGCGCCGAACTGGTGGATCACCCGTCCGTGCAGCGACTTGCCGTAACCGACGCTCAGCACGATGCTGTCGCGACGCATGCCGGCCGCCTGCTCGACGTCGACGACGGCGAACGGCTCGATCGCCGCCGGGTCGAAGAACGTGGCGACCGCGGGCGCCTCGGCGACGGCCTGCGCGACGGCCTCCCGGATCCGGGTGGCGTGGCGCGGGTTCAGCGCGACGACGGCGAGGCTCTCCTCGGGGCTGGTCAGCGCGTGCTCGATGACGAGGTCGACGACGTGCTCGACCTCCGCCGGCACGGTCTCCACGACGCCGCCGTGCGCGGCGAGGCCGCGACCGTCGACCAGGTCCAGCCGGATCAGCGACGGACCCGGCGGGCCGGGCACCCGGCACACCGCGCCCTCGTAGCCGTGCGTCGCGAGGAAGGCGGTGAGGTGCTCGTCGCGGTCCGTGCGCTCGGAGTCGAGCTCGACCCGGGGCAGGACGGCGGCGAGGTCGGCGACCACCCCGGTCCCTCCGCGTCGAACGTCACCGACGACGACGACCTGACGCGCCCGCCCGATGGCCGCGACGACCTGGTCGGTCGTGAGGTTCTGGACGTTGTCGAGGACGAGCAGGTCCGCGCGCTCGGTCTGGTCCAGCACCTGCGGCACGAGCATCGCGGGCACGCTCCAGCACGGGACCACGGCCGCCGCGACCGGCGCGTGCTGCGTCCGGGCCGTGCGGAGGTCGAACCCGGCGAGACCGCGCCGCGCCTGATCGGCGGCGCGGAACAGGTCGCGCGCGGCGTCCTTGTGCGTGACGGCGACCTGGCGCAGGTGCGTCGCCGTCGCCAGCCGGACCGGCGGGACGAGGGAGGCGACCTGCTCGACGTCGAGCTCGCGCCAGCGCTCGACGTCCTGCCCGAACGTGGTCGCGCCGCGCAGCGCGGGGTCGGACGCGAGGATCTGCTCGAGCACGCTGGACCACCACGCGAGATCGAGCTCGGCGGCCACCAGCGCGAGCGGCACGCGCCGGGCGGCCAGGTCGTCCAGCAGGTCGCCGAGCCCGAGGCCGTCGAGACGGGTGATCGCTTCCGTCCGCTCCGGCAGGGCGCGCGTGACGCTCTCGTCCTCGGCGAGGCTCAGCAGGTGGTCGCCGAGGTCCTCGAACGGGACGTGCTCGAGCGGGACGGTGTCGTCGTAGGTGGGACGGAGCGCCGACTCCAGGTTCGCCAGCGCCGTCACCACCTCGTCCGTGACCTGGACGAGGTCCGTCATGTCGTCGGGCAGTCGCGGCCAGCCGCCCGCCGGGCAGTGGATGCGCCAGATCTCGCGCTGCTCCTGCACGGCGACGAGCTCGCCGTGCAGATCCGTGACGTGGCGCCCCGGGCGCAGCAGGTCCTTGGCCTCCTTGCGCAGCCGACGGCGCACGCCCGCGGGCAGCTCCTCGTGGTCGGCCCGCTCGGAGCGCGGCGCGGTGGCGGCCACCAGGTCGGCGGCCGAGCGCTCGAAGATGATCGGCTGGAAGACGTCCAGCGCGGCCCGCACGCCCTGCAGCATGCGCAGCTGCTCGACCCAGACGGCGACCGTGGTCGCCGGCTCGAGGCCGGTCTGGGCGGTGGCCACGGCGATCTTCTGGCGCAGCGCGGGCAGGGTGCGGACGGCGAGACGCTGGACGTCGTCGACGACGCGGCGCGCGTGGTCGGCGTCGGTCAGCACGACGCCGTACCAGGGGCTGTCGCTGCGCCGGATCTGGAAGGCTCCGAGCGTCGCGGCCCTCGCGAGCTCGCCCCTGGCGTCCTCCATCGCGCGGCCCGTCAGGCGGGCGAGGACCGGGACGGGCAGCCGCACCTGGTTGCGCGGCGCGGGTCGGGCGGCGGTGAGCTCCGCGAGCGCCTGCATCGCCTCGTGCGCCGTGACGCCCCACTCGGGACGGGGCGCGTGCCAGGCGAGGACGCGTGCGGTGAGCGCGGAGTGCAGGCGCGAGAGCTCGCCCCGCGTGCGGATGATGGAGGGAGCGTCGACGGAGGGCAGGTCGCCACCGAGACGGGAGGTGAACAGCTCGCCCACCTCGGTCCCCTGCGTCGAGCCGGCGGACGCGTCGAGCACGAGGCCGGGCAGGTCGAGCTCCTCGAGCCGGCCGCGCAGCGACTCGGCGGCACGGCGCGTGCCGGGGACGTGGACCACGGTGCGGCCGGACGCCGCGGCGTCGGCCACGATCGCCACCACCGTGTCCGTCGTGGGCGACCCGGGCGGGGCGTCGACGAGCACGCTGATCCCGCTCGCGACGGCGTCGAGCACGTGGTGCTGCGTCGGGTCGAGATCGCCGACCCCGCGCTCGGTACCGGGGTCACGGTCGCCGCGGAGCATCGTCGGGAGGGGCACGTCGAGCGCGGCGCGCGCCGACTCGTCACCGGCGAGGGCGGCGATGACGTCGTTGCCGGTGAGCCAGCCGCCCGACAGGTCGTCGGCGAGGATCTGGCCCGGGTGGGCGAACGAGCCGATGACGATCAGCTCCGTCACCTCGACGTCGCCGAGTGCGCCGTCCGCGACGTCGCGGATCGCGTCGAGGGCCTCGCGCAGGTCGCTGGAGCCGGTGACGGCCGGGGCGACGAGCGCCTCGACGTCGACGCCCGCGGCGAGGAGCGCGCGCTCGACCACGGGGTTGATGCTCGCGCGGGAGTGCAGGGTGAGGGTCGGCTCGTGCTGGCCGTCGGCCAGGGTGAGGCTGACGGGGCGCAGGAACGCGGGGGCCCGCATCAGCAGGCCGGCACCGTCCTCGCTCCCCGGCTCGGTCCACGTGAGCACGCCGAGCGCCGCCGTCGTCGCCGTGACGCCGTAGCGGTGGAGGTGCTCGGCCGCGCGTGCCAGCACGGCCCGGGCGCGACGGCGGGCGTGCGCGAGGGCGGACGGCTCCCGGACCAGCAGCCCGAGCGTGGTGGGCCGGCCCGCCAGGAACTGGGCCATGCCGCCGGGGTGCGCGGCCGACAGGTCGAGCGTGGCGTCGGCGAGGGTCTCGATGTCGCGCAGGGCGGACTCCCCGCCCATCGCCGACAGCGACTCCTGCCAGCCGCGGGTGGCGCGCAGCACCGCCTCGTCCCGCGTGAGGGGGACGGCGGGGCGGGGTGCGGGAGCGGGCTCGGGCTCCGGACGGGGCTCGGGCTCGAGCGCGGGAGCCGGGGCGGCGGCGACGGGCTCCTCGCCCGCGAGCTCGTCGGCGGCCTCCTGGACCGCGGACCCGCCCGTGGCGGACGCCGCGTCGTCGGCCCCGGTCGGCCGGGGGTCGACCACGTCGGAGTCGACGAGGTCGAGGTCGAGGTCGTCGTCCGGCGGCTCGAGCGGCTGGACCGCGGGCTCGACGGCGTCACCGTCGGATCCGTCGGGGCGCGCGGAGGCGCCCGGCTCGTCCACCGGGTCGGGAGCGGCCGGAATGATCTCCGTCGCGTCCGAGTCGTCGTGCCGCCTCACACCCACCTCCAGCTCCCCGCCGCGGGCGCGCTCGCGTGCACCCTGGTCCTGGCGAGGACTCGGCGACCATCGTCGCACCCTCCCCGGCCCGGAGCGGCGGCCCCGCGCCGGTGACGGCCAGGTTCTCGGGCCGTCACCGGCGAACGGGCCACCGGCGGACGCTCAGCCGAGCTGGTCGCTCGCGACCTCGAGCGCCTGCGCCTGCTCGGCCGACAGCTCGAGCGCGAAGCTCTCCCGCAGCGCGGTCAGCTGCTCGACGGTGCGGGCCGAGGCGATCGGGGCGCCGACGGTCGGCCGCGAGCGCAGCCACGCGAGCGCGACGGCGGCCGGGGACACCGCGTGGGCCCGCGCCACGTCGTCGAGCGCGTCGAGCAGCGCGCCGGCGCCGGGGCGCTGGAGGTACGCGCCGGCGCCGCCCGCGCGGGGCGAGTCGACCTCGACACCGGGGCGGTACTTGCCCGAGAGGAAGCCGGACGCGAGCGCCGAGTACGGCAGCTCCGTCACGCCGAGGTCGGCGAGGGTCGGGGCGAGCTCGGTCTCCAGCGATCGCTCGACGAGGCTGTAGCGGTCCTGGGAGTAGGCCGCGGCCGTGAGCCCGCCTGACCGTCCGGCCTCGACGACGGCCCGCAGTCGCTCGGGGGTGAAGTTCGACAGCCCGATCGCGCGGATCTTCCCCTCGACGACGAGCTCGTCGAACGTGGCCGCGATCTCCTCGGGGGCGAGCGTCTCGTCGTCCTCGTGCGCGTAGTACAGGTCGATCACGTCGGTGCGGAGCCGGCCCAGCGACGCCTCGACGCCGGCGCGGACGTTCTCGCGGGCCAGGCCCCGCAGCTCCGGGTGCTTGGCCACCTTCGTGGCGATGAGGACGTCGTCGCGACGGCCGCGACCGGCCAGCCAGTCGCCGATGACGGTCTCGGACTCGCCGCCGGAGTTCCCCGGCACCCAGGCCGAATAGGCGTCGGCCGTGTCGACGGACCGGCCGCCCGCCTCGACGAACGCGTCGAGGACGGCGATGCTCGTCGCGCGGTCGGCGGTCCAGCCGAACACGTTGCCGCCGAGCACGAGCGGGCCGAGGTCGCCGAGGTGGCCGGAGGTGGAGGAGGACGGGGAGGGGGATGTCGTCGTCATTCCTCCACACTCGCACGGCGGCACGCGGAGGCGGTCGGGTCGTTCCGGTCGTCCACATCGTGACCCCGCCCGTCCGCCCGGTAGGCTGACCTGGCCGCGGCGCACGCCGCAGTGCCCGCCCTCGTAGCTCAGGGGATAGAGCAACCGCCTCCTAAGCGGTAGGTCGCGCGTTCGATTCGCGCCGGGGGCACCGCTCGTCTCCGGGCTCGTCAGCCGCAGGAGCACCCGTGACCGCCTGGACCACCGCCCGTCGCCGTGTCGCCGCCCCGCTCGCCACCACGTTCGCCGTGCTGACCGACCTGCGCCGTCATGCCGGGGCCTTCCCGTTCACCACCGTCGCCGCCCCGCCTCCGCCGGCCCGCACCGGAGACCGCTACGAGGCGGTCTCGCTCGGGTTCGTGCGCGACGTCATGGTGCTGGACCGGCTCGCGACGTCGGGCTCCGGTGCCCGGCGCGCCGTCTACCACAAGGTCGACGGCGTCTTCCGCGGCACGGTCGTGCTCACGGCGGCCCCCGTCGACGACGGCTCCGCGACCGATGTGACCTGGGCCTACGACGTACGCCTCGCCGTCGGGCCGGCCGCGCTGACGCGGCCGCTCGCGACGGTCTCGTGCGCGCTCGTGGCGCGCCTGGCCCTGCGCCACCTGGCGCAGCTGGCCGTCCAGGACGCCGCGTCGGCCTGACCCTCCTCAGCCCTGCTGGCGACGGCGACGCAGCCAGGGCGGGTCGACGGGCGAGACGCCCTGGTCGTCGATCCGGGCGGGGATGACGAGCACCGGGCACGAGGCGTGGTGGAGCACGGACTGGCTCGTGGAGCCGAGCAGCATGCCCGTGAAACCCCCGCGGCCGCGGGAGCCGACGACGACGAGGTCGACCGCCGTCGAGAACTCGCTGAGCAGCGCGGCGCCGGAGCCGTCGAGCGCGTGCAGCTTCACGTCGAGCCCCGTCGTGCCCACCGCCTCGCGCACCATGACCTCGAGCCCCGCCTTGACGTCGGCCAGCACCTGGCCTCGGTCGATCGCGGCCGGCAGCCAGGCGAGCATCCCCGCACCGTGCGAGAGCGGGACGCCGGCGACGGCGGTGAGCTCGGCACCCCACAGGGCCGCCTCGGCGACGGCGCCGTGCAGCGCGACCTTGGCGCTCGGCGAACCGTCCACGCCGACGACGATCCTGCGCGGCGCCGCGATCGGCGTCGGGCTCTCCTCGGTCCGCAGCGGCACGACGACCACCGGGCAGTGGGCGTGCGCGGGCAGCGCCGTCGAGACCGTGCCGAGCAGCCGGTCGGTGAAGCCGCCCCCACCGCGCGTGCCGACGACCGCGAGACCGGCCGCGGCGCTCGCCTCGATGAGCGCGCCTGCAGCGTCGCCGGTCTCGAGCGTTCCCGTGACGGTCACCCCGCGACCGCTCGCCCGGGCGATCGCGCCGTCGAGCGCGGCCTGGGCGGAGGAGCGGATCGCGCTGTCGTCGAGCGCCGCGTACCCGCCGTCGAGCGAGGCCGCCGTGAACGAGGGCAACGAGTACGAGCAGAGCACGTGCAGCGCCCACCCCCGCCGCCGCGCCGCCTCGAGCGCCCACTCCAGGGCCCACCCGCTCGACTCCGAGCCGTCGACCCCCACCAGGACGTGCTGTTCCTGAGTCACCGTCCCCACCGTGCCTCTCCGCGCCTGTTCCCCGCGCCTTTTGACGCTTTCTTGACCATAGCGGGACCTCGCGCGGGATTCCACCGCACCCGCGACCCGTCCGCGATCCGGCCTAGTCTCGGGACGTGTCGACCTCCCCCGGCCCCGAGGCGCAGCCCGAGCCCGCCCGCGGTCCCGCGCAACGCGTGCTCCTCGCCTTTGCGGGGATGACCGGTGGCGGCCCGCCGCCCTCCGCCGTCCGACGGGTGGTCGAGGGGCGGGTCGTCGTGGTCACGGGCGCCTCGCGCGGGATCGGGGCCGAGGTGGCGTGGCGGGCCGCCGCCTGCGGGGCCGAGGTCGTCCTCGTGGCCAGGGGCGTGGAGGACCTCACGACGGTGGCGGGACGGATCCGACGCACCGGGGGCCGTGCCCGCGTGCTCGTCGCCGACCTGCGCGACACCGACGCGGCGGGGCGGGCGGGTGAGACCGTGCTCGCCGACCACGGCACCCCCGTCGTCCTGCTGCAGGGCGCCGGCCACTCCATCCACCGCAGCCTCGCCGCCACCACCGACCGGTTCCACGACGTCCGGCGGCTCGCGGGCGTGAACTACCTGGGACCGGTCGCGCTCGCCCTGCCGCTCCTCGCGGCGATGCGCGACGTGGGATCGGGCCACCTCATCGCGCTCAGCAGCGCCAGCGCGCTCGTCCCCGCGCCCGGGTGGTCCTCCTACGGGGCGTCCAAGGCCGCCCACGACGCGTGGCTGCGATCGGTGCACGCCGAGCTCTCCCCCGACGGCGTGGCGACCACGACGATCCGGCTCCCCCTGGTCCACACGGCCATGAGCGCGCCCACCTACGCCGGCCGGGCCGGCATGAGCGTCGCCGACGCCGCCGACTGGGTCTGCCGGGCGATCGTCGAGCGGCCGCGGACGATCACGCCGTGGTGGATCCGGCTCGGCGCGCACGTCGCCCTCGCCGCCCCGGGCCTCACGGAACGCGCGGCCGGCTCCTCGAGCCCGCGGCCGCCGTCGTGACCCCGATCCTCCAGACGGTCCGGGCACCGCGGTCGCCGCCGTCACCGTCCTGCGCGCCGCCGGGCCGGACCTCGTCCAGCTCGCGGCCCTCGTGCGTTCCGCCCGCTACCGCGGGCGGCCCGCCGGCGTCGTGATGACCGCGTGCCTCCGCCGGCCGGACCGGCCCGTCCTCGTCGAGGTGTCGCGGGAGCTCGGCACACGCGTGCACACCGGGGCCGACCTGCGGGGCGAGGCCGCCCGGCTGGCCGCCCACGCCGTCGCGACCTCGTCCGGCTCTCCCGCTCCCCTCGTGCTGGAGGACTGCGGTCCTGCCCGGCTCGTCGCCGCGCTCCTGGCGGCGGGTTCGCTCGGCGTCGACGTCGCCCTCGTGGGGGCGTCGGCCCCGCCCGGGCTGGCCACGGAGATCCGGGACCGGTGGCGCGGCGTGCTCGTGACCGCCGACACCGCGCTGCCGCGGACCGCCGTCGACCTGCTGCGCCTCCCGCCGCCGGCGAGGTCGGGGCGCGTGAGCATGCTGACCTCGGGCACGACCGGTCGACCGCACCCGGTCGTCCGGCGCGGGGTGCCGGCGACGGCGTGGCCCACGGTCCTCGACCTCGGCGCTGCGTCGGGGATCCGACGCGACGAGGTGACGGCGATCGCTCCCCCGCTGGAGCACGGTCACGGGTTCTCGGTGCTGATGGCCGCCCTCGCCCTGGGCTCCCCCGTGCTCGTCGGTCGCGACGACGCCCTGCTGGGCGCCCTGGCGGAGCACCGCGCCCGGTGCTGACGGCGGTACCGGCCCAGCTGGCCGCCCTGCTCGACGCCCACGCGGCGGCCGGCGCCCCGGCGCTGGCCCTGCGGAGCGTGGTCACGGGGTCCGCACCGCTGGCGTCCGCGCTGGCGGAGGAGGCCGGCGAGCGGCTCGGCGCGCGCGTCACCGACTTCTTCGGCACGTCCGAGACGGGGACCGCGACGATCGCGCGGCCCGCGGACCTGGCGGCCGAGCCCGGCACCGTCGGTCGGGCGGCCCTCGGTGTCCGGCTCCGGGTGGTCGACGGCGGTGGTCGGGCGGTGACGGGCGCCCCCGGACGGCTGGAGATCGCCTCGCCGTGGCGGGCGGCCGGCACGGCCTCAGGCTTCCGCCCCACGGGCGACCTCGCGATCCTCGGACCCTCGGGGCTGCTGCACCTCCGCGGGCGGACCGACGACGTCGCCGTGGTGGGCGGGCACAACGTCGACCTCGCGGGCGTGCGCCGCTGGCTCGCGGCGCAGGGCGACCTCGTGGCGAGCCGCCTCGAGGTCGTGTCCGACGCCCGGCTCGGCTCGCGCCTGGTGGTGCGCGCCCGGAGCGGGACGAGCGAGGCCGAGCTGCGCCGTCGCGCACGGCAGGAGCTGGGGGCGGCCGCCGCCCCGCGAGACTTCGTGCTCGTCCCGGAACGCACGAACGGCCCGAGCCGAGGCTCGGGCCGTTCGTGACGCGTGGGGCCTGGATCAGCCGAGGACGCGGATGTAGGTCGGGTTGCTCATGTACACGGGGCCGGCCTTCAGCGGGGTGCTGTGGTTGCGCGCCGCGATGTGCTGACCGTCACCGAGGTAGATCCCGATGTGGCCGGGGCTGTAGATGAGGTCTCCGGCGCGGGCCTCCGAGGCGGAGACGCGGTAGCCGGCGCCGGCCTGGGCGCTGGAGGTGCGGGGCAGCGAGACGCCCATCTGCGCGTAGACGTACTGCACGAAGCCCGAGCAGTCGAAGCCCGAGGGGCTCGCGCCACCGGTGACGTACGGGACACCGACGTACTTGAACGCCTCGTTGACGATCGAGGAGGCGAGGCTGCCGTCGATCGCCGGAGCGGGGGCGGAGGCCTCCTCCACGACGGGCTCGGAGCTCTCCTCCTCGGCGTCCTGCGTCGCCTCGGCGGCGCGCTCGTTCGTGTTCGCGACGGCCGGGGCCGTGCGCGTCCGCGACGTCACCGTGCGAACGACGGGGGGCGGCGGGGGCGGGGCGGCGGCGCCTCGGCGGACACGATCGCGGCGGCGAAGCCGAGCTCGGTGCCGGCGTCGACGACCACGGTCGCCTGCGTGCCTGCGCGCTCGACGTCCTTCGCGGTCAGCGAGGTGGACTTGAGGCTGGGGCCTGGATGACGTCCTTCGACGTCGGCTCGGCGGTCGCTGCGGCGGAGACGCCGAGAACGAGGCCGGACGTTGCCACGGCGACGACGGCGGTGCGGCCGGCCTTGCCCTGGAACGAGGTGGTGATGCTCGCCGACATGATGTCGAGCGGTGTCGAGGGTCGCGCGGCCGAACGGTGGCGTCCGCGCTGTGTCACCTGGGTCAAAGAAGTTCCTCCGAGCGCCTGCGGGGTGAGCTGTCGGGTTCGGGCTGGAAGATCGCCCGGCCTCGCACCGTGGTGCGGGGCTTCACCCCAAGGACCCCGACGAGTCGGTGTCCGTGAATCCTGGTTCCCCCGTCCCTACCTGGAACGGCTTTCCCGCGCGGCGGTAGGGCTCGACGAACCGCTGGGAGTCCTCGATCAGGGGATCGTGGACGGAGCGAGACTAGCCGACGTCCGCCCGGATGTCACATTTTGGTTACGAACGATTCGCGTGTCGTGCATCACAGGCGCGTCGTCGCAGGTCGGGGCTCGTGCAACCGTTCACATCCGGCCGGTGACGGCAGGGTGTGGACGCGGTCCCAGGCGCCCCCCGGGGCGTCGTCGGAGCGGTCAGGCGGCGACGAAGACGTGCTTGGCCAGCTCGGTCGGGAGGTCGAGGACGACCTCGCTGCCGGTCGCCCGCAGGGTGAGGGTGCTGCCCTCGCGCGTCACGGCGACGTGCGCGCCCGGGCGGACCGACGCCTCCTCGAACCGGCGGAGCAGCTCGACGTCGACCTGCAGCGGCTCGCCGATGCGCTTGATCTCGACGTCGGTCCGGCCGGCCGTCACCGCGGTGACGATCGAGGACACGCCCGACAGGAAGGGCTCCGCGACGATGTCGCCGAGCTCGTCCAGGCCCGGGATCGGGTTGCCGTAGGGGTCGTGCGTGGGGTGGTCGAGGAGCGTGAGGAGCCGCGACTCGACCTGCTCGCTCATCACGTGCTCCCAGCGGCAGGCCTCCTCGTGGACGTGCGCCCAGTCGAGCCCGATGACGTCCACCAGCAGGCGCTCGGCGAGCCGGTGCTTGCGCATGACGTGCATGGCGCGCTCGTAGCCGAGCGGAGTGAGCTCCAGGTGGCGGTCGTCCGTGACCACCACGAGCCCGTCGCGCTCCATGCGGGCCACGGTCTGCGACACGGTCGGCCCCGAGTGCCCCAGACGCTCGGCGATGCGCGCACGGAGGGGGACGATCCCCTCCTCGAGGAGCTCGTAGATCGTCTTGAGGTACATCTCGGTCGTGTCGATGAGGTCGCTCACGCGGCAGGCCCTTCAATGCGGGGCGGCCCAGGGTCTCCCCGCACCACCCGTTGCTCTCGTCGGCACCACCCTACGGCCTCGCGGCTCGCCGTCGCCGCCTGCGAGAATGGGGCCATGGCGCAGACCTCCGTCCAGATTCCCGAGAACCTCCTCCCGAAGGACGGACGCTTCGGCTCCGGGCCCTCCAAGGTCCGTCAGGGTCAGCTGGACACGCTCGCGGCGCTCGGCGCCGGCGTGATGGGCACCTCCCACCGGCAGCCCCCGGTCCGCGACCTCGTCGCCCGCGTCCGGCGCGGTGTCGCCGAGCTGCTCGGCGCCCCCGACGGGTACGAGGTCGTGCTCGGCAACGGCGGCTCGACGTCGTTCTGGGACGCCGCGACCTTCTCGCTCGTGCGCCACCGCGCGCTGCACGCGGCCCACGGCGAGTTCGGCGCGAAGTTCGCGGCCGCCACGACGGCGGCGCCGTTCCTCGACCCGTCGATCGTCGTGCGGGCCGAGCCCGGCACGCGCGCCGACGTCCGCCACGACGACGACGTCGACGTGTACGCCTGGGCGCACAACGAGACCTCGACCGGTGTGGTCTCCCCCGTCGTGCGTCCCCGCGCCGACGGCGGCGACCGGGCCACCGACCAGCTCACCCTCGTGGACGCGACGTCGATCGCCGGCGCCGCCGTCGTCGACCTCACGCAGGCCGACGCCTACTACTTCGCGCCGCAGAAGGTCTTCGGGTCCGACGGCGGGCTGTGGCTGGCGGTCCTCTCGCCCGCGGCGCTCGAGCGGGTCGAGGAGATCGCCGCCACCGACCGCTGGATCCCCGAGTCGCTGTCGCTGCAGCAGGCCGTGACCAACTCCCGGCTCGACCAGACGCTCAACACCCCCGCGATCGCCACGCTGGCGCTGCTGGCCGACCAGCTCGACTGGTTCGCCGACAACGGCGGGCTGAGCTGGGCCGCCGGCCGCAGCCGCGCCTCCTCCGACCACGTCTACGCCTGGGCGACCGAGCGCGAATGGGCAACCCCCTTCGTCGCCGACCCGGCGCACCGCTCCCCCGTCGTCGCCACGATCGACCTCGACGCGAGCATCGACCACACCACCGTGATCGCCGCGCTGCGGGACCACGGGATCCTGGACGTCTTCCCCTACCGCAAGCTGGGGCGCAACCAGCTGCGGATGGGCCTGTTCCCCGCGGTCGACCTGGCCGACGTCGAGGCGCTGACGGCGTGCGTCGACGTCGTCGTGGACCAGCTCCGCTGACACGAAGTCCTCGCGAAACGTGTCACTCCGTGGATGCCGTTAGGGAAACACACGCATCTCCGGCGATACCGCCGTAGCATCGACGCGTGGAGTTCACCGAGAGAGTGGCCCTCGTGATCGAGGACGACCCCGACATCCGCCGCCTGCTCGAGACCGTTCTCGGCCAGGCGGGTTTCGTCGTGCACTCCGCGAGCAACGGGGGCGACGGCGTCGCCCTGGCGAGCGAGGTCGACCCGCTCGTCATCACCCTCGACGTGAATCTCCCCGACATCGACGGGTTCGAGGTCGCGCGCCGCATCCGCACGCTCAACGACGCCTACATCGTGATGCTCACGGCACGCGACGACGAGATCGACACCCTCTCGGGGCTCGACGTCGGCGCCGACGACTACATGACCAAGCCGTTCCGGCCCCGAGAGCTGCGGGCCCGCATCGAGGCCATGCTGCGCCGGCCCCGTGCTGCACCGCCGCTCCACGGGACGGCGGCCGTCGCCACGGCGCACGGCCCTTCAGCCGCGAGCTCCGGTCCCGGGACCACCGCTCCGGGCACCGACGGTGCCACGGCGAAGGCCGAGAGCCCGTGGGGCCCGCCGCCCGCCGTCGTCAACGGGCTCCGGGTCGACCGGGAGGCCCGCACGGTCGAGGTCGACGGCGCCGGTGTCTCCCTGACCCGCAGCGAGTTCGACATCCTCGCGAGCCTCTGGGCCTCGTGCGGCCGCGTGGTCACGAAGAACGATCTCGTTCGGGCCCTGTGGGGCGAGGAGTACGACGCGGGGACGAGGATCACGCCGTCGGACCACCGCAGCGTCGAGGTGCACATGGCCAACCTCCGCCGCAAGATCGGCGAGGACACCTCGCGTCCCCGCTGGATCGACACCGTTCGCGGCGTCGGCTACCGCCTCAACGCGCCGCGTCCCGACCGGCTCGGCTGAGTCCGCCCCGGACGGCTGCGCCGAGCTAGGCGGCCTCGGCGACCCGGTCCGCGTCGCTCATCACGAGCACGCGACGGCTGGGCTCGCGGACGTAGCGCAGCTCCACGTGCCAGGCGCGACGCGCCCACGCCATGGCGGCGATCGCGACGACGATCGCGGCGATCGCACCGATCGCCACCGACCACCGGGCGCCCCACGCCTCGGCGACCCAGCCGACGAACGGCGAGCCGATCGGCGTCGTGCCGAGGAACACCATCAGGTACAGGCTCATCACGCGGCCGCGCATCTCGGGCGCGGTCGACATCTGCACGTATGCGTTGGCCGCGGTGAGCATCGTCAGGGTGCAGAAGCCCACGGGGATCGCGGCGATCGCGTAGGTCGTGTACGTCGGCGCGACGGCCATCACGATCCCGGAGAGGCCGAACCCGAGGGCCGCGAGCACGACGATCCGCACCCGGGGCCGCGTCCGTCTGGCGGCCACGAGCGCCCCCGCCAGGGAGCCGATCGCCAGGATCGAACCGAGCAGCCCGTACTCCTGCGGCCCCTTGTCGAAAACGGTCCTGGCCATCACCGCACTCGTCAGCTGGAAGTTCAGCCCGAAGGCACCGACCACCCCGACGACGACCATGATCACGAGGATGTCCGTGCGGCGTCGCACGTAGTCGATCCCCTCGCGCAGCTGCCCCTTGGCACGCTCGGCGTGAGCGAGCGGGAACCGCATCGCCTCGGAGATCCGCAGCAGCGCGACGATCGTGAAGGCGAAGCTCGCCGCGTTGACGACGAACACCCACCCCGGTCCGACGGCGGCGATCGCGAACCCGGCGACCGCCGGCCCGATGAGGCGGGCGGCGTTGAACGAGGCGGAGTTGAGGCCGACGGCGTTCGGCAGGCCCTCGGGCGGGACGAGCTCGGCGACGAAGGTCTGACGCACGGGGGCGTCGAAGGCGGAAGCGACACCGAGCCCCAGGGCGAACGCCCACACGTGCCACAGCTGCGCGACCCCGGTGAGCACCAGCACGCCGAGCCCGGCCGCGAGGAGTCCCATCGCCGCCTGCGTGGAGATGAGGAGCGCCCGTCGCGGCAGCCGGTCCGCGAGCAGCCCCGCGTAGGGCGACAGCAGGAGCGCCGGCAGGAACTGCAGCGCCGTGACGATCCCGACCGCGAGCCCGGAGTTGTCCGACAGCTCCGTCAGCACGACCCAGTCCTGGGCGACGCGCTGCATCCACGTCCCGATGTTGGCGACGAGGGCGCCGGCGAACCACAGCCGGTAGCCGCGGTGGCGGAGGGAGGCGAAGGTGGTGCTCACTGGGTGGCGATCCTCCTCAGGATGTCGGCGGCGGCCGCGAGCGTGTCCAGCTCGTCGGCGGTGAGGGAGTCCAGGCGCTGGGCGAGCCAGACGGTGCGACGGCGGCGGGTCTCGCGGATGACCTCGTGCCCCGCGTCGGTGAGGGTCAGCAGGATCGCCCGACGGTCGTCGGGGTGCTCGGCCCTGGTGACGTAGCCCGCGTCCTCGAGGCACCGGACGGTGCGCGTCATCGAGGGGGCGGCGACGCGCTCGAGGGCGGCGAGGTCCGACGGGGTGGCCGACCCCTCCTCCAGGAGGCGTGCCATGACGGAGTACTGGCCCAGCGTGACGTCGCCGACGCGTTCCGCGCGCAGTCGGCGGGAGGTCACGAGGATGGCGCGCCGCAGCTGCGAGGCGAGCTCGTCGGTGGCGTCGGGGGTGTCGGGCACGGCACCCAGTCTAGGTAGTTAGTTAGCGTAAGTAACGGCATTGGCGTGCGCCGGAGGCGAGGCGTCCCCACCAGGACCGCGCGAGACCGGTCAGGGGGTGGTGGCCCCGTCGCCGCGACGCACGCGTCGCACGGTGTGGAGGATCTCGAGCGCGTCGGCGCGGACGGGGCGCACGAGGGCGACGGCGAGCGCCACCACCACGACGGCCACGCCGAGCAGCACCCCGAGCCGTGCGGCCGCGGCCATCTCGGTCACGAGCGGCTCCACCGCGAGCATCGCCCCGAGGGCGGCGACGAACACGAGCAGCGGACGGAACGCCGCCAGCAGGAGCGGGGTGACGGCGACGTCGAGCCGGGGCATCGCCCAGAACGTCATGATCGCCCAGCTCAGCGCCAGTCCGGCCGTGACGGCCCACGCGACGCCGATCACCCCCCACGCGATCCCGAGCAGCATCAGCCCGATCATGGCGGCGCGAGCCACCAGGGTGCAGCGCAGCTGCAGGCCCGTGCGACCGCGCGCGAGAAACACCCACGAGTAGACGTAGGCGATGGCCTGGAAGGCGCCGCCGATCGCGAGGACCCGGAAGATCGTGCTGGACTCGCCCCACCCCGGGCCGAGCACGATCGCCATCAGCGGCTCGGCCGCCCCGGCGGCCACCAGGAACGCGCCGCCGAGCACGGAGGACAGCAGGGTCTGCGCCCGGCGCACGTACGGCTCGAACCGATCGGTCCCGTTCAGCCGCGAGAGCACGGGCATCGCCACGCGCGTCATCGGGGCAGCGATCTGCAGCAGCGGCATCCGGAAGATCTGGTAGGCGCGGTCGTAGACCCCGAGCGGACCGGCCCCCGCGACCGACCCGATGATGATCGAGTCGACGTTCGTGCTGGCGTACGTGACGACCTGCGTGCCCATCCAGCTCGCGCCGATGCCCAGCATCGCCCGAACGTCCCCTCGCCGGTTCGGCAGTCCGGGCCACCACCGCGCCGCGACCACGACGGCCACCAGCGTGACGACCGAGAGCGTGACCATCTGTCCCACCAGCGCCCAGTAGCCGGCCCCGGAGAGCGCCAGACCCAGCGCGACACCGAACGCCGCCACCTGGCTGATGACGTCCACGGCGGCCAGAGCACGGAACCGCATCGCGCGCACCGCGTGCGCCCGGAACTGGGCGCCGAGCGCGTTGAGGAGGTAGGTCCCGGCGAGCACCTGGGTCACCCGCTCGACCTCCGGGTGGCCGTAGAGCGCCGCCAACGGGGCCGCCAGGGCCAGCACCCCGAGCGCGAGCAGCGTGCCCAGCGCGGCGTTCAACCAGAACAGGTTCGAGCGTTGGAACTGGTCGAGGGTGCGCGCCTGGATCGACGCCGTCGAGAGACCGAAGTCGCTGAGGAACATCGCCACCCCCGCCACCGCCGTCACCATCGACACGAGGCCGTAGTCGGCGGGCAGCAGCAACCGCGCCAGCACGACGATCGAGGCGAGCTGGACGGCGAACCGGAGCCACTGCCCCACGAGGGTGACGGCGGCCCCGCGGACGGTGCGGGTGGCGAGCGAGGTCACCGGGGCGACCGCAGGGTGAGCAGCTGCTGCGCGAGGTCGTCGAGCCGACGCCGGGCCTCGACCACGCGCGCCATCGTCCCGGCCCGGGCGGCCGAGGCCGCGGTCACGGCCGTCCCCAGGACGGCGACGTCCTCGCTCCCGCGACGGTCGACGGCGTGCTCGCCGAGGCCCACCGCCGCGAGCGTCCGGACCGTCTTGTCGCCGGGCGCATCGGCCAGCGCGAGCGGCAGGGCGCCCTCCGTCGCCGCGATGACGAGCGCGTGCAGCCGGTCGCTGATCACGACGTCGCAGCGGCGGTAGGCCTCGCGCAGCCGCTCCTCCTGGGGCAGGTGCTCGGGACCGTCCCACGTCACCGCGACGCCGTCGAGCGCGTCCGCGAGCTCCTGGGCCCGGGGCGAGTCCCGGGCGATCTGGGCGAGCACGACGACCTCGTAGCCGGCCGCCTCGGCGTGCTCGCCGACCGCGCGGACCCAGGCCGGGGTGGGGGCGGGCCGGTCGTAGCGCAGCGCGATGCCGAGCGCCGGTCGCCGGGTCTGGGCCGCGAACCCCTCGAGCTCGGCGGTGGACGCCCCCTCGCGGAAGGCCCAGTCCGGGGTGACCCGGCCCCGACGGATGGTCTCGGCGCTGACCGGGTCGCGCCACGTGACGACGTCGACGGGGGCGAGCGCCGCCCGCAGGGCCCAGTTCCAGCGCGGGTTGCTCGCGCGGATGCCGAACCCCGTGTGGACGGCGCGGCCGCCCCGCAGCCGACCGGCGGCCAGCAGCGGGGCGAATCGGGCGTAGGAGGCGACGTAGCGGCGGTCGACGATCATCTCCCCCGCGTTGTAGGCGTAGGTGGCGCGACCCGACAGCACGGCGCGCGCGACGTCGCGGCGCCACGCGGGGACCGACCGGTGCACGACGTCCTCGGGCCGCAGCCGCAGCCCGGTGCAGTAGGCGTCGTCGTGGTCGCCGACGAACACGTGGAGCGTGCCGAGCGGCCGCAGCGCCTCGAGCAGCCCCCGGCGCAGCACGGTGTCCCCGACGTTGTCGACCTGTCCCGGGACCGAGACCCACACGCTCATCGGTTCGCCCTCCGCTCGGCCTCGGCGCCGGCGAGCACGCGCTCCAGGAGCGCCCCGCTGGTGGGGACCGAGAACCGCTCCAGCCAGCCGTCGATGCCCCGCACCCGCAGGGGCGCCGCGGCCAGGACGGCGTCGGCGATCGACTCGGGGTCGTCGTCCAGGGCCAGCTGCCCGGTGACCCCGGGCACGACGGCGTCCGCGACGCCGAGTGCTCCCGAGACCGCCACGGCCGGCAGTCCGACGGCGGCGGCCTCGACGAGCACATTCCCGAAGCCCTCGCGCAGGGAGGGCAGCAGGACGATCGCGTCGCGCGGTGCCGCGTCGAACCAGGCCTCCACCCAGCCGCGGTGCGACAGCCGCACGCCGACCTCGCCCGCGAGCCTGGTCATGGCCGCCTCCTGGGGCCCGGTTCCGAACGTGATCAGCTCGACGTCGTAGCCCCGCCGGGCCAGGACGCTCGCCACGTGCACGGCGAGCAGGGGTCGCTTCTGCTCGACGATGCGCGCCGGCAGGACCAGGCGCAGCACCGGTCGCTCGGCGATCCACGGCTCGTGGCGCACCGTGACCTTCGCCGTCGCCGGGTTGGGGACGACGACGCAGCGTCGCCCGGTGACGCCGAACGCCGAGACGAGCTCGCCGGCGACCGGGTGGCTGATCGCGATGACGCGATCGGCGCGTCGGTAGCTCGCCTTCGCGGCCAGCACCTTGGCCCGGTGCGTCGGGGAGGACCCCGCCAGCCCGAGCGAGACGAGGTTGCGCTCGCTGATGACGACGGCGGGGCGGCTCGCGCTCGGGATGGACGCGACGGCCGCGAGCGCCCAGAGGTTCGGGTGGGTCTGGAGGCTCAGCACGACGCTCGGGCGCACGCGGTCGATCACCCGGCGCAACGAGCGGACCGCCTCGGCGGGGCGCTGACCCGCGGCGTCGTCGTGCACGGCGATCCGGGGGTCCAGGTCGTCGCGCCCCTTCGTGTCGCTCAGCAGCGCGACGGCCGTGGCGGCCCCGCGCTGGGTGAGCCAGTCGATCCAGGTGCGCGCGACGAACTCGGCGCCGCCGCCGTGGAGCGACGAGGTCACCAGCAGTACTCGGGTCATCGGTGGGGTCCTCTCGAGGTGACGCCGCGACGGAGCGCGGCACGCCCCTGGCGCAGGCGCCGGTAGATCGGTGGGAAGGCAGGGCCGAGCAGCCGCACGGCGCCCGTCACCGCCGCGGCGCGGGGGTGGGCCGGGGCGGCCAGGGCCACGTCGCGCCAGGTGGTCGCCGCGCGCAGGTCGCCCACCAGGCGCGCCACCTCCGCGTCGTCCGCCTCGGTCCGCAGGGCCGTGGCCACGGACGGGGCGAGGTAGAACCAGAGCGAGAACGCCCGACGTTCCGCCTCGGTCAGATCGGCGACCGCCAGCAGCGCGTCGTGGGCACGGAGCAGGTTGGACGCGTCGGCGGCGCGCGAGCGCGTGATGGAGCCGTCGCGCTCGACGTGGCGGTAGAGCGTCTCCCCGACGACGCGCACGGAGGAGCTCCGGTCCAGGATCGCCACGACCCCGACGAAGTCCGACTGCGAGCGGGTGGCGGGGAACGGGTCGGGCGGGAGCACCGCGCGCCGGACGAGCTTGCTCCAGAGGAAGCCGTGCAGACCGCCGGAGGCCAGCAGCGACAGAGCCTCCTCGCGGGAGTAGAGCCCGGGCGCCGCGAACGTGTCGGCGCGGCGGAGCCGGCCGTCGGTGCCGCACCGGTCGGCCCCGAACGCGATCACGTCGGCGCCGTCCTCGCCTCGGACCCGCGTCAGCAGGTCCACGACGTCGGGCGCCCACACGTCGTCGCCGTCCACCAGCCAGACGTACTCGCGGGTGGCGCGCCCGAGCGCGACGTTGCGGGCGCGCGCCACCCCGACGTTCTCCTCAAGCAGCACCGCGACCACGCCGGGGTGGGCGGCCGCCGCCGCGCCGACCGAGGCGCCGGTGGTGTCGCGGCTGCCGTCGTCGACCACGAGCACCTCGGCACCGGCGTCCGCCAGCCGGCCCACCCGGACCAGGACGTCGTCGACGTAGGCAGCGGCGTCGTGCAGCGGCAGCACGACGGTGAGCCACGCGAGGGAGCCGGCGGTCATGCCGCGGCCCTGGCCGGCGAGGACACCGTCAGCGCGCCCGCCCGGCGCAGGTGGTCCATCGTGAGGTCGGGGGCCTCGACGTCGACCGCCAGTCCGCGCGAGGCGAGGAGGCGGGCGATCTGGGCCTGGTGGTCGTCGACGTGCTCGTGGCGGGAGGCGCGACGCGGGACGAGCACGGGGACGCGGCCCAGGTCGAGCGCGCGCAGCGCCGACCCGACCCCCGCGTGGCTGACGACGACGTCGGCGCGGCGCACCGCGGCGTCGAACTCCTCCGACGGCATCAGCGTCCGCTCCGCTCCCGTGAGGTCCCGGCCGTCCGTCGCCCCGGTCTGCCACACGATCTCGCCGAGGTCGCCGGCCATCCGCTCGACGGCGTCCAGGAGGGCGTCGAAGCGGTAGGGCCGGATCGTGCCGAGCGTCACGAGGACCCGCAGCGGTCGGTCGACCGGCGCGACCGGCTGCGACCGGTAGTCCTCGAGCAGCGAGAACGCGTGCTGCCAGCGGCCGCTCACCCAGTCGGGGTGCTGGGAGTGCAGCTCGACGCCGGGCAGCCGCTGCAGGAGCCGCCCGGTGAGCGAGGGGCCGTCGAACCGGCTCACGCTCTCGACGTAGATCGCGCGCTGGTCGGACCGGGCCTGCGGCAGCGCGGCGAGCGCCACGGCCGCACCGGTGGAGACGATGGCCTCGACGTCGCGCTGCCGCAGCGGACCGCGCAGGGCGTGGGCCGCGCGCAGCACGCCGCCGACGTCGCGCGGGGCGACGTAGGGCACGTAGGCGACCCGCTCCCCCGCGAGGAGCGAGCGCGACTGCGGGGTGTCGAAGGTGACCCACAGCGGGTCGGGCGCCACGTCCAGGCGCGGTCGGAGCCGCACGAGCTCCTCGAGGTGGCCGCCCGTCGACGCCACGAGGGCGACGCGGCGGTTCGTCAGGCCGAGGATGCTCATGCCGGCTCCTCCAGGAGATGGGTCCAGTGCTCGGTGAGGTCGCGCGCGACGCGGACGGCGTCGTGCCGGGCCGCGATGCGGGCGCGGGCGGCGCGGCCGGCCTCGCCCCGTCGTCGGTCCTGCGTCATGAGGTCGGCGAGGGCGCGCGCGAGTCCGTCCGCGTCGTCGACGGCCACCAGGGTCCCGGCGCCGTTCTCGAGCAGCGCGGCCACCTCGCCCACCGGCGTCGCGACCACGGCGCAGCCGTGCGCCATCGACTCCACGAGGAACATCGGCAGCGCCTCGTCGCGCGAGGGCAGGACGGCGACGGCCGCCCGCGACTGCTCGAGCGCCATCGCCCGCCGCCCCACGGGGGGCAGCAGCTCGACGTCGCCGCCGAGGTCGGCCGGTGCCAGCGTCATCGCGCGCGGTCCGAGCAGCCGCAGCCGCCAGCCGGCGCGGTCGTTCGCGGGGATCGCGTCCCAGGCTCGCAGCAGCACGTCGACGCCCTTGCGGTGACCGATCTCGCCGCCGAACAGCACGACGTCCTCCTTCTCCCCGGCCTCGGGGGGCAGCGCCACGGCGTTGGAGATCCGCACCACGCGCACCCCGGACCGGCTCCCCAGCAGCGACGCGACGACGTCGTGCGTCGCGGCGGTGAGGACGAGCACGAGCTCGGCGCGCTCCAGGACCCGCGTGACGAGGCCGGGCCGGGCCGCGGCGAACTCGACGAACTGGGCGCCGTGCAGGTGGACGGCGACGTGCAGCCCGATCAGCCGGGCCCAGACCACGAGGCTGCCCTCACGCACGAACGACCCGCGCTCGGAGAGGTGGAAGGCCGCGATCGTCGAGCGCCCGCAGCGCACGCGCCGTGCCAGGAGCACGACGGCGGCGCGCAGCCAGAGCACGAGGGCCGCCGGGTCGTGGCGGCCCCGGGTGGAGGCCACGGCCTCGACCTCGAACCCGGGGAAGGTCCAGGTGAGGTACTCGTTGACGACCTGCGCCATCCCGCCGGGGACGTCACCGACGACCCCGACGTGCACCACCCGGCTCGTCACGAGCTCACCGCCCGCCGCTGCCGCGCCTCGTCCGCCGCGCCGACCGCGAGGATCAGCACGACGGCGAGCAGCACGTGCAGGGACCGGCGGGTGTCGATCGCGTTGTAGCCGAGCACCGAGACCGTGTAGGCGACGACGGCGGCCAGGGCCGCGACGTCGCCCGCGCGCCACGCGGTGAGCGACCCCGCGACGACGAGGGCCCCGACCAGGAGTGCGCCGGGGAGCCCGATGCTCACCAGGAGCTGGAGCCCCGAGCTCTCGATCGCCGTCACGGTGTCCCGCTCGGCGACCGCCAGCGCGGAGGTGCCGGGACCGCTGCCGAGCAGGCCGTTCTCGCGCGCCGTCGCGATCGCGAGCTCGACGCCGCGGGCGCGGGCCGCGTCCGAGGCGGCGGCCTCGGCGGAGGCCCCCCGGTCGAGCAGCCCGCTGGCGGTCGTCACGAGGGTGCCGGCCGCGCCCAGGGCGATCGCCAGCGCGACGGCGCGCGGTCCACTGAGGTTCCGGCTGCGGACGAGCCACACGAGGATGCCGACGCCGAGCGCGACGACGAGGGCGAGCAGCGAGCCGCGCGACACGGTGGCCACCGTGCCGGCCACGGCCAGCGCGCCCCAGACGCCGTCGCGCGGACGCCCGCGGGCGAGCCACTCCAGCACACCGGCGGCGCCGGCCACCGCCAGCAGCGTCCCGGCGGCGAGCGGGTGGCCGAGGGTGACCTCGGCCCGGTAGACGGACCAGTGCTGCACGGAGCCGAACCCGAGGGCGGCGTTGACGACGTCGATCACCGGGTTGCGACCGAGCATGGTCTCGAGCACGGCGTAGGCACCGGCGAGGCCGCCGCCGACGATCAGCGTGCGCTTGAGCGCACGGGCCTCGTCGGCCACGCCGCGAACCAGCAGCGGCGCGAGGACGGCGACACCGAAGCTCGCCGTCCACGCGACGGAGGTCTGCAGGTGGTCGCCCGCGAGGAGGCTGAGGAGGATCCAGCCCGCCGTCAGGCCCGCGAGCACCCGGACGGCGGAGCCGGCCGTGGGGGCAGCGTCGCGACCGGTGCCACGCGCCCGGTCCAGCAGTCGGCGCGCCATCCACGCGAGCACCACCAGCGCTGCCGGCGGGAGCACCGAGAGCAGCGCGAGGTCGGGCAGCACGCGGACCGGGATCGCGACGGCGACCAGCAGCGCGAGCGCCGGCAGCCGGTGCACCGGGAGCGCGAGCACGAGTGCGACGCCGACGGCGATCGCGACGACGAGGCCGGGGCCCATCGCCCCGCGGTCGCCCAGGAGCAGAACGGCCGCGGCGGCGCCGAGCACGCACAGCGCGCCGGCGGCCACGCCCAGTGCGGCCTCCGCCCCCGACCACGGCATCCGCGGCGCTCGTGGCACCCGCGAGTCCGTCGGCCGCACCGTCGTCGTGGTCATGCCGCGTCCGGTGACGGACCGCTCGAGGTGGCGGTCGAGGCCCGGGCGGCCCCGGCTTCACGGTCGGCCGCGGCCTCGCGGTCGGCCCTGGCCGCCCGGGCGGCGCGGGCCCGGCCGAGGATCCCGGGCCGGCGCGGCGCCGGCTGCTCCTCGGTCGTGTAGTCGTAGTACTCGTAGGTCGCCGAGCGCCGGACGTCGGCGCCGTTGAGCACGACGCCGAGCACCGTGCCGTCCACCGTGGCGAGCGACTCGAGCGCGGAGGTCACCTGGGCCTGGCGCGCCTCGTGGGCTCCGACGACGAACAGGGCGCCGTCGGTGAGCTTGGTCAGGACCGCGCCGTCGGTGACGGGCAGCAGCGGCGCGGCGTCGAGCACGACCGTCTCGTAGCGCTCGGCGAGCTTCGCGAGCAGGTCCGTCATCGGCCCGGAGCCGAGCAGCTCGCTCGGGTTGGGCGGGATGGCCCCGGAGGTGATGACGTCGAGCGAGGACGTGCCCCACGTCTGGACGACGTCGTCGACCTCCGCCTGCCCGATGAGGAGCGTGGTGAGGCCGGCAGCCCCCTCCAGCCCGAACATCGAGGCGATCGAGGGTCGACGCAGGTCGGCGTCGATCAGGAGCACCCGGCCGCCCGCCTCGGCGAGCGCGAGGGCGAGGTTGGCCGCCGTCGTCGACTTTCCCTCGCCCGGCACCGCGGAGGTGACGACGATCTGGCGCGGCCGGGCGTCGGGGTTGACGAACTGGAGGTTGGTGCGGACCTGGCGGATCGCCTCGGCGCTGCGGCCGTGCGGGTCCGTCGCCATGACGAGCGGCCCGCCCCGGAGGCCGGCGTCGAAGCCGACGACGCCGAGGACGGGCGACCGCGTCAGGCGGGCCAGGTCCTCCTTGCCGTGGATCCGGGTGTCGAGCATCGACCGGAGCACCGCGAGCCCGAGGCCGACGGCCAGCCCGACGAACGCGCCGATCGCGAGGTTCGTGACGGCGTCGGGCGAGGACGCGACGACCGGGACCTGCCCCGATCGCGTGATCGTCAGCTTCACGGGGGAGACCGCGGAGTCCAGCGGGCGCTGCAGCTCGGGGATGACCTCCGTCATGCTCGCGACGACGGCGTTGCTCAGCTCGGCCGCCCTGACGGGGTCGGCGGCGCGGGCCGTGACGTTGATCAGGGGCGTGTTCGCCTTCGCCGTGGCGGTGATCCGGCCGCTCAGGGACTGCGGCGTGACGCCGAGGCCCAGAGCGGAGACGACGGGGTCGAGCACGAGCGGGCTCGAGGCCAGGTCGGCGAAGGCCGCCGCCTGGTTCTGGGTGAAGCTCGAGCCCTGCTGGAGCGACGACGTCGAGCCGTCCTGGGTCTGGACGGAGACGTAGACCTGCGCGGTCGAGGAGTACTCCGGCTCGACGAGGCTCGTGGCCACCCCGGCCCCGAGCGTGCCCAGGAGCACCATCGAGGCGATGAGCATCCACCGACGGCGGACGATCCTCAGGTGGTCGCTCAGAACCATGGGGGCTCCTCCGGGGTGGGGTGCGGCGAGCGGGCGGGTGGGACCGCCCGGGGTGCTGGTCGAGGTCATCGCGTCTCCTCGGCGCAGCCGGGTTCGACGACGCCCTGGGACGCGCGCGGACCGGGGGTCAGTCGGAGGTGGGGGGCGGCCCTGAGGTCGGGCCCGGACAGCAGCTCGTACTCGAGCGTCCGGGACTCGCCCGGCATCAGGTCGACCGTCTGGCTGACGACGGCGAGGCCGTCGTGGCTCTGCGAGAGGACGGCCGTCTCACCGCCGTCGGACCCGGCGGTCAGGACCCGGCCGGCCGTCGGGGCGTAGACGAGCACGTTGGTGCGCGTCATGCCCTCGGGGACGAACACGCCGCCGCCCGTGACGTACTCGGGCAGGGTGGCCGGGTCGGGGACGTCGGACCGGAGCGCGACCGAGACCCCCAGCCGCTGGGAGCCGTCGGGTCGGCACTCGAGCACGGTGACGGTCGGACGCACGTCGAGGTAGTAGCCGACCTTCGCGCCCGACCCGTCGTTGAGCGCGACGCCGACGACGGGGGCGCCGCCGAGGTCGCCGCGCAGCTCCCCCGCCAGCACCGTGCCCGCGAGCGCCTCCTGCTCGACCGGGTGGGAGGACCACAGCAGCAGCCGGTGGGCGTCGGTGGCGGCCACGAGGCTCGTGAGCAGACCACCCGCGTCACCCGCCCCCGAGCTGAGCGCGTCGAAGACGGCGCTCGCCGCGTCGGTGAAGAAGAGGTCCTGACCCGCGGGGTCGGGCTCGTCGAGGTAGATCTGGTTGAGGAGGTAGGCGGCCGCGTTGTCGGAGTCGAGCGTGACACCGGTGGACGTCGTGACCGGACCGGTCGCCCCGAGGACCGCCGCGAGGGCGACGGGGTCGACCGACAGCACGCCGTCGACCGTCGTGCCCGTCTCGGCCCGCCAGGCGGACGCCGCCAGCTCCGCCGCCCGGGGGAAGTCGGGCGTGCTGGTGGCGTTGATGAGGTAGCGGCCGACCTGGTCGCCGAAGAGCGCGGTCTCGACCGGCTCGAGCGGGAGGGGGCTGGTGGGGAACGTCAGCGTGTTGCCCGCGCGCTGCTCGACGATCTCGACCCGTCCGTCCTCGGTCCGCAGCAGCACGACGGAGCCCGCGATGCCGCCCAGGGCCCGGGGCTCGGCGTTGTTCTGCACCACGAGCAGGTACTGGCGCGGCCCGTCGGCGCCGAGCATCGCCGGCAGCAGCCGGACGGCGCGCGCGGCGGTCGCCGTCGAGGTGCGCAGCTGCGTCAGCTCGCCCTCGAGCCGGTCCGCCGCGTCGGTGACCTGGGGCAGCAGCCCGTCGCGGTCGATCGTGGCGAGGGTGGCCAGCGCCCGAAGGACGCTGTCGTCCGCGGCCACGACGTGGGGGGCCTGCTCGGCGACGGCCGCGACGTCGACCCGGCCGTCCACCGGCGCGAGCGACGCCGGGCTGACGGCCGCGACGACGTCGGGCAGCCGCGGCAGCGCGCCGTCGGCGAGCTCTGCGACGACGTCGGTCAGGGTGCGGACCGCCGCGACGTCGGGTCCGACCCCGGGCAGGCGGGAGAAGAGGTCCCAGTGCGGTGCGTGCGTGGTGCGCACGGCGGCGGCGGAGACCGACCGCAGCGCGGCGACGTTCTCCGTCACGGCGTCGAGGTCACCCGCGCGGACCTGCTCCTCGAGCTGAGGCACGAGCGCGGCCGCATCGGTCAGCTGGTCGCGGACGCGCAGCGCGTCCGCCGCGGTCCACACGCCGGCCGCGACCACGGTGGTGGCCACGACGAGCAGGCACCAGCCCGCGACGGCACCGGTCCGGCGCAGCGGCCGGGGCGGGCGACGACGACGCCGCCGCGTCACCACGTCGCACCGCCGTCCGTCGAGACGGCCGTGCCGAGCGCGGTCCAGACCCAGATCTCCTCGCCGGCCACCGCGACGGCCAGCCCTGGCTCGGGGGTGATCGGGGCGCAGGCCAGGGGGCTGCCGGAGCCGCTCGCGTCCTCGTCGAGGGCGACCACCGCGACGCCGTCGCACCCCTGCGCCCGTCCGGCCAGCACGTAGCCGCCGGCGCTGTCGGCGACGGCGAGCGCCTGGAGGTCCGGCTGGACCGGCGACCACTCGACGGCCGCGTCCCGGGTCAGGGCGAGCGAGCCGTCCCGGCACAGGACGGCGGCCTCGTCGGTCCCGGCCGCCGCGAGGTCGACGGCGCCCGTGGGGCACGGCACCGGGACCGCCCCGTCGGGACCCACCACGAGCGAGCGGTCGGTGGGGGCCAGGTACCAGGCGGTGCTGAGGGAGGCGTCGGCGAGGCGCCAGTCGGACCCCGCCGAGGCGGTGGTGGCCAGCGCCGTCGCGCAGTCCACCTGGGCGCCGACGACGAACGCCTCGTTCGCGCCGGTCGCCCGGAGCCGGACGACGGTCGAGACGTCGGGGGTCACTACGGCCCAGCTCGCCCCGCCGTCCGCGGTGCGCTCGACCACCGAGCGTCCGCGACCGCACTCCGCCAAGGTGGCGCGCCAGGCGATGCCGTCCCCCACGGCCACGAGCTGGCGCGCGGCCGACGTCGCACCGGTGGGCTCGGACACACCGCCGGCAGCGTCGGCGGCGTCCGGGAGCACGGGGGTGCTCACGGACGACGGCGACGGGACCGGCGCGGTCGCGTCGGGCCTGGCGGCGGCCCGGTCCCCGAGCAGGTCGAGCACGACGAGTCCGTTGACGGCCACCAGCACCGCCAGTCCCACGGCGCCCCACGCCCGGCGGCTCATCGCCGCGCTCCCGCGGTCGGGCGGACGGCGCCGACACCTACGATCGAACGATGCTGCCGACGACCGAGACCCATCGACCGCGCGTCCTCGTCGTCTGCACCGGGAACATCTGCCGGTCCCCCGCCGCGGCGCTGCTGCTCGCCGACGCGCTCGGGGACGAGGTCGAGGTCGGCAGCGCGGGGACCGCCGCGGTCGTCGGCGCGCCCGTCGAGGCGACGGTCGCGCGCCTGCTGGCCGAGCGTGGTGTCGACGCCGGCGGCGGCGTGGCTCAGCAGCTGGACAGGGCGCTGGTCGAGCAGGCGGACCTGGTCGTCGCGCTGACCCGTGAGCACCGTTCGCAGGTCGTCGCCGCGAGCGTGCGGGCCCTGCGCCGGACCGTGACCCTGCGCGAGCTCGCGCGGACCGCGGCGGGTGTCGAGTCGCAGGACCTGCCCGCGGGAACGATCGCCGACCGGCTGGCGGCGCTGACCGCGCTCACGCTGCGGAACCGGACCGGGCTGGCCGACCCGGCGGAGGACGACGTCGCCGACCCCTACCGCCGGGGCGACGCCGTCCACGTGGCGGTGCTCGCGCAGATCGTCGAGGCCACGACGGCGATCGGTGACGCGCTGCGTCGCTGAGGAGCGCCGGGCGGTCATGCCTCGGCCCCCGCAGGAACACGTCGGCGCAGACGAGCTCCGCGCCGTCGGGCACGCACGCGATCGCGTGCGAGACGAAGTCGGGGCTGAGGAGGTTGTCGGCGTGGCCGGGCGAGGAGAGCCAGGCCTCGACGACGGCGGCGGGCTCGCGCGCCGAACGCACCAGGTTCTCCCCCGCCCCCGCGGCCGGCGCGCAGTCGGCGATGACGTCGTCGATCGGCGCGTGCGCGAGCTCGCGACCCACCAGGGCGGCCGCCCGCTCGCCGGCGTGCTCCTCGGCGCAGGTCGAGCCGGCCAGGGCCGGGGCCCCGTGGGCGACGCGCGCGGCGTCGACGGCGTCCGTCAGCTGCTCGGCGTAGGCCGACGGCTCCGGGGCGGACGCGGTCGTCGGGGTGCCGTTCGCCGAGGCGCCGGACGCGCACGAGGCGAGCAGCAGGCACGTCGCCCCGAGCGTGAGGGCGACGCCGGCCGGGCGCCCGGTCACGGCCGCCCCAGCCCCACGTAGGTCCAGCCGGCCGCGCGCCAGGACGCGGGGTCGAGCACGTTGCGGCCGTCGATCACCGTGCGCGCCGCGACCCCGGTCCCGACCACCGCCGGGTCGAGGCCGACGAACTCGGGCCACTCGGTCAGCAGCAGGACGGCGTGCGCCCCGGCGACGGCCTCCTCGACGGTGTCCACGACCCCCAGGTCGGGACGCAGCCGGCGCAGGACGGGGCCGGCGGCCGGGTCGACGATGCGGACGTCGGCGCCCAGCCCGGCGAGGCGGGAGGCGACGTCGAGCGCCGGGGAGTCGCGCACGTCGTCGCTGTGCGGCTTGAAGGCCGCCCCGAGGACGGCGACGGGCTTGCCGGGGACGCGGCCCTGCAGCGCGTGGACCGTGAGGTTGACGACGTGCTGGCGGCGCCGGAGGTTGATGGAGTCCACCTCGCGCAGGAACGTCAGCGACTGGGCGGCGCCGAGCTCGCCGGCGCGGGCCATGAAGGCGCGGATGTCCTTGGGCAGGCAGCCCCCGCCGAAGCCGACGCCGGCGCGGAGGAACTTCTTGCCGATGCGGTCGTCGTGACCGATCGCCTCGGCGAGGAACGTGACGTCGGCCCCCGTGAACTCGCACATCTCCGCCATCGCGTTGATGAAGGAGATCTTGGTGGCCAGGAAGGAGTTGGCGGCGACCTTCACGAGCTCGGCGCTCGCGTAGTCCGCCGTCAGGCGGGGCGTGCCGCGCTCGAGCATCGAGGCGTAGACCCCGTCGAGCGCGTCCCTCGCCGCCGCGGCGGCGGTCTCGTCGACCGGCAGGCCGTAGACGAGGCGGTCGGGGGCGACGGTGTCCTGGACGGCGAAGCCCTCCCGGAGGAACTCGGGGTTCCACACCAGGACGGCCGCGTCGCCGAGCCGCTCGGCGAGGCGCTCCGCGGTCCCGACCGGCACCGTCGACTTGCCGACGACGACGGCCGGTCGGCCGTCGATCGGGGCCAGGTGCGGCAGCAGCGAGGTGACCGCGTCGTCGACGTAGGTGAGGTCGGCGGCGTAGGAGCCCTGCTGCTGCGGCGTCCCGACGGCGACGAAGTGGATCTCGGCCCCGGCGACGCGCGAGACGTCGGTGGTGAAAGAGAGGCGTCCGCTGTCCAGCGCGCGCCGCAGGACCTCGGCGAAGCCCGGTTCGTGGAACGGGGGTTCGCCGGCCGCGAGCTGTGCGACCCGACCGGGGTCGACGTCCACCCCCACGACGTCGTGGCCGAGGTCGGCCATGCATGCGGCGTGGACGGCGCCGAGGTACCCGCACCCGATGACGGAGATGTTCACGTCACGAACTGAATCACAAACACAAACCTAACGCTAATCCTTACGCCTAGCCGTAACTTGCTGTTCACATAGGCGGAAGCGTTGGCAGAATGTTGGGGTTGCGTAAGGATCAGCCATGTGTCACGGTCATTCCACGCGGCACGCCTCGCCGAACACCCGTGCAACCCGATGGAGGCACCTCATGGCTCGTCTGCTCGCACCGCTGGGGACCGCCACGGCACTCGTGGTCGGGGGCCTTCTCCTGGCCGCCCCGGCCACGGCGACCCCCAACGATCTGGTGACCACCTCGGACCAGGCCGTCGTCACCACCGTCACGACCTCCGCCCCCACGGTCCACGTCGAGTCCAGCCTCGCCGTGGTGCTCGCCGTGGGCGTCGTCGCCGGAGCCACCGGCTCCGCCTACCTCGTTCGTCGCAGCCGCAGCTGCGGCCCCGACCGCACCGACCGTGCGCTCGTCAGTGGCTGACCCCACCCACCTCCCCCGCCCTCAGCAAAGGACCACACCATGAAGCGATCGTTCGCCGTGGGGGCCGCCGTGCTCGCCCTCGTCGCCCTTCCCACCGCCGCCCAGGCCTACCCCGCACCCCCCGTCCCGGTCAGCGTCTCCTCGCTCAACCCGGCTCCGGGCGAGCCCGTCACGGTCACGGCCGGCGGACTCGAGACCGCCACCGTCGCGACCATGACCGTCACGTCCGAGGACCCGAGCGTCCCCGACGCCACGATCACGATCGCCGGCACCGCCTCGCTCACGAAGGACGTGCCGGGCTCGACCGTCGAGTTCTCCGTGACCCACACCGTCGAGGGCGTCTACACCCACCAGATCACCACCGACGCCGGGCACGACCTGCCGGCCCAGGTCGTCACCGTCGGCACGCCGAGCTCCGGTTCGGGCTCCGGCTCGGGCGCGGGTGCGGGCTCGGGCTCGTCGTCGGGCACGGGGTCGGACGCCGGCGCCGCGGCCTCGGCCGGCGGCCTGGCCGAGACCGGCGTCGGCTCGGTCGGTGGCCTCGCCCTCCTCGCCGGCGGCCTCGTCGTCGCCGGTGCGGGCGGCACCTACCTCGTCCGTCGGGGGACCCGCACGCGGGCCTGATCCGACAGAGGCAATGCGCCCCGGCACGTGCGAGACACGAGCCGGGGCGCATCGTTGACCACGGAGGCTCTGCGTTCCCGCAAGGTGAGCGCAGAGCTTCCCCACGAACTGGGCGCACAGCGCTGGACGGCAGGTCGGGCTTGTACCCTCTCGAACTATGAGCAGCAATTCGCGAGTCGTCGTGATCGTCGAGGACGATGCCGACGTCCGACGTCTCCTCGAGATGGTCCTGAGCCCCGCCGGGTTCCAGACGCACTCCGCGGCCACCGGCCTCGACGGGGTGAACCTCACGCGTGAGACCGACCCCGTCGTCGTCACGCTGGACATCAGCCTGCCCGACATCGACGGCTTCGAGGTCGCGCGCCGGATCCGCACCTTCTCCGACGCCTACATCATCATGCTGACGGCCCGGGTCGACGAGATCGACGCCCTCATGGGGCTCGAGTCGGGCGCGGACGACTACATCACCAAGCCGTTCCGCCCGCGCGAGCTGCGGGCGCGCATCGAGGCCATGCTCCGCCGCCCCCGCACCACGGTGCGCGGCGAGGACGCGCCCCCGCTCGGCGAGGACGCCCCGGTCGAGATCTCCGGCGGCGCCGGCAGCAGCAACGGCGCCGGCACCGGCGGGCAGTCGTGGCCGATGCGGGCGCAGGACGAGAGCGGCCGCACGCTGGTGGTCGACCGTCTCGCCCGGACCGTGACGCTCGACGAGTCGGACGTCCACCTCACCCGCAGCGAGTTCGACATCCTCTCCCACCTCGTCACCGTGCCCGGGCGCGTCTCGAGCAAGGAGGACCTCGCGCGGATGCTGCGGCACGGGCGCGAGAGCGTGGACGCTCCCGTCGAGCAGTCCGAGAACCGTCGCCTCGACGTCCACATGGTCAACCTCCGCCGCAAGCTCGACGACGACAGCAGCAACCCGCGCTGGGTCGAGACGGTGCGTGGCGTGGGGTACCGCTTCCGCCAGGGCTGAGCCGCGAGGGCCGACTAGCTCGCCCGGTCCACGAGGTCGAGCAGGGCGCCGTCCCCGTCGGCGAGCCCGACGCTGACGCCGAGCCGCACGCCGTCGCCCACGACCTCGACGCGGGAGGCGCGCACCGCGGCGACCACCGTCGCCCGCCAGGGATCCGCCTGCTCGGCGTCGTGGTCGGGGAGCACGACGACGAACGAGCACTCCGTCCCCTCGACCGTCCCGACGAGACTCCCCCGAGGCGCAGTGTCGATGAGCACCGCTGCCACCAGCTCGCGCGCGGACTCGATCATCCGCGACCCGTAGGCGTCGAGCAGGGTGACGGCGTCCACCAGCTCCACGACGGCGACGGTCGACGGGCGCCCGCCGGCACGCCCGTCCTCGAGCAGGGCCGCGGCCCTGCCGTGCAGCCCGAGCGGCGTGCGCACGCCCGTCGCGGGATCGAAGAGCGCCTCGCCGACCTGCAGGGCCCCACCCTCCCCCGTCCGCAGGAGCAGCGTCCCGACGCCCGTGCCCACGACCGCCACCATGATGATCAGGGCGGCGGTCTCGGGCGAGAGCATGAGGTCGGTCGGGGCGGCGGCGCCGTCGCGGGACATCCCGACGACGGTGTGCAGCAGCAGGGCCGACCCGCCGACACCCAGCGAGCCGGCGATCACGGCACCACCGATGTGGCGGATGGCGCTCCCCCGCACGGTGGCGACCGCCGTCGCCACCGCCCAGCCGGCGACGACCGCGAGATAGCCTCGCGGCTCCACCGAGGAGCCGAGGCCACCCGCGACGGCGACGGCCACGGCCGTGAGGACCGGCATCCACAGCCGGGGCCTGGCGCCGTCGAGCACCCGCACCCCGCTCCACGCGGCCCCGGCGGCGAGGACCAGCAGGGCGTCGGCGACGGAGTCGGTCCAGTCGCGCTGCGCGGTCAGGGTGCCGATCAGGTGGCCGAGGCTGGCGAGCCCGGCCGCGAGGTACGCGATCATCCAGTACCGGTCCACCGAGGTGAACCCGCGGCGCACGACGTCCACCCCGTAGACGACGGTGAGCATCCCGACCACGAGGTGCTGCAGGAGCAGCACCGTGGGCAGGTCCACGTTCACGCGGCGGCCCCGTGCACGACGGCGGGCAGCAGGATCTCCACGCGCGTCCCCTCGCCCGGGGTGCTGCGGATCGCGATGTCCCCGCCGTGCCCGACGACGATCTCGCGGGCCACGTGCAACCCCAGGCCGGTGCCGTGACGGGAGCCCCGCACGACGGCGGGGGCGCGGAAGAAGCGGTCGAAGACCCGGGCTCGGTCCTCCGGCCGGATCCCGATCCCCTCGTCGAGGACCTCCACCACGGCGTGATCCCCCCGGGTCCGCGTCGCGACGGTCACCACACCACCGACGTGCGAGTACAGGACAGCGTTGGACAGGACGTTGTCGATCGCCTGCCGCAGCCGGGCCTCGTCCGCCTGCACGAGGCAGGGACCCTCGGTGGCGTCCACGAGCACGATGCCGCCCACCTCGGCGGCGTACCGGGTCTCCTCGAGCCGCGAGCGCACGAGCTCCGACAGGTCCGTCGCCGCGAGATCGACGCGGAGCGGTCCGGTGCGCAGGCGCGAGGCGACCATCATGTCGTCCGCGAGGCGCAGCACGCGGTGGGCGCTGCGGTCGGCGATCTCGAGCAGCTCGTGCACGTCGTCGGGGACGTCGGGCACGTCACGGGCGAGGTCGAGGTAGCCGACCACCGACGTGAGCGGGGTCCGCAGCTCGTGGGACACGGCGCGCACGAAGTCCTCCCGCTGCTGGATCGCGCGGTCCTCCTGCGTGAGGTCCTCCAGCAGCACCACGCGCAGCGGCGCGCGGCCGGATCGGCCGGGCAGCGTCGCCGTCGTGGTCCGGATCGCGGACCGCGTCCCGTCCGGCTCGACCCACGCGTGGGTCTCCGCCGTGATCGCCTCGCCGGCGACGGCGCGGCCCAGCACGCTCGAGAGGGGCGACGCCGTGGCGTCCGCCTCGCTCTCGGCCTCCTGCTCGCGGCTCTCGCGGTCCACCGGGTGGCCCGCCGGGGCGAGCAGCCGGGCACCGCGGGGGTTGGCCAGCACGACGCGGGACCCGTCGAGCACGACGACGCCGGCGGGCAGCACGGCGAGGATGCCCTGGAGCGTCTCGCGCTCGGCGACGAGGTCGTCGAGCAGCTCCTGCAGCGCGCCGTCCTGACGGCGCAGGAGGCTGCTGCGGGCGCGGGCCCTGCGCTCGGCGCCGGTCACCGTGAACCCGACGGTGACCAGCACGATCGGGACGAGCAGGAGCGAGGGCAGGTGGGCGGGCCCGACCGGCACGGGGTCGAGGAGCATCGGCGTCCAGGCGACCAGCGTGCCGCCGACGACCCCCGCGAGGGCACCGGCGGACCCGTGCGAGACCGCGAGCGTCAGGACGGGCAGGACGGTGAGCATCGAGACCGGGATACCGCCCGCCTCGAGGACGCCGAGGGCGACGAGGTTGAGCAGGGGCACCGCCGTGGCGGCCGCGCCGGGCAGGCGAGAGAAGTCGACGGCGAAGGAGAGCACGCACGCGAGCATCCCGAGACCGACGCCGACGAAGAGGTGCGGAGTCCGCGCGCCTGGCCCCGAGAGGAGCACCAGGACGGCGACGAACGCCCCGCCCGCCGCCAGCACCGGCGCGTTGCGCAGGAACACCCGCGACGTCGTCCTGACGTTGACCCGGATGTGACGCGGCGGGCGGAGCGCCGCGAGGGTCGGCGACGCGGTCAATACGCCCCGTCCCGGCGCAGCACGGTCACCACGGTCCGCGCGATCAGGGCGAGGTCACCCGTGATCGACCAGTTCTCGACGTACATCAGGTCGAGCCGGACGCTCTCCTCCCAGCTCAGGTCCGAGCGCCCGCTCACCTGCCACAGCCCCGTGATGCCGGGCTTGATGAGGAGGCGGCGCCCGACGTCGCCCTCGTAGGCCGCGACCTCGTCCGGCAGCGGCGGGCGCGGGCCGACGACGCTCATCGAGCCGCCGAGCACGTTGAGGAACTGCGGGAGCTCGTCGAGCGAGAGCTTGCGCAGCACGCGTCCGACGCGCGTGATCCGGGGGTCGTCCTTCATCTTGAACAGGAGCCCGGCGCCCTCGTCCTGCTCCAGCAGGCGGGCGCGCACGTCCTCGGCGTCGACCCGCATGGAGCGGAACTTCAGCATCGTGAACGGGCGACCGTTGGCCCCCACCCGCACCTGCCGGAAGAACGCGGGACCGCCGTCGCCGAGCCGGACGAGCAGGGCGATCGTCAGCAGGAGCGGTGACAGCACGACCAGGGCCGCCGCGCTGAGGATCACGTCCGTCGCGCGCTTGACGGCGTACGTCGCCCCGCTGAACTGCGGGAGCGTCACGTACACGAGCGGCAGTCCCTCGACGGGACGCAGGTGCAGGCGCGGCCCGGCGATGTCGGTCAGCCGCGACTCGAGGATGAGCTCGGCGTGGGTGCCCTCGAGGTCCCAGCCGAGCCGGCGGACGTCCTCGCGGCCGCGCGGCATCTCGCCGGCCACCACCACGACGTCGACCGACGAGGAGGACGCGCCCGCCACGAGGTCGAGGCGGGGGACGCGCGGCAGCGGGTTGTCGCCGGCGTCGGTGATCTCGCCCGGATCGTCGTCGAGCACGCACACGGCGACCGGGCTCAGCCCCGCCGAACGGTGCCGGGCGAGCTCGCTCGTCAGGCGCTGGGCGTCCGCGCGCGTGCCGATGACCAGCGCGTGGTCGACGTAGCGGTCGCGTCGGCGGGCACGGGAGAGGTAGCGACGCCAGAACCAGCGCCCCGCCAGCACCAGCAGCACCCCGAGCGGCAGCGCCAGGAGGAAGTAGCCGCGCGAGAAGGACACCTGCAGCAGGAAGGCGAGGATCGCCGCGGTGCCGAACGCCAGCAGCGTGGCGTTGAGCACGCGTCGGTACTCGAGGTCACCGGCCGCGAGCACCCGGGTCTGCCGCGACCGGGTGACGGCGAGGAAGAACAGCCAGACCAGACCGATCACGCTGCCGACGACGGCGTGGTCGACGGCGATCCAGCCGACCCGGACGCTCGAGTCCGCCCCGGGCCACAGCGCCTGCACGACGGCGAGGGTCGCGAGGATGGCGAGGGCGTCGCCGATGGTGAGGTACAGCTGGATCCGGGCGTGCCACTCGGGCGGTCCGACGACGCGGCGGCCGGCGGGCGGAAGGGCGGCGGGAGGGAGAGCGGTGTCGCTCCGGGGGGTGTCAGCGCTCATGGCACGGGCCCGGCGGTCCTCTCGACGCCCGGAGATCCGGCAGGCGCGATCCGTAGCCCCCTGCGGACATTCACCTCGGCCGGTCCGAAGGCCCGGGACGAGATGAGAACTGCCTCAAGACTCGATGCGTTCTGTGCTGAGTTTACGTCAGGATTCCCGCAGTGCCAGCCGAGACGGGGTGGGCTGGCACCGGTCGGTGCCGGGGACGAGAACGGCCCGCCGCGGCGATCTCTCGCCGGGCGGGCCGTGCTCTCCCGTGATGGCGGGACGGGGGGTGTCAGGCCTGGTCGGGGGCCTCGTCGGTGGCTGCGACGTCGTCGGTGGCGACGGGGTCAGCCGGCGTCTCGTCGTCGACAGCCCCGGTGACCTCGACGGCCTCCGCGACCGGTGCCGGCTCCGCCTTCTCCGCGAGCGCCGCCGTGTCGAGGCTGATCTCGTCGATCACCGGCGCGTTGTCCGGCCACACCGACTCGATGACCCCGCGCTCCACGGGGACGGTGCCGACCTGGTCGAGGCGGACGACCTTGCCGTCGTCGGGCGAGAACTCGTTGACGCAGACGCCGTACACCTGACCGAGCACACCGCTGAGCGGGACGATGAACGCGGTCGGGTCGGTCGCGAACGACCGGCCTCCGGCCGGGAGGCGGTCCTCCCACCGCGTCGCGGCGTCGACGAGGGTCTGGCGGCTGGGCACCTGCTGGCGCCAGGCACCGAGCTCGATGATCGCCTGCGCGTCGCGCGCGACGTCGACCGGGTCGCCGTCGGCCGGCACGTAGCCGGGAACGACGCGGTCGTCCACGGCGCCCTCCGGGAGGACGTCGTTCGGGCCGACGTCGCCCGGCACGAGGCGCTCGGCCCACGGCACCCAGGCCGGGGAGAGCAGCGCGTCGTCGCCCGGGAGGAGCTCGACCTCGCAGATCGTGACGGTCTTGGAGCGGGAGATGCGCGCGACCGTGACGGTCCAGTGCCAGCCGCGGTAGCCGGGGGCGGTGCTGGCGAAGCGGTGGCTCCCGAGACGCTCGGCGTCGTCGGCGTAGCCGAGGTGCTCACCGACGTCGTCGTAGCCCGACGTCTCCAGCGCAGCCTCGCGCGCCTGCTCGACGGCGGCGGCCAGCACCGCGTCGCGGCGCGGCTTGGCGGTGGTGCGGCGCGCACGCACGGGCGCGTCGGCGGTGGGGGTCGTCATGGCTCAGGCCTCGAAGTCGTCGGCGATGACCCGCATGACCGATGCGAGCCGGGAGGAGAACTCCCTCTCCGGGTAGCGGCCCTTGCGGAGCGCACCGGAGGCCCGGTCGAGGAGCTTGATGAGGTCCTCGACGACGGCGACCATGTCGTCGGGCGAGCGCCGCTGGGCGCGGGAGACGGACACGACCGGGTCGAGCATGGTCACGGAGAGGGCCTGCGGGCCCTTGCGGCCGTCGGCGACGCCGTAGTCGACGCGGGATCCGGGCTTGGGGTCGGTGACGTCGCCCGGGAGGGCGGACGCGTGCAGGAACACCTGGGTACCGTCGTCGCCGGCGATGAAGCCGAAGCCGCGGTCGGTGTCGAAGAACTTGATCTTGCCAGTGGGCACGAAAGGGTCCATTTCTTGCACGGGTCAGGACTGCCCACCCTACCGGTCGGGCCTGAGGTTCTCCCCTGGCTCGCGGAGGCCTAGCGTGGTTCCCGATGCCCACCATCCCCAGCCCCGACCCGGCCGCCCCCACCGCTGCCGGGGCGGGCCGTGCGCCGACCCTCGCGAACCGCTCCGACGCGGAGCTCGCCGCGCTCCTGCGCGCCCGACCGGACCTCGCGACGCCGCTGCCCGGCTCCCTCACGGCGCTCGCGGCCAGGGCCGCGACGGCGCGCTCGGTCCAGCTCGCCGTCGCCGGTCTGGACACGCCGCACCTGGCGGTGCTCGACGCCGTCGTGGCCCTGGACGCGCTGCTCCCGGCCGGGGACGGCGACGCGCCGGGGGTCCCGGAGGCCACCCTCGCCGTCGCCACGGGTCTGGCGGAGGTGGGCGATGTGCTCGAGCGCCTGCACGCGCTCGCCCTGGTCGACCTCGTCGCGGCGGACCCCGACGCGGCGGGCACCGGGCGGCGCACGTCGCCCGCGCCCGGCGTCGCGGCCGCCCGCCCGCGGCCCGCCGGGCTCGCGGTGACGGTCCCGGCCGGGACGGCGGAGCCGGCCGCCGCCGTCGCCGCGGCCGCCGACCTGCCCGCAGCCGCGCGCCGCATCCTCGACGCGCTCACGTGGGGGCCGCCGGTGGGGACCTTCGCGGATGACGACGGCGCGGGCGCGTCGTCGCTCACCTCCGCCGTCGCCACCCTCACCGAGCGCGGCCTCGTGCGACGGACCGCGGACGGCGGCGTCGTGCTGCCCGGCGCCACGGCCCTGGCGCTGCGCGAGGGGCGCACCCACCGCGACCTCGCCGTCGCTCCCCCGACCCCGGCCGCCGCGTCGGTGGGTCAGGAGACGCGGGCCGCCGAGTCGGCCCGCGCCGCCCTCGAGCTGCACCAGCACCTGGTCGCGCTCGTCGAGGCGTGGGGCGCCGCCCCCGCCGGGGCGCTGCGGTCCGGCGGGGTCGGCGTGCGCGAGATCCGCCGCACCGGCACCGCCCTCGGCGCCCCCGAGACCACGACCACCCTTCTGGTGGAGCTCGCGGCCGCCGTCGGGGAGATCGGCCAGACGCACGACGAGGACGGCGCGCTCTGGGCCCCCACCCACGCGTACGACGACGAGGACGTCACCGCGCGCTGGGCGCGGCTCGCCCACGCCTGGCTGCACAGCGACCGGGCGTTCGCCCTGGTCGGGACCCGGGCCGACGACGGCGCCCTGCGCTCCGTGCTGGAGCCGGGCCTCGAGCGCGGCTGGGCCGCCCGGCTGCGGCGCCGGGTGCTCCTCGCGCTGACGGCGTGGCCCGACGGCGGCGCCCCCACCCTGGAGGCCGTGACCCGGCACCTCGCCTGGGAGACCCCCGCCTCGCCCCCGCCCGACTGGGCCGTCGCGGCGGTGCTGACCGAGGCCGCCGTGCTCGGGGTGACCGCGGCCGGCGCGCTGAGCGGCGCGGGCACCGCGCTGCTCGGGTCGGGGGGTCCGGGGCGGGAGCGGGCCGAGGCTGACGGGTCGGACGAGGCGGGCGGGTCGGGCACGGTCGTCGCCGCGTCCGCCGCCGCCCTCGCGGCCGACCTCCCGCCCGCCGTCGAGGAGATCCTGCTGCAGGCCGACCTCACGGCGATCGTGCCGGGTCGTCCCAGCCGCGTGATCGAGGAGCTGCTGGCGCGCACGAGCGAGATCGAGTCGCGCGGCTCGGGCCTGACCGCGCGGTTCACGACGGCGTCGCTCAGCCGCGCCGTCGAGTCCGGCCTCGACGCCGACGAGATCCTCGCGACCCTCACCGACGTCAGCCGCACGCCCGTGCCGCAGGCGCTGGAGTACGCGGTCCGCGACGCCCAGCGCCGTCACGGCGGGCTGCGGGCCGGTCCCGCCGCGAGCTACCTCCGCAGCGACGACCCCGGCACGCTGACGACCCTGGTGCACGAACGGGACCTGCGGCTGCGCCTCCTCGCCCCGACGGTCGCGGTGTCCGAGCTGCCCGCCGCCCGCCTCGCGTCGCTGCTGCGCGGGCAGGCGCAGGCGGTGCTGGTGGAGGGGCCGGACGGCGTCGTCGTGCGCACGGAGACGACGACCGTCGCGGCGGTCCCCCGAGGCTCCCGGACCACGACGGCCCCGACGGCGGAGCTCGCCGACCCCGAGGCCGCCGTCGCACGACTGCGGGAGGCGGACGCCCGCGCGGCGCGCGAGAGCGACCCGGCCAGCGCCGTCGCCGCCCTCCGCGAGGCCGTGCGAGCGCAGACGACCGTCTGGGTGACGGTCGTCGGCCCCTCGGGCGCCGTCGACCGACGCCGGCTCGCGCCCCTGCGCGTGCAGGGCGGGCACGTCGTCGCGCGCGACGTCGAGCGCGAGAGCGACCTCACGATCGCGCTGCACCGGATCGGTGGCGTGACGCCCGCCTGAGCCGGCGTGTTGCGTCTGCGGGGTCGGCCGGGTGCGTGTTCGTCAGGAGCGCAGCGACCGACCGCCCACCGCGGCGCCCCGGCTGAGAGAATGGTCGGATGCCTGATGGCCCCCTGATCGTCCAGTCCGACAAGAGCCTGCTGCTCGAGGTCGACCACCCCGACTCCGGCGCGTGCCGCCGCGCGATCGCCCCGTTCGCCGAGCTCGAGCGCGCCCCGGAGCACGTCCACACCTACCGGTTGACCCCGCTCGGCCTCTGGAACGCCCGCGCCGCCGGGCACGACGCCGAGCAGGTCGTCGACACCCTCGTGCGCTACTCGCGCTACCCGGTGCCGCACAGCCTGCTGGTCGACGTCGCCGAGACCATGTCGCGCTACGGGCGGCTGCAGATCCTCTCCGACCCCGCGCACGGGCTCGTGCTGCACGCGCTCGACCGCGCGGTGCTGGAGGAGGTGCTCCGCTCCAAGCGCACCCAGGGCCTGGTGGGCACGCGGCTCGACGACACCTCCGTCGTCGTGCACCCGTCCCAGCGCGGCCACCTCAAGCAGGTGCTGCTCAAGCTCGGCTGGCCGGCGGACGACCTCGCCGGGTACGTCGACGGCGAGGCGCACGACATCGCGCTGGACGAGGACGGCTGGGCCATGCGGCCCTACCAGGCCGAGGCCGTGGAGACGTTCTGGCACGGCGGGTCGGGCGTCGTCGTGCTGCCCTGCGGGGCCGGGAAGACGATCGTGGGGGCCGGCGCGATGGCCGCCGCCAAGGCGACCACGCTCATCCTCGTCACGAACACCGTCAGCGCGCGGCAGTGGCGCGACGAGCTGGTGCGGCGCACGACGCTGACCGAGGACGAGATCGGTGAGTACTCCGGCGCCCGCAAGGAGATCCGCCCGGTCACGATCGCCACGTACCAGGTGCTGACGATGAAGCGGAAGGGCGCCTACCCGCACCTGGAGCTTCTCGACGCGCGCGACTGGGGCCTCGTGCTCTACGACGAGGTGCACCTGCTGCCCGCGCCCATCTTCCGGATGACGGCGGACCTGCAGGCGCGGCGGCGGCTCGGGCTGACCGCGACACTCGTGCGCGAGGACGGCCGGGAGGACGAGGTCTTCTCCCTCATCGGGCCGAAGCGCTACGACGCCCCGTGGAAGGACATCGAGGCGCAGGGCTACATCGCGCCGGCCGACTGCGTCGAGGTGCGGCTCTCGCTCCCGGAGACGATGCGGATGACGTACGCGACGGCGGAGCCCGAGGACCGCTACCGGCTCGCCGCCACCGCGCCGGGGAAGATCGCGGTGGTGCGGCAGCTGCTCGCCAGGCACCCCGACGAGCAGACGCTGGTCATCGGGCAGTACCTGGACCAGCTCGACGAGCTCGCCGAGTCCCTCGGGGCGCCCGTCATCACCGGGGCGACGACGGTGACGCAGCGGCAGAAGCTCTACGACGGTTTCCGGTCGGGCGAGATCCGGGTGCTCGTGGTCTCGAAGGTCGCGAACTTCTCGGTCGACCTGCCGGAGGCGGCGGTGGCGATCCAGGTGTCCGGGGCGTTCGGGTCGCGGCAGGAGGAGGCCCAGCGCCTCGGTCGGCTGCTGCGCCCGAAGGGCGACGGGCGGTCGGCGCACTTCTACGCGGTGGTCGTGCGGGACACGGTCGACGCCGACTTCGCCGCCCACCGCCAGCGCTTCCTGGCGGAGCAGGGCTACGCCTACCGGATCGTGGACGCGGAGGACCTGGACGCGACGGTCGACTGACCGGTACGGCCGGCCCGTCCCGCACGAGTGCTGCGGTGGTTGCGGTTGCCGATACGTCATCCGCAACCACCGCAGCACCGGTGTGGTGACGGACGGGTTCGGCGGACCTCTGCCGGTCAAGAGAGTCGGCCGGCGCGGTGGAGCTCGCGACGGACGATCGCCACGAGCCGACCGTCGAACAGGTCGCTCCAGCTCACGTGGTGCACGACGTGGCCGAGCCCGATCAGGGCGCTGTCACGCGCGTTGTCCCGCGTGATCTGACCCGTCTGACGATGGTGTGCTCCGTCCATCTCGATGATCAGCAGACGACCGTCGCCGAGCTCCCACACGAGGTCGCACCGCGCGACGAACTCCCCCCACTGGTCGAGGACCGTGCGCTGGAGATCGTCCGGCGGAACACCGCTGTCGTGGCACACCAGACGGGCACGGGTCTCCGCCGGCGACTCCGACCTGCCGTCGACGAGGGGCAGCCACTCCCGGAGCGCGCACACGCCCGGCATCGCCGTCAGGAGATGGAGGAGCGTCGGCAGGTCCGAGGCTCGGAGCCGGCCCGTGTTCAGAGCGCTGTCCACCAGCGAGACGGCCTGGTCGCGTGATAGTCCGGACAGTCCCTGCTGGAGCGCCCACAGCGGACCGGACGTGAGCACACCGTCGAACCCGACCACCTTCGGGTGGCCCGCGATGTCCTCCCGACGGGTCAGTCGACGCTGTCGCACACCGGGCTGGACCCGCAGCGTGCCGCCCTCGAGCCGGGTGAACTCCGGCACGTAGCGAAGCGGGGCCCCCTGCACCCCGAGCCACGAGAGCGCGGCGAGTCCGACGAGCATCCCTCGATCGCCGGCTGCGAGCGCCGCGACCTGCGCGCGCTGCCTCGCCCGCTCCGGCCAGTCGCTGTGATTCACGAGACCTGGCACGACGAGGACGACGCCGCGAGCCACCGCGGGCCACAGGCCGCGACGGACGAGCCTCGTGATCTGGAACGCGGACATGCCGTTCTCCTCGCACTGCCGGCGGGTGGCGAGGCCCCGCTGCCGCGTTGCGAGCTCGATGAGTGCGGGAGGTGGGGACCCTCGACGGCCTCGGGCCACCATCCCCGGTTCGGTCAGCGCTGCCAGCGGATCGTCGTCCATGGCGCCATCGGAGCAGCACCGCCGGGGCCGCGGGCCCGAGACCGGACCCGATGTGGACGCACGGACGTAGGGACGACCTGGGGACAGCTCACGGCCAGGCGCACCCCCGCCGTCGTCCCCCGAACCGCTGCTGCGCTGGTTGCGGTTGGCCGACCGTCAACCGCAACCAGCGCAGCAGCGGTCTGGGGATCGGGGTCGGGAGGACCCGGAACGACGACGGGCCCCGCACCCGGAGGTGCGGAGCCCGTCGTCGTGGACCAGGGTCGGTCAGTGGCCGACGGCGACCGGACCGCCCGAACCGAGATCGGCCGGACGGCGCAGCGTCGTGGCGACCACGGCCGCGAGCGCCATCACGGCAGCCCCGACCCAGAACGCCGTGTGCACGCCGCCCGACAGCGCGGCGACCTCGTCGGTGCCGACCGCCAAGGCCGACTCCTCGCGGATCGTCATGATCGCGACGAACGCCGCGGTCCCGGCCGCGCCGGCGAGCTGCTGCATCGTGCCGATGGCGGCCGAGCCGTGCGGGACCAGGTGGCCGGTGAGCGAGCCGAGCGCGAGCGTGAACATCGGCGTGAACACCAGCGCCATGCCGAGGCTCATGAGGATGTGCGCGCCCAGGACGAGCCACGCCTCGCTGGGGCCGGCCGCCAGCAGCGCGAGCGCCGCGGAGCTCGCGACCAGGCCAGGGACCACGAGCGGCCGCGGGCCGATGCGGTCGTAGACCCGGCCGACGACGGGGCCGAGCAGACCCATCGCGAGCGCGCCGGGCAGCATCAGCAGGCCGGTGGCGAGCGGGTCGAGACCGAGCACGCGCTGCACGTAGAGCGGCAGCAGCATCATCACGCCGAACATCGAGAACATCGCGAGGCACATGAGCACGACGGCGGTCGCGAAGCTCCGTACCGTCATCACCCGCACATCGAGCAGGGCGCGGTTGTCGCGCGCCAGCACCAGCTGGCGCCGCACGAACAGCGCCAGCGCCGCGACACCCCCGACGAGCGGGACCCACACCGGGACGACCGGGTCCGACTGCGCCGCCTCGCCCAGGCCGGAGAGGCCGTAGACGAGGCCGCCGAACGCGAGCACCGCCAGCGGCACGGAGATCAGGTCGAGCGGGATCGGGCTCGGCGTGCTGGCGTCACGCACCCAGCGCCAGCCGCACACGAGCGCGACGACCGCGATGGGCAGCACGATCGCGAAGATCCAGTGCCACGTCAGACCGCGCAGCACGAGGCCTGACGCGCTCGGGCCGAGCGCCGGGGCGGCGGCGATGACGAGCGCGACGTTACCCATCACGCGGCCGCGCTGGGACGGCGGGACGATCCGCATCACGGTCGTCATGAGCAGCGGCATCATGATCGCGGTGCCGGACGCCTGGACCACGCGGGCCCCGAGCAGGATCTCGAAGGAGGGGGCGAACGCCGCGAGCGCCGTGCCGACGCTGAACGCCGACATCGCCACGAGGTAGGCCCGGCGGGTGCCGAGGCGTCCGAGCAGCCAGCCCGTCGTCGGGATGACCACGGCCATGGTCAGCAGGAACGCCGTCGTCAGCCACTGGCCGGTCGCGGCCGTGATGCCGAAGTCGTCCATGATCGGAGGCAGCGCCACGCCCATGGTCGTCTCGTTGAGGATGACGACGAACGCCGACACCAGCAGCAGGACCAGCAGCCGCAGATTGGCGGGCGTGAGCCGCTCGGGAGCGGGCTGGGCGTCGTGGGCGACCTCGACCGCGACGACGTCGGCCACGGCCTCGGTCGACTCGGGAGTCGCGCCGGACGCCGCCGTGAGGGCGCGGTCGGAGCTGGTGGTGGAGGTCATGCGGTGCCTGTCGTTCGCCGGATGCATCACGGTGTTGACGCGTGCGGTCCAACGAACTCATCGGTCCCGGCATTCCCCTCGAGGCGTGATCCGCGTCTCCACCCGCGCCCCGGCACCGGCGGCCCGGGACCAGGTCGGTCGTTGCGCCCGGTCCGCCCGCAGGCGAGGATCGGGGGCATGAGTGCTCGCGGTACGACGACGTCCCTCCCCTCGCCGCTGCTCGCGCGGGTGATCGCGGTGCTCGGGCTGGCGCTCGCCGCGCTGGCCCTGGCGCTGGGCCCGCTCGCGCCCCGCGCCGAGGCCGCCGAG